>NZ_JBQENK010000024.1:0-100571 GCF_052044735.1 Pseudomonas sp. 22526
CGCTCCTACAGAGGCAGTTCATGACCAGCCGTCGAGCCTCGGGCCTGCTATTTGAGCCGCAGGCGCCGGGCCAGTTTGTGCAGGTTGCTCGGGTCGACTTCCAGCAGCCGGGCGGCGCGGGCCCAGTTGTTGCGGCAGCGGCTCAGGGCCTGGTGGATCTTCTGCCGCTGGCAATCGTCGACGGCTTCGCTCAGGGGCTGGAAGGGTCCGTCGTCGTCCGCCTGCGGCAACTGCTCAAGCGGCTCCGCGCCCTTCACCGAACTGTCGAGATCGAGCACGTCCGGCTCCAGGGTCAGAATCTGGCTGCGGCTGCCGCCACGGCTGAGCTGCTTGAGGGCGGCGCGGCTGATCACGTGTTCCAGCTCCCGCACATTGCCCGGCCAGGGGTAAGCCAGCAGCGCCCGTTCGGCCGCCGGCGACAGGCGCAGGCCACGCAGGCCGAGACGGCTGCGGTTGAGCTCGAGGAAATGCCCGGCCAGCATCAACACATCCGGGCCGCGTTCGCGCAGCGGCGGGATCGGCACCGGGTACACCGAAAGCCGGTGGTACAGATCGGCGCGAAACAGCCCCTCGCGGATGCTGTCCGGCAGATGGCGGTTGGTCGCGGCGATGATGCGCACATCCACATGCAGCGGCTTGTCCGCCCCCAGGCGCTGGATCTCGCCGTTCTGCAGGGTGCGCAGCAACTTGGCCTGCACGCTCAACGGCAGCTCGCCGACCTCGTCGAGAAACAGCGTGCCGCCGTTGGCCGCATCGAAGCGCCCGGCGCGGTCGCTGGTGGCGCCGGAGAAGGCGCCCTTGACGTGACCGAACAGCTCGCTCTCGGCCAGGGACTCCGGCAGCGCCGCGCAGTTGACCTGCACCAGCGGCTTATGGGCGCGCCGGGACAGGCGATGCAGGCGGCGGGCGAACAGCTCCTTGCCGACCCCGGTCTCGCCCAGCAGCAACACCGGCAATTCGGAGTCGGCGAGCACGTCCAACTCGTTGAGCAACTGGTGCAGGACTTCGCTCTGGCCGAGGATCTCGCCCTCCTCCACCGGCCCGCGCGCATCCTGCGGCTCGCTGCGGGACAGGCGCAGGCTGCGGTTTTCCTGCTCCAGGCGGGTGACCCGCAGCGCCGCCTCGATCTGCAGGCTGCAGCGCTTGAGCTCGTCCCGCGCCTGGCGGTCGAAAGTCCCGGGGCGCAGCGCGTCGAGGGTGATGGCGCCCCAGACCCGCCCTTCCACATACAGGCTCACGCCCATGCAGTCGTGCACCGCCAGCGGCCCGTTGTCCGGGTGGTCGAGCAGCCCGTCATAGGGGTCCGGCAGACGGCTGTCGGGCTCGAACCAGGTGGGCTCGCGGGACGCCATGATCGCTGCCAGGCGCGGGTGCTGGGCAATCACGAAGCGCCGGCCCAGGGCTTCATGCACCAGGCCGACAGTGGCCAGCGGCCTCAGGCTGTCGTCGTCCAGGCGCAGCAGGCCCACGGCCCCGGCCTTGAAGTATTCCCGCAGGGTCTGCACCAGACGCTGCAAACGCACGGCATTGGGCAACTCGACAATCAGGTCGGCCGCCAGACTTTCACGCAACATGGTAGTCATCACCCTTTCTGGTGGTTTCAACCCCGAGGCTTCGGGGTCATCCGCACCACGACAAAAAATTAATCCATTATTTTCAAAAAGTTACAGCTGGCATGGCGGATGCAACGGCCCAGGGGAACCACTCCAATAAGGAAAACCCTGATGAACCCGACACTGCTGGAACGACCCGGTCTGTCCCAACCAGACGCTTCGAAGCACAACCTCCTGGAGCAAAGCCTCGGCCAACTGGCCTGCGACATCCCCGGCGCCAGCCGGGTGTTTCATGAGTTCAACCTGGACTTCTGCTGCGGCGGGCAGAAAACCCTGCGCGACGCCGCCCTCGGCAAAGGCCTCGACCCGGTGCAGATCGCCGAGGCCCTGCACCTGCTGCAAGACAGCGCCGCCCGGCAGCACGACTGGCGCGACGAACCGAGCGAGCAACTGATCGCCCATATCCTCACCCGCTACCACGCCCGCCACCGCGAACAGCTGCCGGAACTGATCCGCCTGGCCTGCCGCGTGGAGCAGGTGCATGGCGCCCGCAACACCTGCCCCAACGGCCTGGCCGATCACCTGCGGGACATGCAGCAGGAACTCGAAGGCCACATGCTCAAGGAAGAACAGGTGCTGTTCCCGATGCTGCAACAAGGCCTGGGCCGCCGGGCGGCGCCGCCGATCCATGTGCTGCGCCTGGAGCACGAGCAACATGGCGAGGCCCTGGAGAAGCTGCTGGTGCTGACCGACCACATCACCCCGCCCGCCGACGCCTGCAACACCTGGCGCGCGCTGTACCGCGGGTTGAGCGAATTTCGCGACGACCTGATGCAGCACATCCACCTGGAAAACAACGTGCTGTTCGTCAACGCCCTGAACGCTTGATCCCCGCCCTCCCGTGCCAGCCCTGGGGCTGGCACCTTCATTCAGCCATGCCAATAGAACATCGCCTTGGCCAGGACCACGATCAGCAGCATGTGCCCCAGCACGCTGCGGCGGATCCAGCAGGCGCGACCGGCGCTCAACCGCGCGGTCTTGAGCCAGTACGCCAGCAACAGGTAATGGCCGATGATGCTCAGGGCCAGCATGATCTTCAGGCTCAACAGGCTGGCGAAACTGCTGCTCAAGGGCTGGCTCAACGCCCCTCGATGCTGCCAGGCCAGACCGATACCGGCGCCGTACAACAGCAGCACCACGCCATGCAGGACCTTGCGCGAACGCACTGCGATGGCCTGGTCGGCCGTCGCCTGGGCGTCGCTCGCCAATTGCCGGCGCGCCGTGTGCCAGATGCACACCTCGAAGAACAGCGTGCCGATAAAACCTATGGCCGCCAGCAGATGGATGACCACTAACCAGGGATAAAGCATTGCCCTTCTCCTTGCTCTATTCAGGGCTCAGCCCGGATGCCCGTCGACCCGCGCCCGCAGCAGCATCGGCCCGTAGCGCCAGACGTACAGGGCAAAGGCCAGGGCCCAGCACAGGCCCGCCAGCCACAACGCCGCCACCGGCAGCCAGAGCACCAGCAGCACCCGGCTGAGGCAGGCCAGATTGAGCAGGATGAACGCCAGGGTCATGCCTGCTGGCGGCTCCAGCGCACGCCCGGTGTGGCCCAGGCTGACCCGGGCGATCATCGCCAGGATCAGCCCGGCCATGGCGCCGATGGTCAGGCCATGCACTGCCAGGCTGGGGTTGAGCGGCGCGCCGAAATGCCACAGCGCCATGCCCAGGCACGCCAGTGCCAGCCAGCCGTAGGCCAGGTGCAGCGACCACAACAGCGGCACGCGCCACAGCCCGCGATCCTGCCAGCGCCACAACCGCAGCAGATGCGCGGCCGCCAGCAGCAGGAACAGCGCGCCGACCCAGGTATTGGCGATGAGCGCCGGCCCGGCGGCATACAGCAGCGCCACCAGGGCCGAACCCACCAGCAGCAGATAATCGAGCCATGGCCAAGGCGCCACGGCCGCGACCCGACCGAGGCCGCGCTGGGTGAAAAACGGGATCACCCGCCCGCCGATCAGGCTCATCATCGCCGCCACCAGCCACAGGCCGCTCAGCACGCCCTGGCGCTGCCAGCCTTCGTGGCCTTGCAGCAGGCCGGCCACCGACAGGCCATCGGCCGCGGCGAGCAACAGCAGTACCAGGACAATCGGGTAGTTGCGCTGCTGGCGCACCTTCCACAGCATGCGGCCCATCAACCCGGCCAGCGCCAGGGGAAACCCCAGCTCCAGCACGGCCAGCAGCGGCCAGGGCGCGCTGCCCAGCCAGGCCAGGCGCGCGGCCAGCCAGAGCAAGGCCAGGGCCGCCAGCGGCTTGCCGCTCAGGCCCGGCTGGCCGGTCCAGGTCTGCGCCGCGGTCAGCAGGAAGCCGGCGATGATCGCCAGGCCGAAACCGAACAACAGTTCGTGGCGGTGCCAGCCCAGCCAGCCCCCCACCGGTTGCCAGTCGCCCAGGGCACCCTGTAGCGCCGTCAGCCACAGCGGCACCACCAGCAGCGCCAGGACACAACCGGCGAGAAAAAACGGCCGGAAGGCCAGGCGTAACAGCGGCACGATCGCCATCGCTGCACGACGGTCAAGTACTTGCATCAAGCCCACTCCTTTACCCAGCGGCCGACCCGGCGACGGTCGACACGCGGCGAATGAAATCCCCGGCCATCATCGGCCATTGGCGCGCCCTTGCCGTTGTCGCAAATCAAGCTTGCCCGGGATGCGGCGGGCTGTTGTGCCCACCGTCCTTTCTGGCAGTGCAAGGGCCGTGCCCCGGGGCCCGATCGCAGCCTGGAGCGACCACAAGCCAGCGGGCCGGGGGTTCGGCCAGGGCGGCGTTGGGGTTCGCCTTCCAGCGAGAGGGTCAAATTGACTATTCGCTAGTCATTTACACCCTAAATCGCCAGGTCTTTTTGACCACGCCGCTGGAAATCCCCCGAATACAGGGGCCCTGGCGCCTGGCCCGGCTCTTGCTGAACACAGGGCACCCAAATCCCTCCCGTATTACCGGAGCCACCATGAACACCGCCGGAACCATCCTGAAAAAAACCATCCAGCCACTGACATGGTTTGTCGTCCTCGGCGCGATCCTCGCCCTCGCCAGCCGTGTCGCCCTCGGCCTGGTCTGACAGCCCTGGTCTGACAGCCGCCCTCCTCCCCAAACCATAAGGATGAATATTCATGGTGCTTCATCGCGTGCATCACCAGATCCTGCGCAGCCATCACCTGTTCGAGCCCCTGAACGAGGAACAGCTGGACGAGCTGATGGCGGCCAGCCAGTTGCTCAGCATCGACAAGGGCGACCTGCTGTTCCGCCAGGGCGAGCCGGCCGAGGCCTTCTATTTCGTGATTGCCGGCGCGGTGAAGGTCTACCGCCTGACGCCGGATGGGCAGGAAAAAGTGTTCGAAGTCATAGGCCCACGGCAGACCTTCGCCGAGGCCATGATGCTGATGGACACGCCGGACTATGTGGCCTCGGCCGAAGCCATAGGCCCGACCCAGCTCTATCGGCTGTCCAACGACACCTACCTGCGCCTGCTGCAAAGCAATAGCCGCCTGACCTTTGCCCTGCTCGGCAAGCTCTGCGTGCGCCTGCACCAGCGGGTCAACGAGATCGAAACCCTGTCGCTGAAGAACGCCACCCACAGGGTGGTGCGGTATCTGCTGACGCAACTGATGCAGCTGCAACCGGTGGAGCGCCGGTTCGAACTGCCGATGGCCAAGCAGCTGATCGCCGGCCACCTGGCGATCCAGCCGGAGACCTTCTCGCGGATCATCCGCCGCCTGATCGATGAAAAGATCATCAGCCAGGACGGCCGCCAGATCGTCATTCTCGACCGTCCGCGCCTGGAGCAATTCGAATGAGCGCCGGATCGGTCTGCCTGTATTGCCAACAGTCCAACCCGCCTCGGCAAAGCTCCTGCCGCCATTGCGGCATGCCCCTGCCGGCCACCGCGGCGCACGCCGAACAACGCCGGCGGCGGCGCTTCGGGTGGTTCTGCATCGGCCTGACGATTTTTTGCGTAGCGATGTTTTTCTGGCTGCCGCGCTCCTAGCGGACGCTTTTGCCTGGAACAACGCGTTGCCCGTTTTGCGGCCGCTACGCGCCCGATCGCAGCCTCGCAGGCTCGGCAGCGGNCGCGCACGACTCCAGGCCTGTAGCCGCTGTCGAGCGTTAGCGAGGCTGCGATCGAGGACGCAGTCCTCGCAAGGCCTGTGCACTGGATCTACCTGAAACAACGCATCGTCTGGTGGGCGGCATTGCGACACGGCCCTCGCAAAACCTGCACACCAGGTTTGCCCGGAACATTGAACCCTTCCCCCCTCGCCGGCGAAGGTGTCCCATGGCGTGCGCCTCAGGGCTGGGTCAACTGCCGATACAACTGCGGCAAACGCAGCGGCAACTGCTCGGGCTGGCGGATCAGGGTGTAGCCATTGGCGCCGAACATGTACGGCAGGTAAGCCGCCGCTTCGCGGTCGATGGTGATGCAGAACGGCGTCAGCCCCTGGCGCCGCGCTTCCAGTACCGCCTCGCGGGTGTCCTCGACGCCATAACGGCCTTCGTAGAGGTCCAGGTCGTTGGGCTTGCCGTCGGTCAACAACAGCAACAGCTTGCGCTGACGCTTGCAGCCAGCGAGCAGGCGCGTGGCCTGACGAATCGCCGCCCCCATGCGCGTGTAGAAGCCCGGCTTGAGCCCCTGGATCCGCCCGCGGGTGTGGTCGTCGTAACGCTGGTGGAAGGCCTTGAGTTCCTGCATGCGCACCTGCTGGCGACGCAACGAGGAAAACCCGTACAGGGCAAAGTCATCGCCCAGGCCAGCCAGGGTTTCGCCGAACAGCAGCAGGCTGTCGCGGATCACCTCGATCACCCGGTGCTCATCGTTGAGGTGGGCATCGGTGGACATCGAGACATCGGCCAGCAGCAGGCACGCCAGGTCGCGCCGGGTCTGGCGCTGCTCCATGAACAGGCCGCGCTCGGCACAGGCGCCATGGGCGCGCTCGACGTGAAAATCCAGCCAGGCCTGCATGTCCAGTTCCGAGCCCTGGGGTTGCTGGCGCAACCACTGGCGGTCGTTGCGCAACTGCTGGAACTGCCGCCGCAACAGCTGCGCCGAGGGCTTCAGGCGCGACGGCAGCGGCTGTGCCTGGCAGTCGCGTGGCACCAGCATCTGCAGGTTGACGAAATCTTCCTGCAGGCGCCCCTTGCGGTAGTCCCATTCCGGCAAGTGGATGCCCTCGCCCAGGGGGATGTCGTCGACGTCCGCTGGCGGCAGGTCGAGGTGCAGCTTGAGGCCGCCGCCCTTGCGCAGGCGGGTGCGCGACAGGGTCAGTTCGTCCAGGTCGGCGGCGACCCGGGCGGCGTCCGGGTCTTCGCTGTCGTCGGCCCAGCGGTCCAGGTCCACGTGTTCGGTCCAGCTGAACAGGTTCTCCAGGCGCACAATCAGCAGGCCGCCGTCGCGACTCTGGTCCTCGACCCGGCTGGCGCGCTTGCGCCCGCCCGGCTGCTCGCCGGCAGTGGTGGCCAGGTCTTCCGGCGAATCCTCAAGATCGGCGGCCAGCGGGCTGGCCAGGTGCAACGGCGGGTACAGCCACAACTGCACCGGCCAGGCCGCCCGTTCGCTGCGAGGAAACTCGGCGACACTGCCGGGCTCGCGCAGGGCCTGGCACAAGGCCCGCTCCAGCGCGGCCTCGGGGCGGCTCAACGAGGCCGGATCCGGGCGCAGTTGCAGGTGCGCCTCCACCAGCCGCCGGTAGCGGCCACGCAACGCCGGGTAGCGCTGCAACAGGCGCCGGGTCCAGCGCTGATTGTCCCGGCCCCAATGGCGCATCGGCCCGGACTGCGCCGCCAGCAGGGCCAGCCAGCGATACAGCTCCTCGTTCAACGCCGCCTCGGGGAACACCGCGAGGCTGGCCGGCAGGCGCAGGTTGTCGGCGTCGCACCAGGCCAGGGGCAGTTGCCGGCAGGTGCCGGCGATCTGCTGCAACAGGCTGCGGCGCAACAGCAGGTCGCGCTCGCTGGCCGCCTCGACGCCGCGCCCCTCGCCGCCCATGGCCCGCAACAGCAGGGCCAGGGCACGTTGACGCGGCGCCAGTTCGACCCGCGCCTCGGGAAAATCCACGCTGGCGCGCCGGGTGATAAAACGATGCCAGACACTGCCGACCCACTCTTCCAGTTCCAGGGTGAAGGCCATGGAGCCTCCTTATTTCCAGTGCAAAAAAACGGTCCGCGGCTACACACCGCCGTCGTGCGTTGTCCTGTAGCCGCTGCCGAGCCTGCGAGGCTGCGATCGAGGACGCAGTCCTCGCAAAACCTGTGCACCCGGTTTGCCAGAAAGACCGCATGGCCCGGTTTGCGGCCGCTGCGCTGCCGATCGCAGCCTCGCTGCGCTCGGCAGCGGCTACAGGCGGCTACAGGCGGCCATTTATGAGGACACCACCGGAGCCGGCGCGCGCAAGGCGGCGCGGCCGCGTTGGCGGAAGCTCAGCAGGTAGCACAGCAGCCCAGCGAAGAACCCCAGCCCGCTGACCAGGCGCGCCCAGAACAGCCCACTGAGATGCTCCACCGTGGCCATGAACGGCATCGCCGTACCGTCCTCGGCCCAGCGTTGCAGCAGCACCTGGACCACGCCGGCGGCGGTGAGCAACAGGGTGATCATCACCATCGACAGGGTCATCAGCCAGAAGCCCCAGACTTCCAGGGTCTGCGAGCGCTCGTCCGCCGCCTCGCCGAGCCCGCGCAGGCGCGGCATGGCGTAGCTGATCAGGGTCATGACGATCATCGCGTAGGCGCCGTAGAACGCGAGGTGGCCGTGGGCCGCGGTCAGTTGCGTGCCGTGGGTGTAGTAGTTGACCGGCGCCAGGGTATGCAGGAAACCCCAGACCCCGGCGCCGAAGAACGCGGTCACCGTGGTGCCCTTGGCCCACAGCGTGGCGGCGCGATTCGGGTGTTGCCGGCGGCGGTTCTTCACCATGCTGAAGGCGAAGATCACCATGGCCAGGAACGGCAGCGGCTCCAGGGCCGAGAAGATCGAGCCGACCCACAGCCAGACCTCCGGCGCACCGATCCAGAAGAAGTGGTGACCGGTGCCGATGATCCCGCTGATCAGCGCCATGGCGATGATCACGTAGAGCCACTTCTCCACCACTTCGCGGTCCACGCCGGTGATCTTGATCAGCACGAAGGCCAGCATCGCGCCCATGATCAGCTCCCACACGCCTTCCACCCACAGGTGCACCACCCACCACCAGTAGAACTTGTCGCGGGCCAGGTTGGCCGGGTTGTAGAAGGAGAACAGGAAGAACACCGCGAGGCCGATCAGCCCGGTCATCATCACCATGCTGACGGTGGTCTTGCGGCCCTTGAGCAGGGTCATGCCGATGTTGTAGAGAAAGCCCAGGCACACCACCACTATGCCCATCTTGGTGATGGTCGGCTGTTCGAGGAACTCGCGACCCATGGTCGGCAGCAGCTCGTTGTGGGTCAGCCGGGCCAGGCCCGCGTAGGGCACCAGCAGGTAGCCGAGGATGGTCAGCACGCCGGCGGCGGCGAACACCCAGAACAGCAGCAGCGCCAGTTTCGGGCTGTGCAGTTCACGGTCGGCCTCTTCCGGGATCAGGTAGTAGGCCGCCCCCATGAAGCCGAACAGCAGCCAGACGATCAGCAGGTTGGTGTGGACCATGCGCGCCACGTTGAAGGGAATGATCGGGAACAGGAAGTCCCCGATCACGTATTGCAGGCCCATGATCAAACCGAACAGCACCTGGCCGAGAAACAGCATCAGGGCAAACACGAAGTAGGGTTTGGCCACGGCTTGCGAGGCAAATTTCAGGTGTGGATTGGCAAGACGCATCGTTCAGCCCTCCTTGTTTGGCGGCCAGCCATTGGTATTGATCTTCGAGCTCCACTTGAGGAATTCGGCGATGTCGTCGACCTCCTGCTGGCTCAGGTTGAATTGCGGCATGGCCCGGCGTCCGGGCACGCCCAGGGGTTGCATCTTCATCCAGGCCTGCAGGAAGGGCTTGAAGCCCTCCTCGCCGCCGCGGCGCTGGAACACGTTGCCCAGCTCCGGCGCGAAGTACGCGCCCTCGCCCAGCAGCGTGTGGCAGCCGATGCAGTTGTTCTGCTCCCAGACCGTCTTGCCGCGCACCACCGCCGCGCTCAACAGCGCGTCGTTGCTGCGCACGGGAAAGGTCTGCTCCGTGTGATAGGTCAAGGCCAGGAAGATCAGGAAGAAGAACACGCTTCCCCCGAAATAGATGTTCCTGGCCATGCCTTTGGTGAAGGTCTCCGACATGCTCGCTTCCTCTTGGCTTGGCCCGGCCATTCTAGGAAGCGCGGGGGACAAACCCGCTTGATGGCAATCAAGAAACGCCGATGGTTTCACTCGGGTATTGCCTCTAGAGGCTGAGGATCAGGCCCAGCAGCAAGGCCAGGGCCAGCGGCCAGCCGAGCAGCAGCCAGCGCCACAGACGCGGCCCGTGGCGCAGCTCCATGAAGCCATCGGCGATCAGCCAGGCCTTGGCCACCGCCAGCAGCAGGATCAGCAGCGCCACCCCGCGCGGCGCGCCCTGCCCCAGCCAGCTGCCCAGCCATACCGTGCCGACGCTGAGGCCGGCCAGGGCGACCCAACAGCTCAGCAAGAACCTGCCAACGGACATGCGCACCTCGTCAATCCAGGACGTAGACCAGCGGAAACAGCAGCACCCAGACCAGATCGACCATATGCCAATAGAGCACCCCAGACTCGAAACCCGAAGGGTTGTCGGCGCCATACCGGCCACGCAGGCAGCGCTGCGCCAGCCAGGCGAAAATCAGCATGCCCAGCAGCACATGGAGGAAATGGAAACCGGTGAGGATCCAGTACAGGGTGAAGAAGGTGTCGTGCTCAAGCCCTAATCCCAGGCCCAGCAGGTGCCGGTACTCGCCGAGCTTGAGCAGCAGGTAGACACTGGCCACCAGCAAGGCCGCCAGCAGCAGTGCCGCGCCCTGGCGTGGTCGCGCCCGGCGCACCCGTTCCTGGGCCAGCGCCGCCAGCAGCCCGGCGCTGAGCAGGCTCAGGGTCATGGCCAGGCCGGTGGAGCTGTCGAGCAGCTGGCGGCTGGCAGCGAACAGCTGCGGCTTGAGCTGCTGGGTCACGGCGAACGCGAGGATCAGGATGGCGAACACCGACAGCTCGGCGAGGATGAAAAACCACATCGCCAGGTCCCCCGGCAGATGGCGCCGAGGGGTCTCGGTGGTTGCAACGGCTGCTTCAGCCGAAGTGCACATCGACCACGTCCATCAGCGCCGCCACCGTCACCGGGTCGTCGCTCAGGGGCTCGGCCAGGCACGCCAGGCAGGCTTCGCGCGGCGGCATGCCGGAGCCGATCATGCGTGCGGTGAAGATCAGCAGTCGGGTGGACGCCACCTCCTCCAGGTCATGCTGTTCCAGGCGGCGCAGCGCCTGGCCCAGACCGACGATCTGCCGCGCCAGGGCGGCATCCACCTGTGCCTCGCGCTGCACGATGCGCTCCTCCTCGGCCGGCGGCGGATAGTCGAAGCGCATCGCCACGAAACGCTGGCGGGTGCTGGGCTTCATACCCTTGAGCAGGTTCTGGTAGCCGGGGTTATAGGACACCACCAGCATGAAGGACGGCGGCGCCCGCAGCACTTCGCCGGTGCGCTCCAGGAACAGCTCGCGACGGCCGTCGGCCAGGGGATGCAGGACCACCACAGTGTCCTGCCGCGCCTCCACCACCTCGTCGAGGTAGCAGATGCCGCCCTCGCGCACCGCCCGGGTCAGCGGCCCGTCCTGCCACCAGGTGCCCTGGGCGCCGATCAGGTGGCGGCCGATCAGGTCGGCGGCGCTGAGGTCGTCGTGGCAGGCCACGGTGTGCAGCGGCAGGTCCAGGCGGTGCGCCATGTGCTGGACAAACCGGGTCTTGCCGCAGCCCGTGGGGCCTTTGATCAGCACCGGCATGCCGTGGTGCCAGGCCTGTTCGAACAGCGCCTGTTCGTTGTTCAAGGGTTGATAGAAGGGTTCGCAAGCCGTTCCGAGATCCATGGGCTACCTGATTCACAGCGGGGTTCGGGGACCACGCTAAGGCGCCATGCAAGGGAGCGGCAAGCGAACCGGCGGGCAAACTTGATCGCCGTCAAGCGCGCCGCGCCTGGCTGTAATCAGGAGCTGCAATCAAAGCCCGGAATCAGGTTCGACGCACTCGCAACCGGCAGCCTGCCCCGGGCTGTTGAGGTCCTCCTGGAACAACTGGCAGATGCTGTCCACCTCCAGCCGGCCGGCGGGCAGGATGCTGATAAAGCGCTCCGAGAGTTCCACCAGGCCGTTCCAGCTCAGCTGTTGCAGGCGCAGCCAGGCGGACGCGAAGTACTGGCGAAAGATCAGCCCGTAGCGGCTTTCGATGGCCAGGATATCCAGCTCCAGGTCGCACGCCAGGCGCTCCATGACCAGCTGCCGGACCTGGTCGCCGGCCTCGCAGCGCCAGCCGCGACAGGTTGCCAGCTGGCCCAGGTCCAGCTGTTGCAGATAGTCGCCGAGCACCTCGCTGTTCTGCGTATACAGCTCGTCGAACTGGCTGATGGCGCCCAGGCCGAAACCCACATGGTCGCAATAACCGTGGCAGGTAAAGCCCTGGCAGTTGCGGCGCAGCCGGCCGCGCTCCTGGGCCATCATCAGGTCGTCGTCGGGCCGCACGAACTGGCCCAGGCCGATGTACTGGTACCCCGCCGCCAGCAGGCGCTCGAAGCAGATGCGCCGCATCGCCTCCTTGGCCTCCTGGCCGCAGGCTGCTGCGGCGCGGTCCTGGCTCTGGCTCCGGTAGCGCAACGGCGGCTGGGCGTAGTCGAACACCTGCAGGCGATCGGGCTCCAGCTCGATCAGGGTGCCGAGCTTCAAGGCGAAACTCTCCGGGGTCTGCCAGGCATGGCCATAACCCAGGTCGACATTCACCGAGCGATAACCGAAGGTCCGCGCCGCATCGATCAGCGAATGGATGGGCGCCGGGTTCTGGTAGCAGGCCACCGACAGCTGGCTGTCGATACCTATATCCGGCACGCCGATGCTGACCTGGTTAAAACCCTGGTCGCGCAGCAGGCCCATGGTCGCCCAGTCAGTGTGGTGCAGGTCGACGTCGATGCTGTAGTCGCCGCAATCGTGTTCGAGGAAGTGGAAACGCTGGCGCAGGTGCTGCATCAAGCGTTGCAACTGCGCCGCATCCGGGGTGCCGCCGCCCAGGTGGAACTGCTCGATGCGCTGCTCCGGCCCCAGGTGGCAGCCCACCAGGTCGATCTCCCGCTCCAGCCGCCGCAGGTAGCTTTCGCCAGCATCCACCGCCGTGCCCGCTAGGCGCGGCGGAAACTGCACGTTCAGGGACAGCGGTCGACGTTTCTGCCGGCTGTTGCGCAACGCCCGCAGCAGGTCCAGGGAACCGATGCCACCGTGAAAGCGGCGGGTGTCGGCATGGCAGTTGGGATCGAGCACGCCTTGATCGCGTCGAACGATCGGCTCGCTGCGGTGCGGCAGTAGATCAGGCATGACTGGGCTCCAGGACTGGCGGTGGAGGGCCAGTGTCCGGCGTTCGCGCCAGGGGCTCCTTGACTTGCATCAAGCGTGGGTTCGGCGCCGGCCTACCAGTTCAGGTAGAACATGGCCTTGGCCAGCAGCACGATCAGCAGCATATGGCCGAACAGGCTGTGATGGATGAAGCGCGAATAGCGGGCATTCATGCGCCCGCTCTTGAACAGCAGCATGGCCACCAGGAAATGCCCGAGCACGCTGGCGGCCAGCAGGATCTTCAGCATCAGCAAGGTGCCGAACGACGACGCCAAGGGCGCCGCCAGCACCGGCAGGTAACGCACCCAGACCATGCCCAGACCGGCGCCGAACAGCACCAGCAGCACCCAGGGCATCAACTGGCGGGCACGGCCGGCGATGCCCTGTTCGAGCAGCACCATAAGCTTGGCGGGCAGTTGCTTGCGGATGTTTTCCAGGAACAGCACTTCGAAGAACACCGTGCCGATAAACACCAACGCGGCGAATAAGTGCAGAGTTAGCAACAGCGGATAGATCATGGGCCCTCCGAATCGGGGTTGCGCGGCCTGGGCCAGCGCCTCAGCCGCCGGTCACCGTGGGAAAGAACGCCACCTCGTCGCCGTCGTCCAGCGCCTCGTCGAGCCCGCACATATCCTGGTTGCGGGCACACATCAGGCTCGGCTCGTCCAGCACCCGCCAGATGCCGCAACGGCTCGCCAGGTGCCGGCGCAAGTGCTCGAGGCAGGCGAAATCGCCCTCGACCACCTCGCTCGCGCAGCCCAGGGTTTCCCGGTAGCGGGAGAAATACTGCACCTGCAGCTTCATGCCGACGGCGCCTGGTAATCGCCACTCTTGCCCCCGGACTTGCGCAGCAGTCGCACCGATTCGATCTGCATGCTGCGGTCCACCGCCTTGCACATGTCGTACAGCGTCAGGGCGGCGACGCTGGCGGCGGTCAGCGCCTCCATCTCGACCCCGGTCTGCCCGGCCAGCTTGCAGCGCGAAACGATGCGCACGCGCTGTTCGTCCTCCAGGCTCAACTCCACCACCACACTGCTCAACAGCAACGGATGACAGAGCGGGATCAACTCACTGGTGCGCTTGGCCGCCTGGATACCGGCGATGCGCGCCACCGCGAATACATCGCCCTTGGGATGCCCGCCACCGACGATCAACCGCGTGGTCTCGGCGCGCATATGCACCCAGGCCTCGGCCACCGCCTCGCGAAAGGTCACGTGTTTATCGGTGACATCGACCATGCGCGCACGGCCGAGGGAATCGAGGTGGGTCAGTACCGCGTCGTTCATGAACAGGAGCCTTAGTCATGGCGGCGAAAAGCGCGACGGGATCGCCCCGGCCTCGCACACCGTTGGATGGCAACGAGACTACTGCGCCGGCCCGCTGGCGCGGTTGACGTCAATCAAGAAACCCACAAGTCCCCAGGAGGGTCGTAACCGCCCCATGCGCTGCGTAACCTGCAGAGCGACCCTCTCCATGATCCGCCATTTCAGTCGGGTTCACGCGCAAGCTGCAGGTAGCGTTCGCCTTCCGATTGCAGCTGCGTATCGCTCGCCGCCAGCTGGGCCCGAGCTTCGGCCAGGTTTTTCTGGCAACCGTCCCAGCGGCAATCCGGCACCTGTTTGCTCAGTGAGCGGGACAATACATTCGCGGCGCTCGCCTCCAGTCGCTCGCCATTGCTCCAGTCCATCCGCCACTCGGTGCCGGGCAGCGGGGGCTCATTGTTGTAATGCAATTGCCCGCGGTAGCGCATCAGCTTGCCTGCGAAGAACAGCCAGGTTTCGCGCTTGACCGGCACCTGCCCCTCGATCGCCCGCTCGGCGCCCGCTTCGGCCTCCAGTTCCACCTGCGCGAGGGGACCGCTTTGGGTCAGCTTCAACCACACGCCCTTGGGCGCGTTGTAGTGCTTCAAGCCGTACCAGCGCGGTGTGCTGTCCGGCATCACGACGATGCTGATGCGTTCTTTGGCGCTATACGAAGAGAGTCGCCTGGGAAACTGGTTGAGCTTGACAGCCGCCGGTACGCGTCCGGTCCTGACCCAGTCCGGTGATGCCTCCAGTCGCTCCTGCAGGTCCAGGCTCAAGTGCCCCGGCCATGCCAACTGTCGCACGCTGCCATCCGGCGCCTTCAGGTTGGCACGCAGGGTCGTCACCGCCATAGGATCGCCAGGGTGGCTGTCTCCCCCTGGCGTTCTGACGGCCAGATCCACCATCTGATAACCGGGCATATCCTGCTTCGGGAAGACCAGCGCAATGCTCAGGGGTTGCTTGCGTCGCTTGGAGAACCCCCGCCGTGTCTCCCACGACAAATCGCGGGCCCAGTTGGTAAACAAGGGCTCGCGCCACAGCGCGTCCGCCGGTGCGCGCAATTCAGCATGGCTGAAGCTGTAATACTCGGCAGGTGTCTCGGGCAACTCGAAGCGCAGCTTCAGCGGCTGCCCCGCGCTGCCCTGCAACACCTGTGCGCGTACCGTCACTTGGCGCCGGATCGGCGAGCTTTCCATCTCGAAACGAGGCACCGGGATACAGACGGTACCGACCATGCAGGTGAACGGCTGCAAGCTGGGCCGCGTCTTATGCGTCTTGCCCTTGCTACCGATAGAGGGGAAGTAATAGGCAACGAGCTCGGCCCCCGTCCATACTTGCGGCCACAATCGCGCCTGGGTCGACTCATCGAGGTAGGCGATGGAGCTGTCGGCCAGTTCGACCTCCAATGACAGCGACGCCGCCTGCAGAGGCGCAACAGACGAGGCCACCAGCAATGCAGCGGTCGCGATGGCACGCCGCAGGGTCGTTCTGCCAGCCGGATTGGCGAAAAACAGGATTGTTTGAATGAGCATTCTCCCTCCATGGAAATGAAACCACGCATCGATACAGCACCACTCAGGGAGCAGCAATGACCAGCCTCATGGACCCCACCTTGCGCGGAACCGGCAGGATCACCGGCGCGTTCTTCCACCCGGCGGGGGATATCGCCGCCGTGGTCTCGGAGTTTGCGCTGCTGGTCAATCCGCCCGCGCGGGCGGCCTATGGCGGCACCGGGTTGCGTTATCGGCTCGGTCTGTACCGGCGTGGCGAGCCGGTGCCGTTCGCCATCTTCGACGAACTGTGCCTGCCGATCAACGACCTGGGCTTCCACCCCACCCTGCCCCGCATCGTTATCGGCGCCGGCCGCTATGACGGCGGCTACCTGTTCGAAGGCGAGCTGGCCGTGTGGGACTGGCAGACCGGCCAGAGCCGGCGCCCTTTTGCCGATATTCCCGAAGTCGTGCGCTGCCGCTACGACGCCAACGGCGAGCGGATCGAAGCCTGGGTGCGGCCATGGAACGAAGAATGGGACGGGCTGGACGACAGCGACTGGTCGGTGATCCTCGACACCCTGTTTCTGGTGCAGGCCGACGACGGCGAGGCAGCCTGGGCTGGGCAAACGCCCGCGGTGCTGGAACTGGACCCGACCACAACCGTCGCTGCCTCGGGCCTTCCTGCAGATGACCAGAGCTCACCGGCCGTGCGCCTGGCCCATTGGCTGGGCGTGCCCGAGCTTGAATGCCGAAGCGCGATCCGCGATATCGCCTGGCTCGGCCCGGATCGGATAGGCGTCACTCACGACAACTGCCTGCTGGATATCTACAGCGCGGACGGCACCCGGCTCGCCCACCACACGGGTCCAGGCTACGGCGCCGAAATCCTGCGCGGGGCCGGCGTGCATGTGCACGGGGTGCAGGTGCAGGATGGCCCCGAGGCCTATCGCCGCGATTCCCGCTTGTATGCCCTGAAGGACAATAGCCTGGTCCTGATGCGGGAATACGACGACGAATACACCTTCTGCGCATCCAGCGACGGCCCCCTCCTGGGCCGGCGCAACCGCCTGAGAGCCCCCGGTTCGAAAGCCGTTGATCTGCTGCTGGACACCACCCGCGACAGCGCCCGGCCCGTCGATGTCGGTCACTACGACTGCTTCAACCACTACATCGGCATCAGCGGCGCGCCCCATCTGTTTGCGCTGCAGGGCACGCCGGCCAGCTCCCACGAACACAAGTACCTGTGCATCGTCCAGCCCGACGGCACCCTGCAAAGACTCTGGCCGCTGCTCAAGCAGGACGGCACCCGGGCCAGCCACGCCATGGAATGCCGGGGCGCTTATGTGGCGGATGCCCTGGGCGCGGGCGTGGTGATCGCCGGCCAGCACTACAACCCTTCGGTCTGCGAGCCGTACCAGGGTTTCATCTATCGCCGGCACCTGGAGCGCGGCCAGGAACTATGGCGCCATCCCACGCCAGCATCGCCCAGCGCGATCGTCCACCTGCCCGAAACCGGCCTGGTGGCGGCGGCTTTCCTGGACGGGACACTGATGCTGATCGAGGCCCGGACCGGCCAGCTGCGACTAAGCGCCAAGGCGCGGATAGATGGCTTGCCGACCATCATCCACGCCATGGACGCCCACGACGGGCAGCTGGCGCTGGGCACCGTGGATGGCCGGATTGTCGTGAAACCGGTCGCTGATCTGCTGGACGCCGACGACGCCCGGAGATGGGTAGAAATCGGATAAACCAGCCACAAACAAAAACGCCACTCCCGGGAGTGGCGTTTTTTATTGGCTGACCGACTCAGAACCGCGCCTTGAGGGTCATGGTGAAGTTGCGCGGATCGCCGTAGTAGTTGCCGAAGACTTCGGTGCCGATGGTGGCGTAGTAGCGCTTGTCGAACAGGTTGTTGCCGTTGAGCGCCAGGGACCAGGTGTCGTCGATGCGGTAGCCGATGCGGCCGTTCCACACCGCGTAGCCGGCCTGGGTGATTTTGTCGCTGGTGGCCGGCGAGACCCGGAAGTTGTCGCTCTGTGCGTTGACCCCGGCGCCGATGCTGAAGCGCTCGAATGCGCCGTCGAGGGCGTAGTCGCCCCACAGGCGCAGCACATGGCGCGGCACATAGCTGTTGAACGCGGCGCCATTGAGGCCGCTGTCGATGTCGTCGAGGGTCTTGGTCTGGGTATAGGTGTAGCCGGCCAGCAGTTGCAGGCGCTCGATGAGCTCGCCGCTGATCTCGGCTTCGAAGCCCTGGGCGCGGACCTTGCCGGAGTTCAGGTAGCAGTAGCCGTCCGATGACGCGCAGCTGGAGTTGTAGTCGGTCTGCGCCTGATCCTTCTGCACGGTCTGGAACAGGTTGAAGGAGCTGTTCAGGCGTCCTTCGAACCATTCGCCCTTGATCCCCAGTTCATAACTTTCCCCCACCAACGGCTTGAGCGCCGAACCGCTTTCCGAACGGTAGTTGCCCTGGGGCGTGAAGATCTCCGCGTAGCTGGCATAGGCGGTCAGGTTGTCGTTGAGGTCCAGCAACAGGCCGGCAAAGGGCGTGACCTGGCCGGTCTCGGTGCTCCTGGCGTGCTCCGAGGTGCCAGAACGGATGAACACCGAATCGCTTTTCGAGCGGTACCAGCTCACCCGGCCGCCGACGACAAAGGTCAGGGGCTCCGCCAGCTTGAGCCGCAGGGTCGAGTACAGGCCGCGCTGTTCGGTGACGGTCTTCACCGGGCCACCGCGGGTCGAGTTCTCGATGAAGTAGCTGTCGTCCGGTTCCGGGATATGCCGGTCCGGGTTGAATACGTTCTGCCGCTGCGGCAGGAGGGCCACCGAGAAGAAATCGTCCTTGTCCGCGCGGCTGCCGTTGACCCCCACCACCAGCTCATGCTGCAGGCCGAACGCGCTGAACTTGCCATCCAGGTAGGCATCGAGGCCGTAATCGACCTGGTCGTAGTCGTACATGCTGCCGAGCATGCCGGTGGTGTCGATGCCGGGTGTCACCGAGCCGGAGGCGAAGGCGTATTTGATGTCCTGGGTGTTCTTGGTATAGACGCCGGCGACCTTCAGCGCCCAGTCGTCGTTGAGCTGGTGCCTGAGGTCGCTGAACACCGTGGTGCGCTTGCTGCGCCAGGTGTTCCAGGACGGGTCGAGGCAGGTCGAGCGGCCGAGCTTCAGGTCGCTGCCGTCCTTGTAGCGCGGCAGGCCGCCCCAGCAGGGGTTGGCATCGACATCCTCATAGGCGATGCCCAGGCCGAGGCTGGTGTCGGGGCTCAGGTCGAAGTCGAGCGCACCGTAATACACCTGGTCCTTGCGACTGGCGTCGTCGATGAAGTAATGCCGGCTCTGCTCGGCCACCACCGCGCGGCCACGCAGGGTGCCCGACTCGTTGAGCGGGCCGCCGGTGTCGACCTGCCCGCGGTAGTTGTCCCAGCTGCCGCCGGACAGCGTGACTTCGGTCTGCGGGGTGCTCTGGCCACGCTTGCGCACGAAGTTCACCCCACCGGCGGTGCCGCCCGCGCCTTTCATCATCCCCGCCGCGCCACGGAGGATTTCCACTCGGTCGTAATAGGCCATGTCGCCGCTGAAGCTGTCGGCCTGGACATAGAGGTTGCCCATGTCCAGCGGCACACCGTCGTACTGATACTGGCCCGACATGCGAAAGCCGCGGGAGTAGAAATACTTGCCGCCCATGGTCGAGTCGTAGACGGTGATGCCCGGGGTCTTTTCCATGACCTGGTCGATGCTGTGCAGGTTCTGGTCGTCGAGCATCTTGCGGGTCATCACCGTCACCGATTGCGGGGTTTCCCGCAGCGAGTGCTCACCCTTGCCAATGGTCACCGCCCCGGTGGTGTAGGAGCCGCTGCCCTCGGTGGTCGCGCCCAGCAGTTGGCCGTTGATGTTGGTGGCGCCCAGCTCCAGCGCCGAGCCGAGCACCGGCACCGCGCGCAGCACATAGCTGCCGTTGGCCTGGGGCTCGGCCCGCAGGCCGCTGCTGCGCAGAATCCGCGCGAAGCCTTCGTCGACCCCGAACTGGCCCTTGAGCCCGGGCGATTGCCGGCCCTGGGTCTGGCGCGCATCGAAGGAAATCGCCGCCCCGGCGGCGCTGGAAAAACGGGTCAGCACATCCACCAGGCTGCCGGCGCCGATGTCATAGGCGCGGACCTGGCTCTGCTGTACCGCGGCCCCTGCGGCCTGGTCGGCATTCGCCGAGCAGGCGCTGGCCATGCTGGTTGCCAACAAAGCGACTTTCACTGCGTTCGCCAGACGACCTGGCGCGTTCACCCGAGACATGCTCCCTCCCCCAAACGGTCAATAACAACTCACTGAGGGATGAGCCGAACGGTGCGGCCGAAAAGTGCAGGCGCCGGAGAGTTTTTTATCCAAGACCTGACGTCAGCGCGAATCGGCCCGGGCGACCTGGACCCAGAAACGGCTGTAGCGGGTCACGCGCAAGGCAAACCCGCTCTCCAGTGCCGCCAGCGCAAGGTCGGTGTCATCGATGGGAAAGACCCCGGACACCCTCAGCTCGCCGATGGCCGGGTCCCAACGCAGCACGCCGGGACGATAACGCGACAGATCGTTGAGCAGCACAGCCAAGGGACGGTCGATGGCAATGATGCTGCCCTGCTGCCAGGCGCCCACCGAGACATCGTTGCCGCGTTGCATGCCCAGGCTGCGGTCGTTGAACGCCACCCGCTGGCCCGCCTCGACCCGCATCGCCGAACCACTGCCCGGCACGCTGACCTCCACCGCTTTTTCCAGCACCGCCACCTCGCCGCCCCCGGGCTGGCTACGCACGATAAAACGCGTGCCCAACGCCAGCACCTGGGCATGGCGGGTGACCACCTTGAACGGCCGCTGCAATGGGTCAGGCGCGGTGCTCACCAGGATCTCGCCCCACAGCAACTCCAGCACCCGCTGGCGCCCATCGAAGCGCAGGTTGACCGAGGTGTCGGTGTTGAGCAGCAGGCTGCTGCCGTCCGCCAGGCGGAATTCGCGGCGCTCGCCCACCCGGGTGCGGTAGTCGCACATCAGGTTCTGCGCGGCCTGGCTGCGCCAGCCCAACCAGCCCAGGGTGCCGGCGGAGGTCAGCAGCAAGGCGCTGCGCAGCACCTGGCGCCGGGAACTGTTGCCGGCCTTGCTCAAGGTCGGCGCCGCCAGGGCGCCCGGCACGCTGGCCATCTGCTCGGCCACCGCGGCCATGCGTTGCCAGGCCTGGCGATTCAGCGGATCGGCCGCCAGCCAGCTGTCCCAGGCGACCCGATCGGCGTCGGTCGCCGTGCCGGAATGCAGGCGGGCATACCAGCGCGCCGCGACGCCAATGGCCTTCATTTCTTCGGCAGGCAGGCTCATTGGAGTTGCAACTGGATCTGCATCAGGCAGCAATGCTCCATGGCCTTGGCCATGTGGTTGTTCACTGTGCGCACGCTGACGCCCAGCTGCTCGGCGATTTGCGGGTAAGTCAGGCCATTGAACTGCGACAGGATGAAGGTCTGCTTGACCCGCGGCCCCAGCCCTTGCAGCAGGCGGTCGATTTCCATCAGCGCCTGGAACAGGATCGCCTGTTCCTCCGGCGATGGCTGCAGGGCTTCGGGCATCGCGGCCAGCACGTCGAGGTAGGCCTGCTCCAGCGAGCGCCGGCGAAACAGGTCGATCAGCAGCCCCTTGGCAATCATCGACAGGTACGAGCGCGGCTCGCGGATGTCCAGCGCGGAGCGGGCCTTGATCACCCGGACGAAGGTGTCCTGGGTCAGGTCCGCGGCATCGAAGGCGTTGCCCAGGCGCTTGCGCAGCCAGCCCTGGAGCCAACCCTGATGGTCACAATACAGATCGTTGACAGCACTGCGTAAGGACAGATCGTTGGCGGGCATGACGATGGAATAATTCGCGACTGATAATGACTCGCATTGTCATCCGTGTCATCGCGGCTTGCAACACATACCTGAGAACCTGGCGCCAGTCATGATGGAACAGGCGCCCTCCCCCAGGAACGAGTCAATGCGATTACTGGCCGAAGCCCCTTCCTCGACTGTGGGCTATCTGTCAGCGCAAGTTGAAACCCTTGCCGGGCCAACGCCCGACATCGACGTGCAATCTCTAGGCAAAAAACCGGTTCGCCGGACGCGGCAACCCGAGGTTTTCACGCAAGGTAGCCCCCTCGTATTCGCGGCGGAAAATCCCCCGCCCCTGCAACTCGGGAACCACCTTGGCGACGAAGTCGTCGAGGCCGCCCGGCAGCCAGGAAAACATGATGTTGAATCCGTCGCTGCCACGCGTTTCCAGCCATTGCTGCATGTCGTCGGCAATGCTCCGGGCGGTGCCGACGAACGACAGGCCGGCGTATCCACCGAGGCGCTGGGCCAGTTGGCGGACCGTCAGCTGTTCGCGATCGGCCAGGGCCAATACGCGCTCGCGGGCGCTCTGGCTGGCGTTGGTTTGGGGAATCGGCGGCAGGAAGCCGTCCGGATCGAACTTCGTCGCATCCGTGCCCAGGGCAATCGACAGCGAGGCAATCGCGCTCTCGTAGTGCACCAGGCTGTCGAGGTGCGCGCGGATCCGCCGTGCTTCCTCCTGGGTATCGCCGACCACCACAAAGGCTCCGGGAAGGATCTTCAGGTGCTCGGGGTCGCGGCCGACCTCGACCATGCGCCGCTTGATGTCGGCATAAAACGCCCGGCCCTCCTCCAGCGTGCCCGGGGCGACAAAAATCACCTCCGCGGTTTCCGCGGCCAACTGGCGCCCGGGCTCCGACGCGCCAGCCTGCACTATCACCGGCCAGCCTTGCACCGGGCGGGCAATATGCAGCGGTCCGCGAACGTTCAGGTGGCGACCGGCGTGGTCGAGGCGGTGCAGCTTGTCCGGGTCGAAATACACCCCGCTGTCGGCATCACGCACGAAGGCATCGTCCGCCCAACTGTCCCAGAGCCCGGTGACCACCTCGTAGAACTCCCGTGCCCGGGCATAACGCTGGTCATGGGCGAAGGCCTGCTCCAGGCCGAAGTTCAGCGCGGCATCGGGGTTGGCGGTGGTGACGATGTTCCAGCCGGCGCGGCCGTTGCTCAAATGATCGAGGGAAGCGAAACGCCGGGCGATATGGAACGGCTCGTCGTAGGTGGTCGAGGCCGTCGCCACCAGGCCGATATGTTCGGTGGCCTGGCTGAGGGCGGACAACAGGGTGAAGGGTTCGAACGAGGTGGCGGTATGGCTGCGCTTCAAAGCATCGATGGGCATGTTGAGCAAGGCCAGGTGATCGGCCATGAAAAACGCATCGAAGCGCGCCTTTTCCAGGGTCTGGGCGAAACGCTTGAGGTGGGCGAAGTTGAAGTTGGCGTCGCGATAGGCGCCCGGGTAGCGCCAGGCGCCGGTGTGGATGCTGACCGGGCGCATGAAGGCGCCCAGCTTGAGTTGGCGTTGGGCAGGCATGGAAAGCTCCTTGTGACAGCTCCTGGGTCAGAGGACCCGCAGCATCGACCGGGCAAACTTGGCCTGTCCAATAATCAAAGGTGCTGGCTTATGCCCTTATGACGCGGCGCGCCAATTTCCCACGGGGCCCGACAGCAGCCGGGCCCTTTTGACGGAGCCTTGCGCCCTACCCGCTACGCCCTACCAGTTATAGGCCACCTTGGCGTAGTAGAACGCGCCGCTGTAGCCGTAGGGCGAGAAGGTGCTGTACGCCAGGTTGCCGCCGCTGGAGGCGTAGGCGTTGACCTTCTCCGGGTACTTGTCGGTGACGTTGTCGCCGCCCAGGGTGAACAGCCAGTTCTGCAGCTTGTAGTCCACCGCCAGGTCCAGCAGCCAGGCGGCGCTGAAGGTCTGGTCGTTGACCTTGTCCGCCTGGTAGCTGGTGTACTCGCCATAACGCACCAGGTTGCTGTGCAGCGCCCAGTTGCCGTAGTTGAAGTCGTTGGCCAGGCTCAGCTTGTGCTGCGGCGTGGTGTCACCCAACAGGCCGATGCGCTCGCGCCGGTCGACCCGCACCAGGTTGACCCCCAGTTGATCGAGGATCGCCGGGTTGGCTTTCACATCGGTGACCTTGGTGTGGTTGTAGTTGTAGCCGACTGTGCTGTTCCAGCGGATGCCGTTGTCCAGCTGGTAGCGATAGTTGGCCACCAGGTCCACGCCGTCGGTGCTGGTGTCGGTGGCGTTGGTGAAGTAGCGCGCGCTGGTGTAGTTGATGTTGCCGACGCCGTTGGCCTTGAGGTAATCGATCGCGGTGTTGTTGAGCACCAGGTTCGACGACAGCGACACCCGGTCGCGGATATCGATGTGGTACAGGTCCGCGGTCACCGTCAGGTTGTCCAGGGGGTCGAGCACCAGGCCCAGGCTGTAGTTGCGCGATTTCTCCGCCTTCAGATCCTCCGCCCCCAGCAGCCTGGCGACTTGGCTGTCGGCGGCGAAGGTGCCGGATTCCTGAATCGTGTTGCCGATCAGCTGCGACGAAGTGAAGGTGAAGTTCTGCTGGGCCAGGGACGGCGCGCGAAAGCCCGTGGACACACTGCCGCGCAACGCGACCCGCGGGGTGAAGTCGTAGCGCGCCGAGAGCGAGCCGCTGACATTGGAACCGAAGTCGCTGTAGTCCTCATGCCGCACCGCCGCCGACACCGCCAGCTTGTCGGTGAAGTGGGTCTCCAGGTCCAGGTACTGGGCGAAGTTGTGGCGCGACGAGCTGCCGGCGTCCGAATCGCGGAAACCGCCCAGCCCGGAACTGCCGGTCTGGTAGTAGGACTCGGGCTGCCCGGCCTCGATCTGATAGCCCTGGTGCAAGTACTCGGTGCCGAAGGCCACCGACACCGGGTACGGCAGCCAGCCCAGGCTGAATTCCCGGGACAGGTCCAGGCTCAGTTGCCGCTGGTCGTTGGTCAGGGTGCCGTTGTCGAACGAGTGCGGAGTGTTCAGGCCCAGCGAGGTGTTGATGGTCTTGGTCCGCAGTTCATAGGTGTTCTTGCCGTAGTTGGCCGACAGGTCGTAGTGCCAGTTATCCAGCAGCTCGCCACGCAGGCCGACCACCAGGCTGGTGTCTTCCAGGGTGCCGTTGATCAGCGGCAGGTAACCGTTGGGGTGCAGCACCCGGTTGTTGTTCGAGGCATTGCTGGCGCGATAGAAGGCCGCGGTTTCGCCCCGGCGCTTGCTGTAGCCGCCGAAGCCGTACAGCTCGGCGGCCTCGTTGAAACTGTAGGCGGAGTTGAACTGGAACTTGCCCTCCTCGGTTTCCGGTTCGCCCTGGCGGAACACATGCTGGCCGTAGGTGGTGGAGCCGAGGCTGGCGGGTCGGAAGTCCTTGCCGGCGCGGTCGGTGTAGTCGTTGTTCGCGCCCTCGCCGGACAGGCTGACAAAGCCGTTGTCCCCCAGGGCAAAACCGCTGTTGCCAGCGACCTGGCGCTGAATGCCGTCACCCTTCTTGTACTGGCCGTATTGGGTCGATATCGAACCGCCGTGGTCGGCGCTCTTCAGGATGATGTTGATCACCCCGGCAATGGCGTCCGAGCCATAACGCGCCGAGGCGCCATCGCGCAGCACCTCGATATGGTCGATGGCCGACAGCGGGATCGCGTTCAGGTCCGCCGGCGCCGAGCCGCGCCCCACCGCGCCGCCGAGGTTGACGAAGGCCGAGGTATGCCGGCGCTTGCCGTTCACCAGCACCAGCACCTGGTCCGGCGACAACCCGCGCAACTGCGCCGGGCGGGTCAGCTCGGCGCCGTCCACCAGGCTCGGGCGCGGGAAATTGATCGACGGGATCAGCTTGGCCAGCACCGTGGCCAGTTCGCTGGAACCGGAACTGCGCAGGCTCTCGCCGGAAATCACATCGATGGGTGACAGCGAAGCGCTGGCGGTGCGTTCCTGGGCCCGGGTGCCGGTGACGATCACTGTATCCAGCCGGGCCGCTGTGTCGTTGTCTTCCGTGGCCTGCGCGGCCCCTGCGCCGCCACTCCAGAGCACGGCGCCCAGCACATTGGCCGAGACGATCGCCGTGGACAGAAGGTGTCGTGTGTAGCTCCCCATACCGCTCTCCTTGACGCTAAAACCAGGGCGAACAACGCCTGGCATGCAGACGAGCGATCCGTGCGGCGGACGGTGGCGATCATCGATTCTGTTTTAAGAATGGATCCAGTTGACCGGCCATATAATCTAAAGCGCTATCAGATAAATCTTTAAATACCGTTATCGAATAAGTCAGAGCATAAGCCGAACCCGTCCGCGACACTTCGTAAATACCGAATCACTGCTCAGGAATAATCGATTTTTCTTCACGGCAATCTCCCCGCTAGCATGAAGCCTTGGCTCCAGAACAAAGCCCAGACCGGGAGAACGGCATGCAGTCCCTGCACATCGGCGAACCCTGGATGTGGTTCGCCTTCATCGCCTTCGTTCTTGCCATGCTGGCCGTGGACCTGTTTGTCCTCGGCGGGCGCAAGGCACACCGCGTATCGGTGCGCGAGGCGTCGTGCTGGGTGATTGCCTGGTCCACACTGGCGATGGTCTTCGCGGGATTGCTCTGGTGGTACCTGGAGGCCGAGTTCGGGCCTGAGATCGCACGACACAAGACCCTGGAATTCCTCACCGGCTATCTGATCGAGCAGTCGCTGTCGATCGACAACATGTTCATCTTCGTGATGATTTTCGGCTACTTTGCCGTGCCGCCGGAGTTGCAGCGCCGGGTGTTGCTGTACGGGGTGCTCGGGGCGATCGTGATGCGCGGGGCGATGATTTTCGCCGGCGTGTGGCTGGTGTCGCAGTTCGCGTGGCTGCTGTATGCGTTCGGTGTGTTCCTGATCATCACCGGGATCAAGATGCTGCTGTTCGCCCACCAGCAGCCCGACCTCGCCAACAACCCCATATTGCGCTGGATCCAGGGACATCTGCGGATCACCAGCGGCTTTCATGGCGAGCGTTTTTTCGTCAAGCAGGACGGCCGGCGCTGGGCCACCCCGATGTTCCTGGTGCTGGTGCTGATCGAAGGCAGCGACCTGATGTTCGCGGTCGACAGTATCCCGGCGATCTTCGCCATCACCACCGACCCCTTCATTGTGTTCACCTCGAACATCTTCGCCATCATGGGCCTGCGCGCCCTGTACTTCCTGCTGGCCGACATGGCCGACCGCTTCCACCTGCTCAAGTACGGCCTGGCGATCGTGCTGGTGTTCATCGGCACCAAGATGACCCTGATGCCCTGGCTGCACATGCCGGTGGAATGGTCGCTGGCCGTGGTCGGCGGGATCATTCTGGCTTCGGTGCTGTTGAGCCTGCTTATGAGTCGCAACAAAGCGCCTGATGAGGATCGGATGCGAATCCCGTAGCCGTGCCTGCGCGACGCCCCCCTGATCAGGCCAACAGACGCGCCTTGAAGCCCTCGATCCACTCGCGGACCATGGCCGAATACGGCGCTTCGGGGCTGCTCATTGCTTTCATCTGCCCCAGAATCTGCTCCTGAAGAAAGCGCAAGCGCTTGGCAATACGCCTGTCACGCAACCTGCTGTCCTGATCAGGCCCGTCGGCCATCGGGATATCCGGGTCAGGGTCCAGCTCCTGGGCCATCAGGCCCATTTCCACCGTCAGCATTTCCAGGAACTCCAACTGACGCAGCACCCGCGTGCGCTCCTGCACCAGCCCGAGCCGGTTCAAGCCATAGACATGGATCGACACCGCGCCCCTGAGGCTCAGCCCATCGGCCTGGGCCTGTTCGATGACCGCTTGCAGTTCTGGCCTGATCCCCGCCACACCGCCCGCCAAGGCCAGTCCACCGCTGTCATGGGAACTGGGTAGCACCAGGCCGATCAGATTGCCGCTATCGACATGAAACCGCAGGTGCTCCTGCGGTTGATCCCGACACGGATCCAGCAGCAACGCCTGTTCAGCGCTAAAGTCCCGGGCACCCACCGCCGCCCGCTGGCCGAGGATCGGAAAGCTGTCCTGCTTGCCCGTCTGCATCACACTGGAACGACTGAACGCCTTGCCTTCATTGACCAGGCTGACCAGGCTGGCGGAAAGCCTGGGCGTCACCTGCCCGCTGCGTCGGTTGCAATGGATACAGCTGGGCAGCAGGTTTTCCCAGTCCATGGCGATCCACCAGTAGCCGGGATGGTCCGGCTCCTCGTATACCCGACCCTTGGGTCGGTAGTGTTCGATATCCACCGGCGCACTGCCGTAATAGAAGCTCTCGCAGTAGGCACATTTGCCATGGAACAACTCATGCAACTGCTTCTTGACGCTGTCTGACCTGTAGACGGCAAAGGCTGGCAACGCCCCCGTTGGCGCATCGAAGTAGTCCTGGAATTTCTGCAGTTCCTTGTTCGCCGGCGACTCGTCTCCCGACATGGCGTCGGGAACGGCCACGCTCTCACGACTGACGGCGCGCATGCTTCAGAGCCCCTCCAGAATGCCGAGGATGCGCTGCTTGGCCTCGACCCGCAGCTGCCCGAGCTTGTGCGTCGATACCCGCCGCCGGTTATCCAGGTACTCGACAACAGCCTCCTGTACCAGCCGTTGTACCTCGGTGGAACCGACCGGCAAGGCAGCGCTGATATTGCGCTCGAGGCTACGCAGCCTTTCCTGCTGTGGCGGCGCCAGCAATTCCCCTCTTCCCCGGGCACTCAGCAGATCGGCCAGGTGAGCCAATTCACGCTCGGTATCTGGCTGGTCGGTGGAGGTCAGGCTGAAAAAGTCCGAGGTGAGCAACTGCTCGACCGTCAGTTGGCTGACCTCCGGCAAGCGGACCAGTTGCTCGACCATCACCGGCCACTTGATATCGGAGCGTTTTTCGCTGGGTACCCGCTGCATGACGATCACCTCACCGTCCTGCATGCCGCGCAGGCACAGCGGATCATGAGTGGTGGCGATAAAGGTGACCTGGGGCAGTGCCTGGCGCAGCGCCCGCATGATCTGGATTTTCCAGCGCGGGTGCAGATGCGCTTCCACTTCGTCGATCAGCACTACCGCCTGGGCCGTTTCCAGGCTTTCGAAATACGGGTTGATACGCCGATCCATCAAGCCCTGGATGATGTCGCAGGCCATCGCCAGTACCGAACGATAGCCGGAGGAAGCCAGGCTCAGCGGTGTCCGGCACAACAGCTGGTCATCCCCTGCTGCAGTGACGATCAGGCATCGCTGGTTCTGCTCGTCGCGCTCCATGACGTCGAACGCGCCTTCGATGGACAGGATGCCCCGCAGGGCTTTCACCACAGTGTTGAACTCGTCCGGCTTGAGGCCCAGCAGCCACTTTTCCGGGTTGGACAGCAAGGCTGTCGAGTCGAAAAGATTGATGATCGATTTGCTCGGGCTGTAGCGCCGCACCTGTTTCTGGTATTGCCGGAACGCACCGTAAGCGAAAACCGGAGGCACAACATGGGTGCCGTCGTGCCAGAACATCCCCTCCTCAATGGTCAGATCGCGCTGACTACCATCCTGAAACATCGCGACCACGGACGCTGAGCGGCATCGCGGCGCGCGCTCTACCCCCAGCAGTTCGGGGTCCAGGGGTAACGAGGAAATGTCGATCGGCAGTTTGCTGCAGGCCTTGTCGCCGCTGAGCACCAGGGCCGTGGCTTCCAGGATGGAGCTTTTACCGGCGGCATTTTCGCCAAGGATCAGCAGGGCCGGTTGAGCTGGCTTCGTACCTGAAATCCGCGTCGACTGTACAGCGGGCATCTGCAGTTCGAGTTGCTCGATGCCCTTGAAATTGTTGAAGCGAATCGATGCCAGTGGCGGGTATTCACGGGGCAGGGATTGCACTTTTTGCGAGGCCGGGGCGAATCGCCGTACCACGGACTCTGCCAACTGGGACTCAAGGTCTCCAAACCAGTCGAAGACATCAGCACTATTGGCGAGTGCGCGCAATGTCTCCTCGATACGCTCAGGAGCCAGTACCGCCGGCGACACCCTGGACTTTGCAAGCGCCAGGACGATACGCCGGCACAGCAGGTACCAGCAGCCGCCAAAATCCAGCGCGGCGAAGTCGAAGAGCATGAACTTCGGGCTTTCGCCCTCCGACCGGAAAAACCAGTTGTCGATCAGCTCGTCAAAGTATTCCTTCAGCTTGATCTTGCGCAGCTTGAGTACCTGGAGACGATTGAGCTTGAAATGCTCGATAGTTTTAGCCCCACGTTCGCTCAGCCCATAGAGTTGGCCCGAGAGATCGACCGATAGATGGCGGGCCAGGTCGACTTGCTCGCAGGGATCGAGCAGGACCTGACGCTCCTTGAGCGGGTAGTCGCGCCATAGCCCCATGTTTTCCTGGGCATAGGCTTCAATCTGCAAGTGCGAAGGCAAAGGCGAGCGGCTGCCCCGAACAGGAAAGTAGTCCACGCGCTCGGGCTCGCAGCCCTTGCAGATGGCGTAGAGATTTTCCCAGGCGCTGCTCAGCCAGACGTAATACAGGTGGGCATCCGGCGTTCGCTGCAATGGGCTTGCCTGCGTCCTCGGACGAAATCGATAAATGGCGGTGGGCACCGCCGCCCGCTCGCAGAACGCACATTTGCCGTGAAACAGCCGGCTCAGACCCAGGCGGACGGAGTCTTCATTCAGATCGACAAGCGATTCCGGCACCCGGCTCTGTGCCCTCTTGGTCTTGTCAGCCAGAAAATAATCGACCAGTACCTGCCGGTCAGCATTGGCCTCCCAGCTCTGCAACAGACTTGGCGGTGGTACGGAACTACGAGCGAAGCACTGCATGACTCTCCTCCTTGAGAGACGGGCGGGGGCTATCGCGCCATCTGTCGAAAATCGGCAACTCTAATCGGCACGGGGCAAAAAGTAGAGGCGTTTTTCATCTCCCGCAAAACGTTGTATCCATGAGCAAGATGCCTGGATCTTCACCCCAGGCGCCCTGCTTTACCCAACCGCTCTATCCGTCGACAAATCCCCAGCGCGCCGCCTTCAGCCACTCCTCCCGGCTACGGGTGGCCAGGCAGTAATGCAGTGGGCAGGTCACCACCAGCCAGCACAGGTCCGCGCCTGCCACCAGATTGGCGTAGGGCCCGACATACAGCGAAGTACCTGATGAGGCGTATTGGACGCGGGCGCCCGGCCTGCTAACGTCAGCGCTAGCCACCTTCCAGACCCGACCACCTACTCTGGACCACACCCACATGCCTACTCCCGAATCCACCCTGCTGCACAGCTGGCAGCACAATGCCCAGGCCTGGATCGACGCCATCCGCGGCGGCGCCATCGAAAGCCGCGTCGAGGTCACCGACCAGGCCATCCTGCTGGCCGTGCTGGGCCGTCAGCCCGAGCGCGTGCTCGACCTCGGCTGCGGCGAAGGCTGGCTGTTGCGCGCCCTGGCGCAACGGGGCATCGAAGCAGTCGGTGTGGATGGCGACGCGACCCTGGTCGAGGCCGCGCGCGCCGCGGGCTCGGCAAGGGTGCATGTGGCCAGCTATGCAGCGCTGGTGGAAGCTCAGGTGGATATCGGCAGCGGCTACGACCTGGTCTGCGCCAACTTCGCCCTGCTGCACCAGGACATCATCCCGCTGCTGGCCGCGATGAACGCCCTGCTCGCCCCCGGCGGCGCGCTGGCGATCCAGACCCTGCATCCCTGGAGCGCAGCGGCCGGCGACTATCAGGACGCTTGGCGCGAAGAGACCTTCGCTGGGTTCAAGGGCCAGTGGCAACCCATGCCCTGGTACTTCCGCACCCTGTCCAGCTGGCTGAATGCCCTGGACATGGCCGGCTTCCAACTGGCCAGCCTGCAAGAACCGCAACACCCGCAAAGCCCGGTACCGCAGTCGTTGCTACTGGTGGCCGAGCGGCGCGGGTAAGGGCCTGCAACTGGCTGGCGCGACGTAGTGGTTGCAGGCCAGCAGTCAGAGTCGCGAGTGCAGTAAACGGCTCTTATCTAGATCGGGAGAACGAATCGGCACTCAGCTCCCACCTTGCCGTCTTCTGCGGGTTGCTCCCGCAAGAACCCACACCGCTCCACCACCTTGGTCGAGCCGAGATTTTCCTTGTAGACATAAGCCACCAGCTGCGTCAGTTGCCAGCGCGTCCGCGCTTGCTGGATCAGATGCCGCAGCGCCTGTGTCGCGAGCCCCTGGCCGCAAGCGCTTTGGGCAATCCGATAGCCGACTTCGGCAGAACCCTGCACGGTATCGATGTTTTTCAGGTTGGCGCGGCCGATGATTTCTCCACTGGAATCCTCGATCACAAAGGGGTGCCAGGTGCCAGCCGCGAAATCAGCCAGGTAGCTCTCGATATGCTCGGCGACGCCCTGCAGCGAATAAAAAGCAGAGTCGCGCGCCTCGATATGAGATTCGAACCACTCACGGTTCCGGGTTTCGAAGGCCAGCAGCGCTTGCGTATCCGTACTGCGTAGCTCGCGCACTTTGAACGACTGCATGCACACCTCTCCTTTTTCTCATGGGTAACTGCACGGACTTGCCCACCTGTTCGCATTCGGCCTGACCCGCCATTTGCATCCTACTTGAGCCACTCCCTGCGTTGCCACGCAGGACTCCTGCCCTGCTCCAGGCCGCGTCATCTGTAGCTTCCAGTCAGCAACAAGCATCATCGAAGGCACTGATTTGGCTACTCGTCGGCTATCGTCGCTGTGGCCGTTCCTGCAGGAACTTCGGGTCACTGACCAGGTCGATAGGAGCCCCTTCATCGGTCATGACGGGACAGTGAACAAACCCCAGCCGAGCAGCGCTGAAGGCCTGTTTTACCCCGGTGCCGTCGACGATCAACCGAGTCTGCCCCCTGATGCCAACCAAGAGTTTTCTGCCGGGTCTGATCCTGGCGCTCTGCGCAGCCGCGTCGCATTGTTCGGTTGCCGCCGAGCGCAAAGCCTCTCAGCAAAGCAACAACGCATCAACAACCCTGATTGAATCCGCCTCGCAGCAGTATGCGGATGGCCAGTTGGACCAAGCCGCCGCCACGCTGGAGCGTGCCCTGCATATCCAGCCGAACAATCCTGCGACGCTGCACTACCTCGGTGTGTTGCGTCTTCAGCAGGGGCAGTATCAGCAGGCTGAAGCGCTGGCGACACGCTCCAACATGCGGGTGGGTCGCAACGGCGCGTTACGCAATCGCAACCTCCAATTGATCCAGGCGGCGCAGAAGGCCCTGGCATCGAATAACCCGCCCAACGCCGACAAGCCTCTGGTTGCCGTACGGGAGGGCCTGGAAGAAGAGGTTAAAAGGCGCCGTGAAGCAGAAACTGTCGCCACCGAGCAATCCACTCCGGACACTGAACGCCGCCCTGAGACCTTCACCCGCGAAACAGCGGAAAACGCAGCAAACTGGCCGACGGGTGACAGGCCAAGCCCCGAAGGGCAATTGCGAATGACGTCCGCCGAGCCAGCCTCCACATACGACGAGATTGAAATTCCCCGTGGCCATCGGCCGCCGCCGGGTAAATGTCGAATCTGGTTTCCCGACCGCCCGCCAGGCCATCAGCCCAAACCCGGCAGCTGAAAGAAGCTGCGCGATCGGGTTCCGTTTGGAGCCTACCTGGTGCAGGGTTGAGTTTCTGGGTGTCCGCTTTTGGCTCAGTATGCAAGCGGTCGATAGCGGCCTTGCGACAGACTGGAATCGGCCAGAAGCAGCCTATCAGTTGCTTCGAATGCTACCCTCTGCAGTCTCTGGCCTCAGTGCTGCTTATTTATCACGTGAGATTGTATGAATAACCAACTCGCCATTTTGATCAGCGACTACCAAGCAAGCGTTGCTGCCGCTGTGGACATGATGCAGCGGTCTGGTATCCCGCGGCCCCCGACCAATACGGATTGGGTGGTAACCGACATTCCTCAGCGTGGAGAGCTGGACGGTGGAGTTCGTTACTTCAAGCACGGCTATGGCTGCGCGGTTAGCCTCCCCACAGGTACAGTAGACTTTGACTTTGGTGCCCATGGTGAGATCGGTGGCTTCGACGCATGGCGACTTGCTAGTTTTGCCGGCGACAAGTTGTCGGATTACGGTTTTGCTGATGAGGATGCAATCACAGAGTGCTTCAAAGCAGAAGTGGCGGCCGGTTCTCTAGTGTATTCCGGGTACATTCTCTACTACGTAGCGGATGACATCTGACAATTCCTGTCGAAATAGTCCGTTCTATCCGTGCATTAAGTAATCAGTACAGAGCGCTTGCCTGGATCTTCCAATTTAGGTCACCTACCAATGACCAGTTTTGGCCGATTGTTACCCTTCGCAAATGACGGGGGTAGTACTCTCTCCGGACGCTCAATTGAGGGTGCCTTGCACGATCCCCCCATTTCCACCCGCATCACCTTACCGATCCCCCTTATCTCACCCCTATGAGGCCGACAACAAAAAAGCCCTAGCCGCAATCGTGCATCTTTTCCAAATCAAGCGCCCCTAAACCCCAGCACCTCCTACTCACCCCCTCCCCCACAACCCCGCAACTGCGCAATATCCCGCTTGGGCGCCAAGCCAAACAGGCGGCTGTACTCACGACTGAACTGCGACGGGCTTTCATAGCCGACCTTGAAGGCGGCACTCGATACGTCCAGGTGTTCGTTCATCATCAGGCGTTTGGCTTCGGTCAGCCGTAGCCACTTCTGATATTGCAGCGGGCTCATGGCGGTGAGTTGGCGGAAGTGGTGGTGGAAGGTGGGTGTGCTCATCTGCACGCGGGACGCGAGTTCATCGACGCGCAGTTGCGCGGTGTAATTCAGTTTCAGCCAGTCGATGGCCCTGGCGATGCGATGGCCCTGGCCGTCGACGGAGGCGATTTGCCGCAGCCGCGCCGACTGGTCGCTCATCAGCAAGCGGTAGTGGATCTCGCGCTGGATCAGCGGGGCCAGCACCGGGATGGCTTCGGGTTCGTCCAGCAACTCCAGCAGGCGCACGAACGAGGTGAGCATGGCTGGTGTCGCGGTGCCGATTCCCACGCCCTTGCCTGTGCCTCGATCCCGAGGTTGCAGCAGCCCGCCCTGGGCGGCCAGTTCCGCCAGCATGCGCGGGTCGAGCTTGAAGCCCAGCCCCAGGCAGGGTTGTTCCAGGCTGGCGGCCGTCACCTCGGAATTGGCCGGCAGGTCCAGCGAGGTGACGAGGAAACGCGAGGTGTCATAGGGGTAGGCTTCGCCGCCGACCCACAGCTGTTTTGCCCCTTGGGCGACGAGGATGATGCTCGGCTCGACCATGCACACGCTGGGCGGCGCAGGAATTTCGCGGCGAAAGAAGCCAAGACCGGGGATAGGTGTCGAGTAGTCCCCCGAGTGTTTGCTCCAGGCGCCAATGATGCGCGCGAGGGTTTCCTGGGGTGTCTGGGCGCGGCTGTCGTGTGGGTGTGTCATGTCGGTATGTACCCTCCTCGCCAAACGTTAACCCGACCCTTGCGGCCGTCCTACGGTAAAAAGCAAAGTCCAGAGAATCGGGCAAGAATTTCAGCGGAATGCACTACAGGCTGCTTGGACCGGCCCGGGAAAATGGCCATCCAACGTAACGCTGGATGGAGTGTGCAATGTTAGTCAACGCCTATGGCGCCCATGCGGGCGACCAACCTCTCGAACCCCTGCAGATCACCCGCCGCGCCCCCGGCGCCCATGACGTGCAGATCGACATCGCCTTCTGCGGCATCTGCCACTCGGATCTGCACCAGGTGCGCGCCGAGTGGCATGGCACGCAGTTTCCCTGTGTGCCCGGCCACGAGATCGTCGGCCGTGTCGCGGCGGTCGGCGCCCATGTGGAGGGTTTCCGCCCGGGCGACCTGGTCGGCATCGGCTGCATCGTCGACAGCTGCAAGCACTGCGCCGACTGCGATGACGGCCTGGAGAACTACTGCGACGGCATGATCGGCACCTACAACTTCCCGACACCGGACGCCCCGGGCTGGACCCTCGGCGGCTACTCGCAACAGATCGTGGTCCACGAACGCTACGTGCTGCGCATCCGCCACCCCGAGGAGCAACTGGCCGCCGTCGCGCCGCTGCTGTGCGCGGGCATCACCACCTATTCGCCGCTGCGCCACTGGAACGTCGGCCCCGGCAAGAAGGTCGGCGTGGTCGGCATCGGTGGCCTGGGCCATATGGGCATCAAGCTGGCCCACGCGCTGGGCGCGCATGTAGTGGCCTTCACCACTTCCGATTCCAAGCGCGAGGCCGCCCTGCAACTGGGCGCCGACGAAGTGGTGGTGTCGCGCAATGCCGAGGAAATGGCCGCCCACGCCAAGAGCTTCGACCTGATCCTCAACACCGTGGCCGCGCCCCATGATCTCGATGCTTTCCTGGTGCTGCTCAAGCGCGACGGCAACATGACCCTGGTGGGCGCCCCGGCGACTCCGCATGCCTCGCCCAATGTGTTCAACCTGATCATGAAGCGCCGGACCCTCGCCGGCTCGATGATCGGCGGCATTGCCGAGACCCAGGAGATGCTCGACTTCTGCGCCGAGCACGGCATCGTCGCCGACATCGAGTTGGTGCGCGCGGACCAGATCAACGAGTCCTACGAGCGCATGCTCAAGGGTGACGTCAAGTACCGTTTCGTGATCGACAACGCCACCCTGGCGGGCTGAGATCGCGCTCCTCCAGGGCAACCTTAGGTAGTCCAGTGGGTGCCCAGATTGGGCCCCCCTTGCTTCGCGGTACCGAGTCCGGTGCCGCGTTTTCCGCCGGACCTTCTCCAGCGCCGGGGCGGCTGACAGGCAAGGCTGTCCGCGCCTGCGCGGCTCTCATTGCTGTGCACCCACTTATCAACCGAAGCGCCCGCAAGACCCGGCCGGCAAAGCTCGTCGGTCTGCGCAGGCGTTTCCAGCCATACAGGAAACCTGTCTCCATGACCGCTACCTTCCATACCGAAGCGCCCGAGGGCCGGCACACCTGGGGCGCCGTGCTGGCCATGGCCCTCGCCGCCTTTGCCCTGGTGGCCTCCGAGTTCATGCCGGTCAGCCTGCTGACACCTATCGCCGCCGATCTGCAGATCAGCGAAGGGCAAGCCGGCCAGGGCATTTCCGTCTCCGGGTTGTTTGCCTTGTTCACCAGCCTGCTGATCGCCTCGGTGGCGGCCCGGGTCGACCGCAAGCGGCTGCTGTTGTGCCTGACTCTGTTGATGATCCTATCCGGAACCCTGGTGGCATTCGCTCCGGACTACCTGAGCTTCATGGCCGGCCGCGCCCTGATCGGCGTGGCGATCGGCGGCTTCTGGTCGCTGTCGGCGGCCACCACCCTGCGCCTGGTGCCCGAGAACCAGGTACCGCGCGCCCTGGCCATCGTCAACGGCGGCAACGCCCTGGCGACCGTGATCGCTGCGCCCCTGGGCAGCTTCCTTGGCGCCCTCATCGGCTGGCGCGGGGCGTTCTTCTGCGTCGTGCCGGTGGCCGCCATCGCCGCCGTCTGGCTGCTGGTCAGCCTGCCACCGCTGAAAGCGCAGCCTGCCGCCAGGACCGGCAATCTCTTCAGCCTGATGAAAAGCCTGCCGGTGGCCCTGGGCATGCTGGCGGTCAGTCTGTTTTTCATGGGCCAGTTCATGCTGTTCACCTACCTGCGGCCCTTTCTGGAGACAGTCACTCAGGTCAGCGTTTCCACCCTGTCGCTGATGCTGCTGGTGATAGGCCTGGCCGGCCTGGCGGGCACCTTCCTGATCGAAGCCTTCCTGAAAAACGCCCTGTATCGCACGCTGATCATCATCCCGCTGATGATGGCGGCGATCGCCATGGCCCTGGTGGCGTTTGGCGCTTCGGTATCGATTACCAGCGTCCTGCTGGGCCTCTGGGGCCTGGTAGCAACCGCGGCGCCAGTCGCCTGGTGGACCTGGCTGACCCGCACGCTGCCGGACGATGCGGAAGCCGGCGGCGGCTTGATGGTGGCGATCATCCAGCTGGCGATCGCCGCGGGCGCCACGGTGGGCGGCCTGGCCTTCGACCGGAGCGGTTATCAGGCGACCTTCGAACTGAGCGCGGCGCTGCTGGTGGTGGCCGCCGGGCTGGCACTGCTGGCGGCCCGCGCCGCCATGCGCCAGCCTTTCAGGGCATCCAACGTGGCGGCGTGAACCGGGATGAGACCGGCGAGCCACCGCCCGCGCGGCGCGGTGTCGTCCTTTGGCAATAGTGCCTCCTCGCCTCAAGGGCAGGTTCAGCCCTTGGCCTTGATCGCATACAAACCACCCACGATCACCAGCGCCGCGCCAACCAGGGTCCAGGTGTCCGGTAGCTCGCCAAACACCATCAGGCCGATCAGGCTGGCGAACACCAGTAGCGTGTAGTTGAAGGGTTGCAAGGTGGCGGCGGTGGCGTAGCGCAGGGCCTGGATCAGCAATAACTGGGCGATCACCCCGGTGGAGGCCAGGATACCCATCAGCAGCCCTTGCATCGGCGTCGGGGTGACCCAGCCGGGCAGCCCGACAAAGGTCACCGCCAGGGCGCCAAAACCCGCCATGTAGAACATGTTGGTGGCGAAGGCGTCGTCCTGGCTGATGCGCCGGGTCAGTACGTTGAAGATCGCGAAGCCCAAGGCGGAGGCCAGGGGAATCAGCGCCGCCAGCTCGAACACCCCGGCGCCGGGCCGGAGGATGATCAGGGTGCCGCTGAAACCTATGGCGGCGGCGATCCAGCGGCGCAGGCCGATGAACTCGCCCAGCAAGGCCCCCGCCAGCGCCAGGGTCATCAGCGGGAACACCGCATACAGGGCGTGCATTTCAGCCAGGCCGAGAAAACGCAGGCCAATCGCGAACAGGGCTATTTCACCGACGCCGATCAGTGCCCGAGTGATTTGCAGCCAGGGGTGGCGGCTGCGAAACGACGCCCTGACGCTGCCCTGGCAAGCCGCATAAGCCAAGGCGAACACCAGGAACAGCCAGTAACGCACCATCACCAGCTGGGCCACCGGCAGGTCCTTGACCAGCACCTTGGTGATGCCGTCCTGGCTGGCAAAAATCAGCATGGACAGCAGGCACAGCACAATCCCCAGTTTCGGCCGCGCGACCTCGGGGTAAGGCGTCTCGCTGGCCTTGGTCAACTGCGCGGCGGTCTTTGCCTGATCAGTCTTCGATTGCATCTCGGTCATGCCCGCCTCCTGGACGTGCCAGCACTGGCCTAGGGGATTTCATATGCGCTCTTCGGGCACAAACCACGGGCAGCCAGGGTCGATGGAGCGCCCGGTTCCATGCCTTGATCAAAAATTCGTAACGCGCCTTCAGGTTGAAACCGACGCCTGCAACCCAGTGCTACCGGACGCCGGGTGAATCGCTCGCAGTCATTTCACCAGACGCTTCTCTTTCGAAGGCCGGTAGCCGAAATACGAGCTGTAGCACTTGCTGAAATGGCTCGGCGACACGAAACCGCAGGCCACCAGCACCTCGACCTGGGACAGTTCGGTGTGCTGCAGCAGTCGACGCGCTTCGGTGATGCGCAACTCCAGGTAATAGCGCTGCGGGGTGGTGCCCAACTGCTCCTTGAACAGGCGCTCGATCTGCCGCCGGGAACGCCCGGCATACACCGCCAGTTGCTCCATTTGCAGCGGCTCTTCCAGGTTGGCGTCCATCAGCTTGACCACCTCGCGCAAGGGCGCGCTCAGCGAGACATGCAGGGTCGGCTTGATGCGCCGGTAGCGGGACTCCTCGAACGACAGAATGTCCTCGATGCCCTCGACCAGCGCCTTGCCGTGCAGCCCCTTGATCCACTCCAGGGCCATATGGAAGGCCCCGGCGGGACTCGACGCCGTGAGCCGGTCGCGGTCCACCACAAAGGCCTCGCTGGTGACATGGGTAACCTTGGAAATCTCCGCCAGCGCGGGGCGATGCTCCGGGTGGATGGCGCAGCGGTAACCCTCCAGCAATCCCGAGACGCCAAGGAACCAGGCTCCGTTCCACAGCCCGGCCAGGCTGATGCCCAGCTCGGCGGCGGTCTTCAGCAGGCTGATCAGCTCGTGGTTGACCTTGAGCTCCGTGCGGTAGCCGCCGCAGATCACCAGCAGGTCGAGGTCCTTGAGCGCTGGAGCGCTCAGGCGCGCATCGGGGCGGATCACCAGCCCCAGGTCGCTGATGACTTCGCCGTCCTGCAAGCCAAAGGTCTTGGTGGAGAACAAGGTGGGCCGCAGCAGGTTGGCGGTAATGATGGTATCCAGGGCCTGGGTGAAGGCCGGCAACGAGAAGTGTTCGAGCAGCAGGAAACCTGTCCGGGTATGGGCCGCGGGCGCCAGCCGCAGCTCTTCCAGATAACGCAGGTTCTTGCCCTTCATGCAGCCACTGAAATCCCGCCGTTCAACCGCCATACGCCCTCGCCTCTTTACCCTACCGAACGCAGATATCAGTGTACGTTGAATCCTGGCATCCACAGAAAACCCTGCTCGCACCACCCGCCATCGCCCGGGCGAACCGGAGCCGTAGGCTATAGAAAAAAGCCGCTGGCTAGAAGCCGCCTCAGCCTTCGCGCCCGGCCCTGAATTCATGCCAGCGAATGACCGAACTCACCCCCAGCCGGGTCAACAGCTTGGGCGGCAGCCTGCTGGGGCCCGGAGCCTGGCTGAAACTGTCGAGGAACTCGGAACGGCTGCCGCTGGCCAGCTCCGCCGCCATCACCCCGGCCAGGGTGCTCTTGACGGTGCCCAGGCCGTTTTCGCAGCAGGCCGAATACAGGTTCTCTTCTATTTCACCAAAGGCCGCCGCGCTGTTGCGACTCAGGCACAGGCGCCCGGCCCAACTGAACTCCAGCGGCGTGGATTGCAACTCGGGAAAGCGCGCATTCAGCGAGTGCCGTTGTTCCTCGGCCACCGCGGCAACCCTTTGTGGCGTCACCTGGATGCTCGGGTCATAGGTGAACCGGGTGCGGATGACGATGCGCGAGCTGCCCGCCGAAGAGATCTTGCGCACCGTGGCGCCCATCGGGTCGGCCGGCAGCAGCGCCCATCGGGCCTTGCCCGGCATACCCCGGTTGAGCTCGGCATCCTGGTAGGCCGCGGTCATGGAGGCGTAGGTGAAGACGTGCAGCAGGCGCCCCTGGAAATGGCCGAAGTCTTCGACATGGCCGTTGACCGCGAGGATGACCTTGGCCGCACTGACCACGCCCTTGGGCGAGCGCGCAGTCCAGCCGCTGCCCTGGCGCGCCAGCTCGACGATCGGCGAGCGCTCGAAGAGCCTGACCTTGCCCGCCAGCCCCGCGGCCAGGTCGCGGATGTATTGCGCGGGCTGGATCAGCACCGCGCCGGGGGTGTAGATACCGCCCTGGTAATAGACCGAACCGGTGATTTCACGCATCTGCGTGGCATCGAACATCTGGTAGTTCTCGCCGATGCGCGCCAGCGAGGCGGCGTAATTGCGGTTGAGCTTCAGCCCGCGCTCGGTGGCCGCCGCGTTGATTTTCCCCGAGGGATCGAAGGTCTCCGCGGACATGCCGTACTCCCGCGCGGCCTCGCCGGCAAAGGCGATGGCGAAGCGGTTCTGGGTGATTTCCAGCGCCGTGGCCGCGGCGCTGGCGACGGAATACTCGCCGGACGAAAGACTGTGCGGCACGTCGATCATGAAGCCGGAATTCCTGCCCGCCGGCCCCTTGGCCACTTCGTGGGCCTCGACCACTACGATGCTGTCCCCGGGGTGCAACTGGGACAGCCTGCGCGCGGCGGAAAGGCCGGCAAAACCGGCCCCGATGATCAGCCAGTCCGCCGTCACCCGCCCATCAAGCTCGCGGACAGGCGCAGAGCGAACGGAGATGGCCTCCCAACCTGAAACCCCGGTGTCTACGGGTAGACGCTTGATGGTATGGGTGCTCATTTTACGCTCTCATCCACCGAGCGATCCGACACGTCGATCCAGATGGTCTTGATTTCGGTGTACTGGTCATGGGCGAACACCGACTTGTCGCGCCCGCCGAAACCCGACTCCTTGTAGCCGCCGAAAGGCGTCGAGGCATCGCCCTCGCCGAAACAGTTGACCGTGACGATGCCGGCGCGGATTTCCCGGGACAGCTTGATCGCCTTGCGCAGGCTGCCGGTGTACACCGAGGCCGCCAGGCCATAGGCCGTGTCGTTGGCCAGCTCGATCGCCTCGGCGATCGACTCGAAAGTGGTGACCGACAGCACCGGGCCGAAGATCTCTTCCTGGAACAGCCGGCTATCGCGGTCCACGCCGTCGATCACGGTCGGCTGGATGAAGGCGTCGTCCTGGGTATCGCCGCCGAACACCACATCGAGATCGGCGGCGCTGGCGTACTCCAGGTAGAACTTCACCTTCTGGAAATGCTCGCTGCTGACCAGCGCCCCGACCCGGTTGTGCGGGTCCAGCGGGTCGCCCATTTTCCACTCGCGGATATAGGCGCCCATGCGCTCCAGCAGCTCGTTCTTCACCGAGGCGTGAACCAGCAGGCGCGAGGTCGCCGAGCAGTTTTCCCCCATGTTCCAGAACGCGCCGTTGACCACTTGCTCGGCCACCAGGTCGAGGTCCTCGGCATCGTCCATCACCACTGCCGGGTTCTTGCCGCCACACTCCAGCACCACGCGCTTGAGGTTCGAATCGGCGGCATAGTGCAGGAAGCGCCGGCCGGTGACGGTGGAGCCGGTGAAGCTGACCATGTCGACATCGTTGTGCAGGCCGAGGGGCTCGCCGACTTCCTTGCCGGTGCCGGTCACAATATTCAGCACGCCCGCCGGTACGCCGGCTTCGAACGCCAGCTCGGCGACCCTCAGGGTGGTGAGGCTGGTCTGCTCGGCAGGCTTGACGATCACCGAGCAGCCGGCGGCCAGGGCCGGGCCGATTTTCCAGGCCAGCATCAGCAGCGGGAAGTTCCAGGGCAGCACGCAACCGACCACGCCGATCGGCTCGCGCACCACCAGGGTCAGGGCGTCGTTGCCCACCGGCGCGGTGTGGTCGTAGAGCTTGTCGATCAGTTCCGCGTGCCAGCGCAGGGTATGGATGGTGTCCGGCACGTCGACCAACTGGCACTCGCGCACCGGCTTGCCGCTGTCCAGGCTTTCCAGCACCGCCAGCTCGTGACGGTTGCGCTCCAGCAGCTTGGCGAACTTCAGCAGCACGGCCTTGCGCTCCCCCGGGGCAAGCAGGCGCCAGCGTCCGTCCTCGAAAGCCTCCCGGGCCTTGCCGACGGCAAAGTCCACATCCTCGGCGGCGCAGGCGGCGACCTCGGTCAGGAAGGCGCCCGTCGCCGGTTTGTGGGTAGCGAAGGTATTGCCGGAGATGGCCGGCTTGAACGAGCCATTGATAAAGGCGTTGGACGGGAACGCCAGGGTTTTCGCGAGGGCGGCGTACTCGGCCGCGGTAAGAAGATCACGCATGGCTGGCTCCCGATGTGATATGTGCGACGGTGCGTTTGACGTTGGTGATAACGGTCTGCAGGCTTCGTTTGTCTTGCGAGTTGAGCGGCCGCAGCGGCGCCCGCACGTTGCCCACCTTGAGGCCGTTGAGCTCGCAGCCGAACTTGATCGACTGCACGAACTTGCCAGCGTCAAGGGCGTTCATCAGCGGCATCATCGCCGACATGATCTGCCGGCCTTTGTCGAAGTCCTTCTCGACCACGCAGGCCTCGTAGAGCGCCACGTGTTCCCTGGGCAGGAAGTTGGAACCGGCGCAGACCCAGCTGCGGGCGCCCCAGGCGAAGAACTCCAGGGCCTGGTCGTCCCAGCCGCAGGACAGGGCGATATGCGGGAACTCGCGGGCCAGCAGGTGGACCCGGCCCATGTCGCCGGAGCTTTCCTTGATGGCGACCACGTTCTTGGACTTGCCTACGCGAGCGAGGTAGTCCTCGTTCATCTGCACGCACATGCGGCCGGGGTAGTTGTACAACATGATCGGCAGGTTCGCGGCCCGGTCGATCGTCAGGGCGTGGATGGCGTTTTCCTGGTCGGTAGGCAGCGCGTAAGGCGGCGTGGTCACCAGGATCGCGTCGGCCTTGATGGCCTTGGCGTCCTTGGCGAACTGCACCGCGTCTTCGGTGCGAATCGCCCCGGTGCCGACGATCAACTGCACCCGCGAGCCAATGACGTCCTTAGCATAAGCCGCAAGTTCGGTGCGCTCTTCGGCGGTCTGCGCATAATATTCGCCAGTTGAGCCGCCAATAATGATGCCGTGCACTTTCGCTTCGATAAGCGACTCCAGTACTTCGGAGAACACGTTCCAGTCAATATCGCCATCGGGCGTATGCGGCGTCACCGCCGGCGTATAAATACCTTCGAATTTCAAGACGTTTTCTCCAAATAAGAGTTGCCGGGGAACATCAACAAGCGGCCGGCCTCAAGTGCTTGTGGCGCGATAAGAGTCTTTATGTTTTTTCTCGGGATGGCTCCCGAACTTCAAACAGGATCGACTACAGCGCCTTTATCGCGCCGCTCAACTTATTGTCGTTATTGATGGTCAACTGGTGAATCCAGACTGGCATGTCCCGGCGAGAACGGTCAATACAGCGAAAGTGCGCCTAAACCTGCTGACAACTTGCAAAAACGGTTTTTCCAAAGGTTTTCCAGAAACCCAAACAAAACTATAAAACCCTTAACAAACAATAAGTTAAAAACAAAATCTAAGACCGGCCGCACATCACAAAACAAGCAATCGATAACATTTGTTTATCCATTGCCAAGTAGAAAAGTTGATTGTTGCAGTGCAATCGGCGCCGTAGCCTTTAACCCAGCGACATTAGCCGCGAAATGAAACTCGACGGATCTAAAAGCAACATCGGCAAGAGCCGAGCGCCCACCGAATGCAAAAGCGCCTGGCCTCCCCTGGCCCGACTGAACCCATGCCCCCTGTTTTTTGGAGTGTGTTGACCGTGAGCAGCAAATCAACAGTTTCAAAGCTTATCGCGCAGCGTAAACCTGGCCATGCGCTGCCGGGCGCCCTCTACAGCCACCCGGAGGTCTATCGCCAGGACCTGGAGCAGATCTGGCATAAAAGCTGGATCTTCGCCGGGCATACCTTCGAGCTGGAAAAGCCCGGCCAGTACCTGTCGCTGCAAGTCGGCGACTACCCGATCGCGGTGGTGCGCGGCGCCGACAAACAGCTGCGCGCCTTCCATAATTCCTGCCGCCATCGCGGTTCCAAGGTCTGCCCCCAGGCCAGCGGCAAGGTCGCCAAGCTGGTGTGCCCTTATCACAAGTGGACGTTCGAGCTGGACGGCAAGCTGCTGTTCGCCGGGAACATGGGCGACGACTTCGACAAGTCCCTGTACGGGCTCAAACCCGTGCATTGCGAGATAGTGGAAAGCTACATCTACGTGTGCGTGGCCGAGGTCGCGCCGGACTTTTCGGCGTTCCGCCAATCCGTCACGCCGTTCGTGGCGCCGCACAATCTGGACGATTGCAAGGTCGCCTTCGAGTCCAACCTGATCGAGAAAGGCAACTGGAAGCTGGTGTTCGAGAACAACCGCGAATGCTACCACTGCGACGGCACCCACCCCGAGCTGATGAACTCCTTCGTGGAGAACCCCTCGGTGGGCGGCGTGGGCGGCGACGACGATCCGCAGCTCAAGGCCCATTGGCAGCGCTGCGAAGCGGCGGGCATGCCGAGCAAGCTGGTGATGGACGTCAACGGCCGCTTCCGCATGACCCGCATACCGCTGTCATCGGGGGCCGTCAGCTACACCCTGGACGGCCAGCCCGCGGTGTCGGTGCGCCTGGATAAAAGCGGCGAGGCGGACATCGGCGCGCTGCTGTATTTCAACTACCCCTCGACCTGGAACCATTTCCTCGGCGATCACGCCCTGAGCTTCCGGGTGCTGCCCATCGGCCCCAACGAGACCCTGGTCACCACCAAGTGGATCGTCAACAAGGCCGCCCAGGAAGGCGTCGACTACGACCTCGAACGCCTGACCAGGGTCTGGCTGGCCACCAACGACCAGGACCGCACGCTGGTGGAAAGTGCCCAGGTGGGGGTCAACTCGCCCGCCTACCAACCCGGCCCGTTCTCCACCACCAGCGAAATCGGCGTGTGCCAGTTCGACGATTGGTACTGCAAGACCATGCTCGATCAACTCGACGAGCAGATCGCCCTGAGGTCCGTCGGCTAAACACCAATCCCCTGTAGGAGCGAAGCTTGCTCGCGATGAACTGGAGAGCGCCGCGGTTACGCGGCTGATCGCGGGCAAGCCTCGCTCCTACAGGGTCCGTGATCGGCCGGCTCAGGCGAACTGGGCGAGAATCCAGTCGCGCAGCCGGCAACAGGCATCGTCGTTCACCCGGTCTTCACGGAAAGTCAGGTAGTGCTGGCTTTCCTGCAACACCACTTCCTGCTCGATCGGCCGCACCAGCGAGCCGTTTTCGATCAGGTTCGCCACCAGGTGATTCCAGCCCAGGGCCACGCCCTGGTGGGTCAGGACCATGCTGATCACCAGGTTGTAGTCGTTGGCGTTGAACACATGCGGGCTGTCGTGGGGGCGCTTTTCGATATCCACATCGTGATACGCCAGCCACACACCCCAGTCCACGTGCTCCGCGACCTGGGATCGGCCATAGGGGCTGAGGTTGAGCAAGACCCCGTCGCGCAGCCCTTCCAGGGTCGACAACTCCGGATGCTGCTCCTTGTAGAGCGGCGTGCACACCGGGTAGATCACATCATGAAACAGCGGATAACTGCGGTAGCCATCCTGGACCCTGGCCATCTTGGTGATGAAGATGTCCGGCGTGACCCCGGGCTCCATCGACAGGAAGTTCTGGGTGGTCACCAGGTTCAGGTCGATGTCGGTGTTCTGGGTGAAAAAGCCCGGCAGCTTGGCGGCCAGCCAGAGCGCGGAAAACGCCGGGGAACAGCACAGGGTCAGGGTGCGCTTGCCGGCACTGTGGGAGCGGATGCGTTCCGCGGCCTGGGAGATGTTGACGAAGGAAATCTGCGCGGCATCGAAGAAGATCGAGCCGGCTTCGGTCAGCTCCACCGCGCGCCCCACCCGCTTGAACAGATCGACCCCCAGATAGGCTTCGAGCTCGCGGATCTGCCGGCTGATGGCCGCCTGAGTCACACACAGGGCTTCCGCCGCGCGGGTGAAACTCTGGTACTTGGCGGCGGCGACGAAGGACTTGACGGCTTTGAGCGACGGCATTTTCAGCAACGTCATGTCTGGATCTATGTGTTTAACCATAACCTGGAGTATTGAATGTCCGATTCGGAGCCCTTTGAACGGCCATAAAGGGCGGGATTGGCGCGGGTTTTCAAGTCACGACCCAGGCCTGAGATTAGCCGAAAGGGCCGGTCTACAACAGGGAAAAGCCCCAGTCAGCCGGGCTATTTATAGCTTTTTGATCGAAGGCCGCCATTGATCCAGGATCGATAACATCAGGTTATTGATTGGCCGAAGGAAATGTTGTTAGACGCAATTCCCGTTAGGTAATAACTTGGTGCTCAAGGTAAGGCTCAACGCACCGCCGAAAAACAAAAATAATAAACATCAGTTAATTAAGAGGATGGTCATACATGACTAACTCCCTTCCCGTCTCCCCGTTCGACTGCCCCCGTAAGCACCATCTTTATTGATCGAGAAAGACAACTAACTTTCTTGCTCTTACGCCACAATTGCAGTTGGAGGGATTATGAGTCTTGGCGACGAGATACTCTCGGTAAACAACATCTATAAAGTCTTCGGCCAGCAACCGAAGCTCGCGATGGATATGCTGGCGCGCGGTGCCGACAAGAACGAAATCTTCAGCAAGACCGGCCAGGTGGTTGGCGTCTTCAATGCCAGTTTCTCGGTAAAGCGCGGGGAGATTTTCGTCATCATGGGCCTTTCCGGTTCTGGAAAATCGACCATGGTGCGCTTGTTCAACCGGCTGATCGAACCGACGTCCGGCACCATCCATCTCAACGGCAAGGAAATCACCGGCCTGTCCGACAGCGCGCTGCTCAACATGCGGCGCAAGGACATGAGCATGGTGTTCCAGTCGTTCGCCCTGATGCCGCACATGAGCGTGATCGACAACGCCGCCTTCGGCCTGGAAATCTCGGGCGTGAGCGAGGGCGAACGCCGCAAGCGCGCACTGGAGGCGCTCAAGCAGGTCGGGCTCGAAGGGCACGCCTTCAGCTACCCGCACCAGCTTTCCGGCGGCATGCAGCAGCGCGTGGGCCTGGCCCGGGCCCTGGCCAACGACCCGGCCATCCTGCTGATGGATGAAGCCTTCTCCGCGCTCGACCCGCTGATCCGCAGCGAAATGCAGGGCGAACTGATTCGCCTGCAGGCGGAACAGCACCGCACCATCATCTTCATCTCCCATGACATCGAAGAGGCGATCCGCATCGGCCATCGCATCGCGATCATGGAGGGTGGCCGGGTGGTGCAGATCGGCACGCCCCAGGATCTGCTGTGCAACCCGGTGAACGACTACGTCAAGGCGTTCTTCAAGGGCTTCGATGCCTCGAAGATCCTCAAGGCCGGCGACGTCGCCCGGATCTGCACGGAACACCCCTACGCCGTGGACCAGTCCAGCCCCACCCTGCTGGACGACGTACCGCTGCAGGAGGTGTTCCATATCGTCGCCAACGCGGTCAATCCGGTGGCCGTGCTGGATCGCCAGGGCGTGTTCAAGGGCACGATCTCCAAGAGCCTGCTGCTGCAGACCATGAGCCGTCACTAACAGTCTCACTCCGCTGGCTTGCCAGGCTCGGATATTCAGGTGATTCGCATGAACGAATTCAGTCTTCTCGACCCATTCCAGACCCTCAACCTGCCCCTGGGGCAATGGGTTGAGGTCGTCCTCAATTATCTGGTGCACAACTTCCGCGACATCTTCCGTTCCATTAGGTGGCCGATCGATCAGGTGCTCAACGGCATTCAATATGCCCTGCTGGCGATTCCGCCGACGCTGTTCATCCTCATGGCGACGCTGTTCGGCTGGCAGGTGGGCGGCAAGAGAATCGGCACCCTGTGCTTCGTCACCCTCACCCTCTTGGGGCTGATCGGCGTGTGGAACGATGCGATGACCACCCTCGCCCTGGTGCTGACCTCCCTGTTCTTCTGCGCCGTCATCGGCGTGCCGCTGGGGGTGCTGTGCGCCCGCAGCGACCGCCTGGAAATGCTCCTGCGCCCGGTGCTGGACGCCATGCAGACCCTGCCGGCCTTCGTCTACCTGGTGCCGGTGGTGATGCTGTTCGGCATCGGCAACGTGCCGGGGGTGCTGGTCACCATCATCTTCTCGGTGGCGCCCCTGGTCAGGCTCACCAACCTCGGCATCCGCCAGGTTCCCGAAGACAAGGTCGAGGCCGCCCGGGCCTTCGGCTGCACCCCGCGACAGATGCTGATGCGGGTCCAGCTGCCGCTGGCCGCGCCGACCATCATGGCGGGCCTGAACCAAGCCTTGATGCTGTCGCTGTCGATGGTGGTGATCGCCTCGATGATCTCCGTGGGCGGGCTGGGCCTGATGGTGCTGCGCGGCATCGGGCGCCTGGACATGGGCCTGGCCACCGTCGGCGGCGTCGGCCTGGTGCTGCTGGCGATCTTCCTCGACCGCCTGACCCAGGCCATGGGCGAGCGCAGCAACCAGGCGGCGCGCGGCGAGCACTGGTACCAGTCGGGGCCGGTCGGGCTGCTGTTCCGCCTGAAAAGAAAACCCGCCCTCAAGGACATCCCCGCAAGCCCCAGGCAAGGCTGACCCTCGCGGCAGCCCGGATCCTGTCCCCGCTATGAATGCTGGCTCCTTAACCCCTGCAAGGTAGACGATGATGAATGTCAAAAAACACGGGATGAAAGCACGTCTTGTTCGCTCTGCGGCGCTCCTGGCGCTGACCCTGTCGCCGCTGTTCGTCTCGGCGGCGAGCGCCCAGCAACCCGGCCAGGGCGTGTCCGTCACCCCCATCTTCCCGTCCATTGCCGAAGAGCGCTTTCGCGGCGAGATCGCCATGGCCGGGCTCAAGGAGCTGGGCTACGACGTCCAGGCGCCCAAGGAAACCGACTACCCGGCCATGATGCTGGCCCTGTCCTATGGCGACGCCGACTTCACGGTGCACATGTGGGACATGTTGCACGCCTCCTTCTACAGCAAGGCCGGCGGCGACGACACCATGGTCAAGACCGGCAACATCATGCCCGGCGTCTTGCAGGGCTACATGATCGACAAGAAAACCGCCGATGCGTACCACATCACCTCCGTCGAAGACCTGAAGAAGCCGGAGATCGCCAGGCTGTTCGACAGCAACGGCGACGGCAAGGCCGACATGACCGGCTGCAACCCGGGCTGGGGTTGCGAAGTGATGGTCGAGCACCATATGAAGGCCTACGGCCTGGAGAAGACCGTGACCGACAACCGCGGCTCCTACTTCGCGCTGATGGCCGACACCATTGCCCGCTACCAGCAAGGCAAGCCGATCCTCTACTTCACCTGGGTGCCGCAGTGGATCTCCAGCGTGCTGGTCGAAGGCAAGGACGTGGTCTGGCTGAGCGTGGCGCGCACCGACCTGCCCGGGGGCAAGAACGACGTCGACACCAGCTTCAACGGCAAGAACCTCGGCTTCCCGGTGGACACCATCAAGGCGGTGTTCAACAAGGAGTTCGCCGAGAAAAACCCGGTGGCGGTGAAGTTCCTCTCCGAGATGCAGATCAGCACCGACGATGAAAGCGCGCAGAACCTGAAGATGCACAACGGCGAGAACAGCGCCGCCGACATCAAGCGCCATGCCGCCGAATGGATCGCCGCCCACCGCTCCCAATACGACAGCTGGCTAGCGGACGCCCGGGCCGCTGCCAGCAAATAACCTCCTTCGCTGAAGCCGCATAAAAGTTGCCCCTTGCCCGGGCAACTTTCCCCTCATGTCCCGACTTCAGGAATCATCAGATGCCGCTGTATTCGTTCGTCCAGAATTTCCACTACCGCGACGCGCCGCCCTCTACCCGTGAACTGATCAGAACCTGCCTGCTGGACATAGTCAGCGTGGCGGCCGGGGCCCGCGACAACCAGACCAGCCTCAGGCTCAAGACCTTCGCCGCCACCCACCATCCGGCCACCGCCCTGTCCAGCCGCCTGTGGTTCGACGGCCGCGCCGTGCACCCACTGGGCGCGGCCTGGGCCGGCGGCTTCAGCGTCGACAGCCTGGATGCCCACGAAGGCCATTTCACCTCCAAGGGGCATGCCGGGGCGACTGTGGTGCCGGCGCTGATTGCCTTGATCGACGCCTGCCGCGACCGGGGCAAGAACATCAGCGGCGAAGAGCTGCTCAGCGCCCTGTGCATCGGTTACGAGACAGCCCTGCGCGCAGGCCAGGCACTGATGGCCACGGCGCCCGAATATCACGCCTCGGGGGCGTTCTCCGGGATCGGCGTGGTCTGCGCCGGCGCGCGCCTGCTGCGGCTGGACGAAAGCACCTTCCGCCACGCCCTGGGGATCGCCGAATACTTCGGCCCAAGGTGCCCGATGATGCGCCTGGTCCAGTTCCCGAGCATGCTGCGCGACGCCCATGGCGCCGGAGCCTACGCCGGGGTGAACGCACTGCTGATGGCCCAGGCCGGCGTCACCGGCGCGCCGGCCACGATGGTCGAGCCCCTGGAAATCTCACGTTTCTGGGACGACCTCGGCCGCCGCTGGGAGATCGACGAGCAGTACTTCAAGCCGTGGCCGGTGTGCCGCTGGGCGCAACCGGCGCTCACCGCCATGACCGACCTGATGCATGCGCATCCGGCCCTCGACGCCAGCTCCATCGAGTCGATCGAGGTCGAGACCTTTCACGAATCGGTATGCCTGCAAGGGCATTTTCCGAACAACGCCGACGAAGCCCAGTACGCCCTGGCGTTTCCCCTCGCGGCCTTGATCGTGCGCGGCCAGCTCGGCCCCGGGGAAGTGACCGGCGAGGCCATTCACGCGCCGGACATCCTCGCCCTCAGCAGCAGAATCACCCTGCATGAAGCGCCCGACCTGTCCGCCCGGTTCCCCGAGGAAATCCTCTCCCGGGTGACCCTGAACCTGAAGGACGGCTCCCGCCTGGCCAGCCCCACATCCACCGCCAAGGGCGACCCCGACAACCCCATGTCGGCGGTAGAGTTCATCGACAAGTTCCACCTGCTGGCCGATGACAGCCTCGGCAGCGCCCTGGCCAATGCCCTCAAGGCCAGCATCGACGCCCTGCCCGCCAGCAGCGACTGCCAGGCGTTCCTCGAACTGCTGTTGTCCGCACCCGCAGCCTTGCCCTAGAACCCTTCCCGGCCACCCATTCAGCTGTCACAGAGGCCTTATGCCGTCGGTATTCGAGAGCGTGCTGAAAGACAAGAACATGGGGTACGCCTACCCGGCCGGCAGGCCGCTACAAGCGCAGGCGCCGACCCGGGTCGCGTTCATACTGCCGGAGCATTTCTCGATGATGGCCTTCACCGGCGCCATCGATGCCCTGGTCACCGCGAACTTTCTCAGCGACAGCGCGGTGTTCCAGGTGCTGACCCTCGGCCTCAAGGGCCACCGGGTGCTGAGCGACCTGGGCATCGCCATTTCAGCGGACCTGGAACTTTGCCAGTTGGCCGAGCCCATCGATGTGCTGATCGTGGTCGGCGGCCTGCGCGTGCGGCTGGCCAGCGACCCGGCATTGCGCCGCAAGCTGCGCGGTGCCGCAGCGCTTGGCACCACCCTGGGCGGCCTGTGGAACGGCGCGTACTTCCTCGCCGAGGCGCAGTTGCTCGACGGTTTCGAGTGCGCCTTCCATCCCGATGGGCGGGCGATGATGGCCGATGTGTTTCCCAAGGTGCGGGTCTCCCGCCGCACCCACGTCATCGACCGCAACCGCATCAGCTGCGCCGGCGCCAGCAGTTCGCTGCGCATGATGCTGGGGCTGATCGCGGCGCAAAAAGGCCCGGCCCTGACCCAGGCGGTGGAGGAGATCCTCGGTTGCGACCAGTCCTGCGAGGTGTCCGGCATCTCGACCGTGCTGGTGGACTCGGACCCGACCCTGCCGCAGGCCTTGAAGCTGGCGCTGGAACTGATGCAAGAGAACATCGAGGAGCCGCTGTCCATCGACGAGCTGGCGGCCTGCGCGAAGATTTCCCGGCGCCAGCTGGAGCGGCGTTTCTGCCGTTTTGTCGGGGCCACGCCCACCCGTTATTACCTCGAGCTGCGCCTGACCCGCGCGCGCCAGCTGATCCTGCAGAGCAACCGGCCGATCACCGATATCGCGATTGCCACCGGCTTCTGCAGCTTCGCCAACTTCCATCGGCGCTTTCGCGACTTCTTTGGCGTCGCGCCCAGCCGCTACAGAGCCACCCACGAGCGCCGGCGCTAGCCTGGCTACGCTGCCCGGCTTCTTGTCGTTAAGCCCTGGCGCCTCAAGGCAGGCTGCCGGCGCTCTGCCGGCCGGGTTCGAATATCCCCTGGAACCGCGCCCTGTTGGCCGCGTAGTAGGCAGCGACCGCCTCGTCGGCGCTGGTCTGGCGCGCCTGCATCATCAGCGCCTCCAGGTCCGCCTGGGGCAGCGCGTAATGGGCGAAGAAGTACGCCACCTCGGGGTATTCCTGGCTGAAACCCTTGCGCGCCATGGCGTGGATCTGCTCGGCGCCGCCAAAGATCTGCTTCGGATCGTCCAGGTAACGCAGCGACCACTTGGAGAACATCCAGTGCGGGCTCCAGGCGTTGATCAACGACCATCTGTCACGCTTCAGGTTGCGGTCCAGCTCGTTGAGCATGCCGGCCTCGGACGACGCCACCAGCTTGTAGCCATCGAGCCTGTACTCCTCGATGGCCTTGAGCGTGAGCTTGTACTGGCCGTTGCCGACCTCGGAGGTGAGGATCTTGCCGTCGAGTTTTTCCCTCACCCCTGGCTTGTTCAGATCCTCGACGCTGGCCACTTCGCCGATCGGTACCGAGGTCGGCACCGCCATGCCGATCCGCCCTTCGTAGAGCACGCCGAGGTCTTCCAGCTTGTCGCGATACTTGTCGTAGAACGCCTGGTGGGTGCTGGGCAGCCAGACCATAGGGATCAGGTCGATATTGCCGTTGGCCAGGGCCTGGAACTGGATGCCGATATCGGCCATGACCAGCTTCACCGGCTGCTTGAGATGCTCGCGCAGCGCGGTGGCGGCCAGCTTGACGGTGATCTCGGTGTCGGACCAGTTGACCCAGCCAATGCGCACCGGGGCCGGTTCGGCCGCCTGGGCCAGCGCCGGGAGGATGGCCAGCGCGACACTGAACAGCCAGGCATGGCGGGTGGTTCTATTGGGCGAGTGAGCGTTCATCAAGCGTCTTCCTATGAGGGGGGATAGGCAGGTGGGTCTTATGTGAACGGCCTTGCGGTCGTGGGCGGTGCGGTCTCGCAGCGCTTGTCTCGTCGGCTGGCAAGCAGCCCGAATCCAGCTTTCAGCATAGGGCACGGGCGATGCCCCCCCATAAAGCAGAACGCCACTCGATCGAGTGGCGTTCTGCTTTACCGGCCCCCAGGACTATCAGAAGCGTGGCTTGACCGTCTGCCACTGCGGCTGGTAGCGGCGCATCTGTTGCACGTCGTCGCGCTGGCGAATGCCGCAACTGAGGTACTGATCATGCAACTTGCCCAGTTGATCCCGATCCAGCTCCAGCCCCAGGCCCGGGGCGCGGGTGATCTTCACGCAGCCATCGACTATGGGCAGCTTGCCGCCCTTGACCACCTCTTCGTCCGGCTCCTGCCAGGGGTAATGGGTGTCGCAGGCATAGTCCAGGTTGGGCACCGCGGCCGCGACGTGAGCCATGGCCATCAGGCTGATACCCAGGTGTGAGTTCGAATGCATGGACACGCCGAGGCCGAAGGTCTGGCACATCCTGGCCAGCGCCAGGGTGTCGCGCAGGCCGCCCCAATAGTGATGGTCGGCGAGCACGATCTGCACGCTGTTCAAGGCCACGCTGCGACGGAACTCATCGAAGTCGGTGACCACCATATTGGTCGCCAGCTGCAGGCCCGTGCGCCGGTGCAGTTCAGCCATGTTCTCCAGGCCCGGGGTCGGGTCTTCGTAATACTGCAGGTCGTCCCCCAGCAATTCGGCCATGCGCACGGCGGTCTCCAACGACCAGTTGGCGTTCGGGTCGATCCGCAGCGGGTACCCGGGAAACGCTTTCTTCAGGGCCTTGATGCACGCCACCTCGTGCTCCGGGTCCAGCGCACCGGCCTTGAGCTTGATGCTCTTGAAGCCGTAGGTTTCGATCATCCGCCGCGCCTGGCCGACGATCTGCTCTGCGTCCAGGGCTTCGCCCCAGCTGTCCGGTTTGTAGGGCGAATCTATGTGCTGCGCGTATTTGAAAAACAGGTAGGCGCTGAAGGGGATTTCGTCCCGTACTGCGCCGCCCAGCAGGTCCACCAATGGCAGGTTCAGGGCGTGCGCCTGGAGGTCGAGAAAGGCGACTTCGAAGGCCGAGTAGGCATTGCTCACCGCCTTGCTGGCATGCGACCCCGGGGCCAGTTCGGCACCGGCAATGCTGCGGGTTCCATTGGCCGCCACTGTGGCTTGCACTATGGCGCGAAGCTGGTTGAGGTTGAACGGATCGAGGCCGATCAACTGCGCCTGCAACTGCTGCTGGATCGCCAGCGCCGGGGCGTCGCCGTAGCTCTCGCCAAGGCCGATGTAGCCGTTGTCGCTCTCGATCTCGATGATCGAGCGCAACGCATAGGGTTCATGAATACCGCTGGCATTGAGCAGTGGCGGATCGCGGAAGGCGATGGGGGTCACGGTCACTCGTTGGATTTTCAAGGGTTGCTCCGATTGATCAGGATCCAGGGCTTAATGCGTTGCCGCGCGGTTCGCCACCACGGCCGCGGCGGGCTTGCCGTTACGCTGGCCCGGGGTCTGCCGACCCGGGCTCGGGCTGGTGCGGGCGAAGAAGATCATCACGGCGGCCACCAGCGAGGTCGCCGCCAGGCCGTACATGCCGCCTTCGATCGAACCGGTGGACTGCTCCAGGAAACCGAAGGCGGTCGGCGCGACGAAGCCGCCCAGGTTGCCGATAGAGTTGATCAGCGCGATCACCGATGCCGCGATGCGGGCATCCAGGTAGCTCTGGGGGATCGGCCAGAACAGCGCCGAGGCGGCCTTGAAGCCGATGGCGGCAAAACAGATCGCGACAAAGGCGAAGACCGGGCCGCCGGTGGTCGACATGAACATGCCGAAGGCCGCGATCACCAGCGTCAGCGCGACCCAGGCCTGCTGGAATTTCCATTTGCCGGCCATGGCGGCGAAGCCATACATCGCCCCGATGGAAATGATCCAGGGCACCGAATTGAACAGGCCGACCTGGAAGTCGCCGAGGTTGCCCATCTGCTTGATCATGCTCGGCAGCCAGAACGTGGCGCCATAGATGGTCAGCGCGATGGAGAAGTAGATGAAGCAGAACAAGGCGATCTGTCGGTCGGCCAGCAGCCTGAACATCGATGGCTTGCCGCCCTTCGCCGCCTCGCGCGCCTGCTGCTCCTCGGCGATGGCCGCGATCAATGCGCCCCGCTCCTCGTCGCTCAACCATTTCGCCTCGCGCGGATGGGATTGCAGCCAGAACCAGACAAAACCGCAGAGCAGGATGGAGGCGAACCCCTCGATCAGGAACATCCACTGCCAGCCCTGCAGGCTCAAGCCCTGGATGTGCAGCAAGGCCCCGGACACCGGGCCGGAAATCACCGAGGCAATGGCCGAGCCACTGAGGAAGACCGCCATGGTCTTGCCGCGCTCGGACGCCGGCAGCCACTGGGTGAAGTAATAAATGATGCCGGGGAAAAACCCGGCCTCCGCCGCGCCGAGGATAAAGCGCAGCACATAGAAACTGGTTTCGCCCTGGACGAAGGCCATCGCCATCGCGGCGGCGCCCCAGGTGAACATGATCCGGGTCAGCCAGACGCGTGCTCCATATCGTTGCAACAGCAGGTTGGAGGGCACTTCGAACAAGGCGTAACCGACGAAAAACAATCCGGCGCCCAGCCCATAGGCCGCGGCGCCAATGCCCAGGTCGGCCTCCATATGGCTGCGCACGAAACCGATGTTGACCCGGTCGATGTAGTTGACGATGAACATGATCACGAACAGCGGCAGCACATGGCGTTTCACTTTGCCGGCGGCACGGGCGAGTACCGTGGGCGGACTCTGGAAGGTATTCAAGGGGCGACTCCCGATCTTGTTTTTTTAGGGACGAGCCGATCATGGACGCGGCAATTGATCCCGTCTAATCTAACCTGGCATTGGATTGATACCTGGATTGGATCAGTGTTCGAACTCACCCAGCTGCGCTGCTTCACCACGGTCGCGACCGAACTCAACTTCCGTCGGGCCGCCGAACGGTTGCATATGACGCAACCGCCCCTCAGCCGACAGATCCAACTGTTGGAACATCACCTGGGTGTCGAGTTGTTCACCCGCACCACCCGCAGCGTCGCCCTGACCGCCGCCGGTCGCGCCTTCTTCGTCGAAGCGCAGAACCTGCTGGAGCGCGCCCAGCAGGCCGCCGCCACCGCCCGACGCTTCGCCGAAGGGGATATCGGCTCGGTCAACATCAGTTTCGTCGGCAGCGCGGTGTATGAGTTCCTGCCCAAGGTCATCGCCGAAACCCGGCTCAAGCAGCCCCAGGTGAAAATCGACCTGTCGGAGATGAACACCTATCAGCAGCACGAGGCCCTGCGCGCGCGCCGGATCGACCTGGGCATCGTCCGCGCGCCGTTGCTGGAATCGGGCTACGCCACCGAATGCCTGGTGCGCGAGCCGTTCGTCCTGGCCGTGCCGAGCAGCCATAGGCTGGCCAGCGCCGAAACCCTCTCCGTGCAGGACCTCGATGGCCAACCCTTCCTCATGTATTCCCACGCCGCCTACCCGCCCTTCAACGAACTGCTGACCGGGATGCTTCGCTCCGCCCGCGTCGCCCCGGACTATGTGCAATGGCTTGGCTCGTCCCTGACCATCCTGGCCCTGGTCAACGCCGCGATGGGCCTGGCCCTGGTGCCACGCTGCGCCAGCAGCGTGATGTTCAAGAATGTGGTGTTTCGCGATATCGACCTGGGCGAAGGCGTGCAAAGCGAGCTGCACCTGATCTGGCGCGAGAACAATGACAATCCGGCATTCGCGATGTTGCTGGAAGGCATTCGCCGGGCTGTCAGGGAAGGATGGGGAACACACTGAAAGCCCAGAGGACGCTGCCCAGGGCTTTTTCGTTTGTGCGCCGCTTTTGCATTTCTGTGCGACAGATCCCACTTCGGGGACTCCCGTACCAATCCTCCCTGGTGTTAGCGTGGGAAGGTTGATCAGACATTTCCTAACAATCTGCAAGGAACGCCTCCCGCAATGGATTTTTCCCTCAAGCAACTGGCCGCGGCCACCCTGATGCTGGCCAGCCTGTCAGCCTTCACCAGCACCGCCCACGCCAACATCACCCCACAGCAGAACGCGGCGATCCTCAAGAGCTTCGCCGATGCCTCGGTCAAGGACTTCCGCCAGTTCCTCGGCACCCTGGGCAAGAGCGAGCTGGCCAAGAGCGCCAACCTCGGCCCGGCCATCAGCGCCTTCCTCGACAACAAGACGCTTTCCGCCGAGCAGCAGAACGAGATCCATCGCCTGCTGGGCCTCTATGCCCGGGTGAAGTACGGCAAGGCCGCCACCGAAACCCTGCGCGAACTGGTGGCCATCCCCACCGTGCGCGTCGACGGCGTGCCCCAGCACGAGAACCCCGAATTCATCAAGATCGCCGACAAGATCCACGCCCTGGCCAAGGCCTTCAACCTGAACTTCCGCAACGTCGACAACCGCGTCTACGAGATCTCCCTGGAAGGCAGCGGCAATGAAGTGGTGGGCATCCACGCCCATGCCGACGTGGTGCCGGTGACGCCGGAGAACTGGGTGCTGCAGGACGGCACCAAACTCGACCCGTTCAAGGTCACCCTGGTCGGCGACCGCATGTATGGCCGCGGCACCGAGGACGACAAGAACGGCATAGTCGTGGCCCTGTACGCGATGAAGATCATCAAGGAAGAGCAGCTGCCGCTGGCGCGCAACTTCAAGCTGCTGGTGGACACCACCGAGGAAACCAGCGGCGACGCCATCCCCTACTACTTCGAACACAACCCGACGCCCAACTACAACCTGGCGCTGGATGGCGGCTACCCGGTGGTGATCGCCGAGAAAGGCTACGGCACCGTGATGGCCAGCTTCCCGCGGCGCACCGCCGAGGGCAAAGGCGCACAAATCGTGTCGATGACCGGCGGCCTGGCCACCAACCAGATCCCGGGCGCCTCGGTCGCCACCCTGGTAACCGACCAGCCCGCGGAACTGGCCGCCAGCCTGCAGAAAGCCGGCAGCGAATACGCCAAGGCCCATGGCGGCGACTTCAGCGTGGCCGCCAAGGTCGAAGGCAAGGACGTCAAGCTGACGGTCACCGGCGTGTCCGCCCACTCCTCCGAGCCCGAGTCCGGGGTCAACCCGGTGGCGCGCATGCTCGACTTCATCAACGGGCTCGACGGCAAGGTCGCGCTCAAGCACAACCAGATCACCGATGCCGCCCGCTACGCCGCCGACAACTGGGGCCTGGACTACCTGGGCAACAAGCTGGGGGTCGGTTTCGCCGATGACTTCATGGGCCCGCTGACCACCTCCCTGACCTATGTCGGCCAGGACGAAAAAGCCTTCAAACTGGCGGTCAACCTGCGCGTGCCCAAGGGCAAGACCCCGGAGGTGCTGCAACAGCAGATCGCCGACAAGCTGGCCGCCTGGAGCAAGAAGAACCAGGTCGCGGTGAACTTCGATTACTCGATCGCCGAACCGATGTACCGCAACCCCGAGGGTGAATGGGTCAAGGCGCTGTTGGCGGTGGCCAGCGAAAACCTGGGCATGAAGCACGAGTTCGGCACCTCCGCCGGCGCCACCTCGGTGCATGAACTGCCCAACGGCGTGCAATTCGGCCTGGCCCGTCCCGAGGTCAAGTACACCGGCCACAACGACAACGAGTTCAAGACCGTCGAGCAGTTCCAGCTGGACCTGCAGATCGTCACTGAAATGTTCGGTCGCATCGGCCAGCTACCGAAACTCTGAGCCCATTCGGACCCGCCGCCCTGGCGGGTCCACTGCGGTGCTCATCCCGATCCAGGTCGGGCTCGAGTCCTATCCCCCTTGATGCACGACCGGCCAGGCGCCATGTCGTTTCTGGATATGTCGACAGGCGAATAGTGGCACATTGACGCCATCCAAAAGGATAGACTCAGTTGCAAGCGGCCAAGCTTGGCCAACCCACGCCGGCATTGCGTAAGGAAAACGCTCTGCCTGCGTCTTTTTGCCGTATTTCATTAAACCGCCACCAGAACCCTGTACTAGGATACGAGGCGGCGGCGAATCCGGCGAAAGGCTCTAAACATAGTCTCGCCGCACTCGTCGCTTACTAAGGCAAGTGTCGCGCAACACGAAACTCATGGATGAAACGATGAACTCACAAATACTGTTCCCACACATTGGCAAGGTCATCGCCAGCACCGGCAGTCGCAGTTTTCCGCGCATGCTGCATGATCTGATACGCACCCAACTGGCGGTGGACGCCACGCATATCACCCAGATGCGTGTGTATTCAGAGGGTCAATCACAGCCCAGGAACGAGCGCGACGAGGTCTACAGCGACTCCACGCCCGCCCCGTCCGGAGCGCATTCGACGGCACGCCCTGCCGAGACTGCCGCGCAATTGCACCTGACCAGCCACAAGGACGATTACCGCTACGTGATCTCGGTCTACCGCTCCTGCCAGTCGCAGAGCTTCTCGCACCAGGAACGCAGCCTGCTGCAGGACTTTTCCCCGCTGCTGCTGCCCATGGTGGAGGAACACCTGGCGGCGCTGCAGCCGCCCAACGCCCCAGGGGACCACCCCGAGGCCGCCGACAGCCTGGAACACCAGGGCCTGGAAACCCTGCGCCTGCGCTTCGCCGCGCGCCTGCGGCAGTCGGGGCTGAAGCTGTCGAACCGGGAAATGCAGGTCTGCGTCGGCCTGCTCGCCGGGCGCACCGCCCCCGAGCTGGCCGGGCAGTTGAAACTCAAGGTGCACACCGTCGAGAGCTACCTCAAGCGGGCGGCGATCAAGATGGGGATCAGCGGGCGCCACTCGCTGCTGCGCTGGATGTACTCCCCGGACGAGGCCACGGCCACCCCAGGGCCAAGCACCAGCCTCTGATCCTCCGGGCCCGAGAAGGAGACGTCCCGCTCAGTCGTCCATGAGCGGGGCAAGCCCTTAAGGCGGAACCGCGAAGGACGCGACGGCGACGCCCGCATCAAGCCGTCACTTCCCGCCCCTGCACCACCCCACGCCTCGCGCCGGCCCGGAGCCCATGGCGCAGCTTCAAGGCCGGCCGCTCGACGCAGTAGTAGGAAACGCCGCTGAATAACAGCGACAGCGCCAGCACGCTGGCAACCATGGGCGCATCGTAGGCCACCGGCCAGAACGCCCGCAGCAGGTACATCACCACAAAGTGATTGAGGAACACGCCGTAGCTGATGTTCCCGAGGAACTCGTCGATCCGGTGGAATCCGAGCTTCGTCAGCAGGTACACGGCCGGCACGCCCAGCGCCAGGCCGGCGGTCACCTCGGCATTGAACGGCCGACGCTCTATCCAGCCGGCCATGATCGCCACGAATATCAGGGCCGCCGCCACGGCGCTGCCGCCAGCGATCAGCAACCCCTTCGCCCGCGCCTGGTACAGGTAGCTGCCGCACAGGAACATGAACAGCACGCCGGGCAATAGCCGGTAGCCGTACAGGTCGGTGTTGATGAAACCCAGGCACGCGGCGAGGAAGACCGCCACCGACAGGGCAAAGGCAACGCCGCGCGCCCGGTAGAGGATCAGGAACGGGATCACCAGGTAGAAGCACATCTCCAGCCCCAGCGACCAGGCCGGCGGCAGGATCTCCACGCCGGCCGCCCCGAACATATAGAAACCCAGGGGCACGATGGGCAGGCTGGCGGCGATGTTCCGGAGCGTCAGCTCGGCGGCTTGCGGCGTGCCGGGCAGCAGGAAATGGATCACCGCGCAGGAGGCGGCGAAGTAGAACAGAAATTGCGGGTAAAGCCGCAAGGCCCTGTCCAGGTAGAACAGGCCGATTTTTGCCGGTGCCCGGTAGCTACGCTCGATCAGCGAGGTCATCACGAAACCGCTGATGATCAGGAAGGAAATCACGGCCACCACGCCGGGATTGAGCCCCATGAATGTCTTGCCCATATGCGAAACGGCAACCAGGACAGCCAACAACAGACGATACGCACCCACTCGCGACCCCAAACGTCCTTGTAATTGTGACGCGTAAGCTACGCTGCTTTGCCTGGGGAAAACAGGCCTTTTGCCATATTCCGTGGGCGCAACCACAGCCTTTGCCGCTCGGTTGCCGGCAGCCCGGCCCGCCCGGGTTTGGCCTGGGCGGGTTGTGCACGTCAGTCCCGCGCCAGGGCTTCGATCGGGTCCAGCCGCGCGGCGTTGCGCGCCGGCACGAAGCCGAAGACGATGCCGATCAGGGTCGAGCAGGCGAACGCGGTGATGATCGAGCCCAGGGAAAACACCATTTCCCATTCCTTGACGAACAGCGAGAACAGATAGCCGATGGCGTAGGACAGGGTGATGCCGATCATCCCGCCGATCAGGCAGACCATCACCGCCTCCACCAGGAACTGCTGGCGGATGTCCGACTGGCGCGCGCCCACCGCCATGCGGATGCCGATCTCGCGGGTGCGCTCGGTGACCGACACCAGCATGATGTTCATCACGCCGATGCCGCCGACCACCAGGGAAATCACCGCGATCAGCGACAGCAGCAGCGCCAGGGAGCGGCTGGTCTTCTGCACCGTCTGCATGATGCTGTCCAGGTTGTTGGTGAAGAAGTCCTTGGTGCCGTGGCGCTGCAGCATCAGCTTGGTGACATTGTCTTCCACCACCTTGCTCGGCTGGCCGTCCTTGATCCGCACCGTGATGCTGTCCAGGTAGCGCTGGCCGAGCAGGCGCCCGGCCGCGGTTTCATAGGGCACCCAGACATTCAGCGCCTTGCTCGCGGCGAACATGTTCTTGTTCTCCGCGGTTACGCCAATCACCGTGCACGGCAGGTTGCCCACCAGGATCACCTGGCCCAGGGGATCCTCCCCGGGGCCGAACAGGCGGTGGCGGGTGTTGTGGTCGATGACCACCACCTGGGCCTGGCGCCGGGCGTCGCTTTCGCTGAAGGCGATACCGGCCGCCAGCTTCAGCCCGCGCACCTGGAAGTACTGGTCGCTGACGCCGTTGACCTGGGCGTCGAGGTCGATATTGCGGTAGCGCAGCAACATGTTGCGCCCCACCACCGGGGTGGCGCTGTCGACGTAGTACAGCTGGTTGAGGGCCGCGACATCGGCCGGCACCAGGGTCTCGATGGCCGTCGCCCGGCTGTCGCCGAAGCTGGTGCCGGAATAGATATCGATGGTGTTGCTGCCGATGGCCTGGATGTCCTTGAGCACATAGCGCTTGGCGCCCTCGCCGATGGCCGAGATCGACACCACCGAGGTGATGCCGATGACGATCCCGAGCATGGTCAGCAAGGTGCGCATGCGATGGGAAATCAACGCCACCCAGGCCATGTTGAAGGCCTCGCGGAACAGCCCCAGGCTGGCCACCAGGTGCCGCGCGCCATTGCCCTTAAGGGCTACGGGCGGCTCGCTGGGCGCCTGGGCGCCCTCGCGGACATTGGCCTGGTCGCTGAGGATCTCGCCGTCGCGCACCTCGATGATCCGCTCGGCATTGGCCGCGACCTTGGGGTCGTGGGTGACGATGATCACCGTGTGCCCGAGGGCATGCAGCTCCAGCAGGATGTTCATCACCTCCTTGCCGCTGGCGGTGTCCAGGGCGCCGGTGGGTTCGTCGGCGAGTATCACTTCGCCGCCGTTCATCAAGGCCCGGGCGATACTCACCCGCTGCTGCTGGCCGCCGGACAGCTGGCTCGGCCGATGGCTCAGATGCCCGGTCAGGCCCAGCCGCGCCAGCAGCTCCCGGGCCCGGCCGTGGCGCTTGGCCTCGGCGGTGCCGGCATAGATCGCCGGCATCTCGACGTTGTGCATGGCGCTCAGGTGCGGCAGCAGGTGATAGCGCTGGAAGATGAAGCCGAAGTAGTCGCGGCGCAGCTCCGCCAGGGCCTGATCGTCGAGGTCGCGGGTTTCCTGGCCGTTGATCCGGTAGCTGCCGCCGGTGGCGTAGTCGAGGCAGCCGAGGATGTTCATCAGGGTCGACTTGCCGGAGCCCGAAGCCCCGGTGATCGCCACCATCTCGCCGGCCTCGATGCTCAGGTCGATGTGCTTGAGGGCCATGAACTCGCGCTCGCCGGCCATGAAACTGCGGCTGATGCCTTTGAGCTCCAGCAGGGGCTGGCTCTGGGATTGAGAATGGGGCTGGGTCATGGTCAGGCCCCCGCCACGGCCGGCAGCGGATCGCCGATCACCACCCGGTCGCCTTCGGCCAGGCCGTCCTTGATCTGCACCTTGACGTTGTTGTTGATGCCGGTCTGCACGCTACGTTGCTGGGCCTGGCCCTTGGCGTCGAGGACCCGCACCGGGAAGCTGCCGTCGTTGTTGCGCGGGCCCAGCGCGGCCACCGGCACCGTCAGCACATCCTTGGCGGTGTCGAGCACGATGCGCACCTGGGCGGTCATGGAGATCCGCAGGCGATGATCGGGGTTGGGCACATCGAACAGCGCGTTGTAGAACACCGCGGTGGTCTGTTTCGGCGTGCCGGCGGGCGGGGTGTCGAGGAAGTTCTGCGGCGCCGGCTCGGTGCCGCGCAGCTTGCCGTAGTAGCGCCGGTCCTCGCCGAGAATGGTGAAGTACACCTCCTGGCCAGGGCTGATATGGATCACGTCGGCCTCCGAGACCTGGGCCTTGACGGTCATGGTGTCGAGGTCGGCCAGCTTGAGCAGTACCGGCGCCAGCTGGTTGGCGATCACGGTCTGGCCTTCCTGGGTGACGATGCCCACCACGTCGCCGTCGATGGGCGCGACGATGCGGGTATAGGCCAGGTTGACCTTGGCGGTGTCGATCTGGATATGCGCGTTCTTGATCTGCGCATCCAGGGACAGCAGGTTGGCGCGCTGCACCTCATAGTTGGCCGTGGCGGTCTCGAATTCCTGCTTGGAAATCGCCGCGTCTTCCTGCAAGCCCAGGTAGCGCTCGTAGATCGACTTGGTTTCCTTGAGCTGGGCGATGGTGGCGCGCCGTTGCGCCTGCAGGTTTTCCTCGTCGACCTGGGCCTGGCGCAAGGTGTTCTGCAGCACCAGCGGGTCGATTTCCGCCAGCCACTGGCCCTTCTTCACCTTGTCGCCGAGCTTGACCTTGAGCGACTTCAACTGCCCGGACACCTGGGCGCCGACATCCACCTGCTTGATGCCTTCGAGCAGACCCGAGGCCAGCACCGCGTTCTCGATATCGCCGCGCTCGACCTTGGCGGTCAGGTATTGCGGCGCCTGCGCCGGTGCCCGCACCGCGTAGAAAACCAAACCGGCCACCACGACCAGCGCCAACCCCATAGCGATTTTGCGAAACTTCGACTTTTCCATAGGTGACCACAAATCCGTTGAGGGTGAACCCGGCGGCTGCCGGGCCTCACTGTGCGAAGCACCCTATTGCCGTCATGAGCGGTGCTTCCCGATAAACCCAGCGGGTTCAGCCGGCCGTGGAACCGGCGGCCGAACCCATCCATAGCCCGTTGCCCGGTTGCCCGGGCGGGCCCGCGCCCCTCATGACACCCGCTCCCCGGTCGCCAGCGCCAAGCCCTCGTGCCACCAGGCCGCCAGGCGCGCCACATTGGGTGCCTTGAGCAGGCTGAAATGGTTGCCCGGGCCATGCCAGACCTCCAGCTCGTCCACCTGCTGGCGCCAGCCCTCTGCCATCGCCCGCTGCTCCCGCTGGTTGCCGGCGGCATCCAGGGTCGGATCGTCCGCCAGCACCAGGCGCGCCCGGCCCTGGTAGCGCCAGCGCGGCTGGTAGAGGGTGCGCAGGGCGCTGGCGAAGGTGCGCACCATGCCCAGGATCGCCTCGGGCGTGGAGCGCGGCGACAGCAGGCCGACGCGGACCATGCCGGCATGCAACTGCTCCAGCTGGCTGGCGTCGTCCTGCATGGCCAACGCCCGCATGTCGATGCCTAAGGATTTGCCCGAGGCCAGTTGCAGGCTCTCGATCAGGCGCTGCAAGGCCGCCGAGGTGGTGTAGGCCTTGCCGACTACCCCGTTGCCGCCGGGAGACTCGCTGTCGATCAGGGTCAGGGACGCCACTTCACGGCCCTTGGCCTGCAACAGCGTGGCCATTTCGTACACCACCCAGCCGCCGAAGGAATGCCCGACCAAATGCAGCGGCCCCTCGGGATACAGCAGCTCCAGCGCGTTCAGGTAATGGGCGGCCGCGCTCTCGACCCGGCTGTGGGGCACCGCGTTGCCTTCCAGGCCCCGGGGTTGCAGGCCGAGGATCGGCCAGTCCGGGCCCAGGGCTTCGGTCAGGCCGATAAAGCCGGTGACGCTGTCACCGGCCCCCGGCACGCAGAAGATCGGCACCTGCCCGGCGCGGCCGCTCTGGATCCTCAGCAACGGCTGATAAAGCGGCGCTGGCGATGCCGCCGCACGCTCCGTCGCCGAGGCCTGCACGGCCTGGCTGATGGCCTGGCCGAGCGCCTGGATATGCGGCGCCTGCATCATGCTCTGGTGGTCCCCCGGCACCGGGACCGCCCGCAGGCGATCCGCCGCCAGCACCTGGTCCCACCCCAGCAGCTGGCTGCGCCGCGACAGCTCGGTCGGCCGCTCCTCGGCGCAGAACAGGTGTACCGGCAGGTCCAGGGCGAACAGGCTGTAATGCGCCAGGGCATGGCCGTGGCCCACCTCGCGCTCGAGGAAGCCCAGCAGGTCGGCATCCGACGCCGCGGCCATGTCCGGGTACAGCAGTTGCTGGTCGCGGCAGCCTTGCAGCAACGCGGCGAAGTCCAGCCCGTCCAGCTCCTGGTGCAACTGGTCGAGGCTCGCCAGGGCCGCGCTACCGGCCGCGCCCTGGGCCTTCCAGTACAGGCTGCATTGCAGCAGCAGGTGCAGCTTCAGCGCATTGTCGCCGGACCAGCGCGCCTTGCCCTGGTCGGTCAGGCGCGGCACGTAGCTGTCGATCAGGCCGAGGAATTCCACCACCTGGTCCTGGCCGATCAGTTGCTGGGCGATCTCGTAGGCCAACACCCCGCCGAACGACCAGCCCGCCAGGCGATACGGCCCTTCGGCCTGCACCTCGCGGATGATCCCTACCAGCCTAGTGGCCAGGCACTGCATGGTGTGCAGCTGCGGCTGTCCAAGCGCAACGCCCGGCAAGCCGTAGATCGGGAAATCGCCGGCGATATGCTTGCCCAGCGCCGGGAAGTACAGATCCAGGCCACTGAACTCATGGACCAGGAACAACGGCGGCTGGCTGCCGCCGGTACGCACCGGGATCAGTGTCTGCTGCTGCGGTTGCGGAACGCCCCCACGCTGGCTGAGCAAGGCGGCGATGGCGGCGACACTGGCATGCTCGAACAGCTCGGCCAGGGTGATGTGCAAGTCAGCCTGTTGCAGCAGGGTGACCAGGCGGATCGCCAGCAACGAGTGCCCGCCCAGTTCGAAGAAACTGTCGTGGCGCCCGACCCGTTCCAGCTTCAGCACCTCGGCCCAGGCCTGGGCCAGGGTCTGTTCCAGGGCGCTGGCGGGCGCCTGGTATTCAGCCTGCAGCAAAGCCTCCAGTTGCGGCGCCGGCAGCGCCTTGCGATCCACCTTGCCGTTGGCGGTCAGCGGCAGTCGCTCCAGCAGCACATAGGCCGAGGGCAGCATGTAGTCCGGCAGTTGGCCTTGCAGATAGCCCCGCAGCCGCTCGATGGCCAACGCGGGCTCGGCGGCCTGGGCGGTGCAGTAGGCCACCAGGCGCTTGTCCCCCGGCGCATCCTCGCGAGCCAGCACCACCACTTCCTTGACGCCCGGGCAGGTGGCCAGGCGCGCTTCGATTTCCCCCAGCTCGATGCGGTAACCGCGAATCTTCACCTGGTCGTCGTTGCGCCCGATGCACTCCAGCAGGCCCTGCTCGTTCCAGCGCCCGAGGTCGCCGGTGCGGTACATCAGGCGCTGCGGCTGCGGGCTGAAAGGATCGGCGAGAAACTTCTCGGCGCTCAGTTGCGCGCGGTTCAGGTAACCCTTGGCCACCCCATGACCGCCAATGTAGATCTCCCCCACCACGCCCACCGGCACCGGCTGTTGCCGGGCGTCGAGCACATACACCCGAGTGTTGGAGATCGGCCGGCCCACCGGCACGCTTTCCGCGTCCGCCGCCAGCGCCTTGACCTCATACGTGGTGGCGTAGGTGGTGGTTTCGGTGGGGCCGTAGCAATGCACCAGGCGCAACGCCGGGGCCTGGGCCAGCAAGCGCCGGAACGCCGCCGGGTCGGCCCGCTCGCCGCCGCACAATAGAATCCGCAGGCCCTTGAGGGCATCGGGAATCAGCTGCACATACTGGTTGAACAGCGCCGTGGTGACGAACAGCACAGTGCTGCCACCGGCCTTGAGCGCCGCGCCGAAACGCTCGGGATCGAGCAGGGTGTAATGGTCGATCACCTGCACCTGACCGCCATTGAGCAAGGCGCCCCAGACGTCCATGGTGCTGGCGTCGAACGCCGGGTTGGAGGCGAACGCCACCCGGTCCCGCGGGTTGAAATCGGCATAGCCGTTGTTCAGCACCAGCCGGGTGATGCCACGGTGCGGCACCAGCACGCCCTTGGGGGTGCCGGTGGAGCCCGAGGTGTACATGATGTACGCCACTGCCTCGGCAGACTGCGCCAGTTGCGGGTTGTGCTGCGGCTGGTCGGCGAGGTTCAGCCGGTCCAGCTCGACCCGGCGCACCGGGCCGGCCGGCCACTCACCGCTGCGGGTCAGCAGCAACACGGCCTGGCTGTCCTCCAGCATAAAGGCCTGGCGCTCGGCCGGCGCGTGGCTGTCCAGCGGCACATAGACGGCCGCGCACTTGCTGATGGCCAGCTGGCTGACCAGCAGGTCCAGGGAACGCTCCAGCAGGATCGCCACGCTGTCCCCCGGCTTCACCCCCAGACCCATCAGGTAATGGGCCAGGCGGTTGGCCCGCGCATTCAGCTCGCCGTAACTCAGCGACTGCTGGCCATGCACCGCGGCCGTGGCCTCGGGGTGGGCCAGGGCCTGGGCTTCGAACAGCTGATCCACCGTCAGCTCCTCAGGGAAGTCCCGCGCCGTGGCATTGAAGCCTTCCAGCACCTGCTGCCGTTCCTCAGGGGAGAGGATCGCCAGGGCTTCCACCGGCGTCTGCGGCGCCTGCTCCAGGGCCTGCACCAGGTTTTCCAGGACGCATTGCATATAACCGCAGATACGCTGGGCACCGATGCCCGGCAGGGTCAGGGCGGTCAGGCTGAAGTCCTCGCCCAGGTCATCGACACTCAGGGTCAGCAGGTAGTTGGTGCGCTCTTCGGCCTTGAGCAGTTGCATGCCCTGCCAGGCCGTCGTCGCCGGGCTCGCATCGAGCGCCGCCGGGGCGCTGTGACGGTAGTTGAGCAAGGTGCTGAACAAGGGCGTGGCCGGCGCCACCGCGCTGCAACGCTGCACCAGGGCCAAGGGCGCATGTTCATGGCTGAGCAATTGCGTCAGGCGTTCATGGGTGGCCAGCGCCGCCGTGCGCAGCGCCTGCCCGCCCAGTTCGACCCGCAGCGGCAGGGTATTGATGAACACCCCCAGCGCCCGTTCCGCGCCCTCGCCGCCCTGCATGCGCCCGAGCAGCACGGTGCCGAACACCACCGATGGCTGGTTGGACACCCGGCTCAGCAGTTGCCCCCAGGCCAGGTGCATCAGGCTCGCGGCGCTGATGCCCAACTGCCGGGCCTGGGCCCGCAGGCGCCGGCTCAGGTCGGCATCGAGGGGCAGGCGCGCCTCTTCGGTATCGCCGCCCTGCTCCCGGGCCGGCAGGGCGAACGGCCGGGTCGGCTCGTCGAAGTCCGCCAGCAGTTCGCGGAAGAAGGCTTCGTGTTCCTGCTCGCCGATACCCAGGCGGGTCTGCGCCACATAGTTGCGGTACGGCACCGCCGCCCCCAGGTGTTCGCCCTCGCCCAGCAGCCAGGCCTGCATCTCCTGTTGCAGCACTTCCAGGGCGATGTGGTCCATCACCAGGTGATGGAACAGCAACAGCGCCACCACCCGCCCGTTGACCGGGTCATGGGCATGCACCAGGCGCAGCAGCGGCGCCTGGCCGAGGTCCAGGCGATGCCGGCGCGGGTCGAAGCGCGCCCGCAGTTGCTCCAGTACATCGCCCTCCGCACCGTCCACCGCCACCGCTTCGCAGACCAGCGGAGCCTGGCGCCAGACCACCTGCACCGGTTCCTCCAGGCCTTGCCAATGCACCGAACTGCGCAGGATATCCTGGCGCTCGATCACCGCCTGCAAGGCCAGGACAAAGGCCGCCAGGCGCTCGGGGCTGGCAAAGGCGAACTGCGCCTGCAGCACATAGGGGTCGCCCTGGCTGGCGGCGATATGGTGGTAGAGGATGCCGGCCTGCAACGGCGCCAGGGCATAGATGTCCTGCACATTGGCCAGGCCGCCGGGCACGCTGGCGACGATGCGCTCGATCGCCTCCTGGCTCAGATCGGCCAGGGGCAGCATGGCCGGGGTGATCCGCCCGCAGCCCGGGACTATGGCATTGGCCGGCACCGCTATCTCCCGCCCGGCCCCCACCGCTGCCGCCAGCGCGGCCAGGGTCGGCTGGCCGAACAGCACCCGCACATCCGCCGCCAGCCCGGCCCGGCGCATCCGCGCGATCAGGCTCACCGCCAGCAGCGAGTGGCCGCCCAGTTCGAAGAAATGGTCGTGGCGCCCTACCCGTTCCAGGTTCAGCAACTCGGCCCAGATCTGCGCCAGGAGGATTTCAGTGTCGCCTTGCGGCGCTTCGTATTCGCGCACCCGCAGCGACTCCAGGTCCGGGGCTGGCAAGGCCTTGCGATCCAGCTTGCCGTTAGGGCTCAGGGGCAGGCTGTCCAGATGCACGAACAGCGCCGGCACCATGTACTCCGGCAATTGTTCCAGCAGGTGGCTGCGCAGGGCTTCGCTCTCCAGCCGTTCGCTGGAAAGCCCGGTTGTGTAATAGGCCACCAGGCGCTTGTCCCCCGGCACGTCTTCCCGGGCCAGGACTACCGCCTCTTTAACATCCGGGAACTGGGTCAGACGGGCCTGGATTTCTCCCAGCTCGATGCGCAGGCCGCGGATCTTCACCTGGTCGTCATTGCGTCCCAGGTATTCGATAGTGCCGTCCGCCAGGTAGCGACCGACATCGCCGGTGCGGTACATACGGGCCTGAGCTATGTCGCTGAACGGATCCTTGAGGAAACGTTCGGCGGTCAGTTCGGGGCGATGCAGATAACCCCGCGCTACCTGTACCCCACCGATATACAGCTCGCCGACGACGCCCAGCGGTACTGGCTGCAACTGCTCATCCAGCAGGTACATGCGGGTGTTGGCGATGGGTTTGCCAATCGGGGTGTTGTCCGGGGTCGAGTCCAGCGGACCGCCGCAGTTCCAGGCGGTTACGTCTACCGCTGCCTCGGTCGGGCCGTAGAGGTTGTGCAGTTCGCTGCCTGGTAATTGCGCCTTGAAGCGTCGTACCAGGCTGCCCGGCAAGGCTTCACCGCTGCACAGCACTCGCACCAGCCCGGCGCTGCGACTGACATCGCCATGGGCGAGGAATACGTCGAGCATCGAGGGTACGAAGTGCAAGGTGGTGATGCATTCGGCCTGGATCACTTCGCACAGATAGGCCGGGTCTTTGTGGCCTTCGGGACGGGCCATCACCAAGCGTGCGCCCGTCATCAAAGGCCAGAAGAATTCCCAGACCGACACGTCGAAACTGAACGGGGTTTTCTGCAATACCGAGTCAGATGAATTCAGGCCGTATTGGTCCTGCATCCACAGCAGGCGGTTAACCACGGCGCGGTGTTCATTCATCACGCCCTTGGGTTTGCCAGTGGAACCGGAGGTGTAGATCACATAGACCAGATGCTGCGGAATCAGCTCGGCAATAAATGGATTGTCGAGCGGCTGGTCCAGCCAAACCGGCTGATCCAGATCGATTACCGGCACATCCCCCAGCAGCTCCCGGGTCGCGCCTTGAGCCAAGACCACCACCGGCGCGCTGTCCTCCAACATGTAGGCAATCCGCTCCAACGGGTAAGCCGGATCCAGCGGCACATAACCGCCGCCCGCCTTGAGGATCGCCAACAGCCCCACCACCATCTCCAGCCCACGCTCGACACAGATCGCCACCCGCGAATCCGGGCCCACACCCTGCTCGCGCAGGTAATGCGCCAGCTGGTTGGCTCGCTCATTCAGGGCGCGATAGGTCAGCGATTGCTCGCCCGCCTTGACCGCCAGCGCCTCCGGCGTGCGTTCGACCTGGGCCTCGAACAGCCCATGGATGCTCTGCTCAAGGTCGTAAGGCACCTCGGTGGCATTAAAGCCCTCCAGCAACTGCTGACGCTCCTCGTCATCCAGCAGCACCACCTGCTCCAGCACCGCCTGATCGTTGGCGACCATGGCCTGCAACAGGCGGGTGAAATAACCGAGATAACGCTGCATCGTGGTTTCATCGAACAGCGCCGTGGCGTATTCCAGAGAGCCGCCGATACGCCCCCGCACCTCGCCCAGGCTCAGGCTCAGGTCGAACTTGGCCACTTCGCTGACCGGTGCCAGCCCTTGCAGGCGCAAGTCGCCCAGGACCAGTTCGGGGCCGTCGTGGTTTTCCCAGCTCAGCAGGGTCTGGAACAGCGGGCTGTGGGACAGGCTGCGCACCGGCCGCAGCAGCTCCACCACCTGTTCGAACGGCAGGTCCTGGTGGGCCTGGGCTTGCAGGGTGCAGGCCTTGACCCGGGCCAGCAGCGCCTCGCTGCTCGGCGCGCCCGAGGTGTCGATGCGCACCGCCAGGGTGTTGACGAACAGGCCGATCAGCCCCTCGACCTCGACGCAGCGGCGGTTGGCCACCGGCGTGCCTATCACCACCTCGGCCTGCCCGGCCAGGCGCCCGAGCAACTGGGCCCAGGCCGCCATCAGGGTCATGTACAGCGTGGTGCCGTGGCGCTGGCTCAAGGCCTTGAGCCCGGCGCTCAGCGACTGGTCCAGCAGCACTGCGAGCCGCTGGCCGGCATGGTCCTGCTGCAGCGGGCGCGGCCGGTCGGTGGGCAGCATCAGCAAGGCCGGGGCGCCGCCCAGGGCCTGCTGCCAATAAGCGCCCTGGCGTTGCAGCAGCTCGCCGCCCAGCCAGCGCCGCTGCCAGACGGCAAAGTCGCCGTACTGCACCGCCAGCGGCGGCAAGGGGTCTTGTTCGCCGCGGCTGAAGGCCTGGTACAGCGCCATCAGCTCGCGGGTCAGTACGCCCATGGACCAGCCGTCGGTGACGATGTGATGCAGGGTCAGCAGCAACACATGCTCGTCGTCGGCCATGACCAGCAGCCGTCCGCGCAACAAGGGCCCCTGCTGCAGATCGAAAGGCTCGCTGGCTTCACGCCGCGACAGCGCCTGCAAGGCCTGCTGCGCCTGGGGATGCTGGCGCAGGTCCTCGGTGTCCAGGCTGAAGGCCTGCTCGCTGGGAGCCAGCAGCACCCGGGGTTCGTCGTCGAACGCGGCAAAGCGGCTGCGCAGGCTCTCATGGCGTTGGACGATGCGCGCCAGCGCCCGTTGCAGCGCCGCCACGTCGAGCCGCCCTTGCAGGCGCAGGCCCAGGGCAATGTTGTAGGTGGCGTTGGCGCCCTCCATCTGCGCCAGGAACCACAGGCGCTGCTGGGCGAACGACAGCGGCAGCGGTTCGTCCCGCGGCACCGGCAGGATCTGCGGCAGCGTGCTGCGCCCGGCCTCGGCCAGGACCCGGGCCACGGCCGCCAGTTCGGCGTTGGCGAACAGCTCGCCCAGGGCCAGGTCCACCCCCAGGCGCTGGCGGACCTGCGAGACCATGCGCATCGCCAGCAGCGAGTGGCCGCCCAGCTCGAAGAAATGATCCTGGCGGCCGACCCGCTCGAGCTTCAGCACCTCGGCCCAGATCTGCGCCAGGGCCTGCTCCAGCTCGCCTTGCGGGGCCTCGTAGGCGCGGGAGAAGACCGCGGCCATGTCCGGCTTGGGCAACGCCTTGCGGTCCAGCTTGCCGTTGGCGGTCAGCGGCAGGCTGGCGAGCTTCACATAGGCCACCGGCACCATGTAGTCGGGCAACTGCGCCAGCAGGTAGGCCCGCAGTTCGCCGACTGCCAGCGGTTCGACCTGCTCCTGCTCGGTGAAATAGGCCACCAGCCGGGTCTGCCCGGGCTCGTCCTCGCGGGCCAGCAACACCGCGTCCTGGATGCCCGGCAACTGGTTGAGGCGGGTTTCGATTTCCCCCAGCTCGATGCGCACGCCACGGATCTTCACCTGGTCGTCGTTGCGCCCCAGGTATTCGAGAGTGCCGTCGGCCAGCCAGCGCGCCAGGTCGCCGGTGCGGTACATGCGAGCGTTCTCGCCACTGAATGGGTCCTTGAGGAAGCGTTCGGCAGTCAGTTCCGGACGGTTCAGATAACCTCGCGCCACCCCGGCGCCCGCCACATACAGCTCCCCCGCCACCCCCAGCGGCACCGGGCGCAGCTGCGGGTCCAGCAGGTAGACCTGGGCGTTGGCCACCGGCTTGCCGATATGCAGCGGCTGGCCGGCCTCGATCCGCCCGGAGGTGGCGACCACCGTGGCTTCGGTCGGGCCGTAGTTGTTGATCACCTCGAAGCGCTGGGTGCGGGCGAACTGGCGCAGCCGGTCACCACCGATCAGCAGCTTGCGCAGGGTCGGGTGTTCCAGGTTCTGGCTGAAGGCGTACTCGGCCACCGGGGTCGGCAAAAAGCTCACATCCAGCGGCTGGGCCAGCCACCAGCGCAGCAGCCCGTCGATGTCCTCGTTGCCGTCATGCGGCGGCGGCAGGTGCAGGGTCGCGCCGACGCACAGGGCCGGCCAGACCTCCCAGGCCATGGCGTCGAAACCGAAGCCGGCCAGGCTCGAGGTATGGCGGCCCTGGCACAGGTCGAAGGCTGTGCAGTGCCAATCCACCAGGTTGCCCAGGCTGCGGTGTTCGACCATCACCCCCTTGGGCAGGCCGGTGGAGCCCGAGGTATAGATCACATAGGCCAGGTGCGCCGGGGTCAGCCCGGACACCTGGGGATTGGTCTCGGGCTGCTCCAGCCAGTCGAAGGCATCGAGGTCGACCACCGGCACGCTGAGGGCCGGCAGGCGCGCCAGCAGTTCGCCCTGGGTCAGCACCGCCAGCGGCGCGCTGTCCTCCAGCAGGTAACGCAGGCGCTCGGCGGGATGGGCCGGGTCCACCGGCACGTAGGCGCCACCGGCCTTGAGGATCGCCAGCAGGCCGACCAGGGTATCGAGGCCGCGACGGGCGACTATGGCCACCCGCTCGTCCGGGCCGACGCCCAGGGCACTCAGGTGGTGGGCCAGGGCATTGGCCCGCTGGTTCAGTTCGGCGTAGGTCAGCGACTGCCCCAGGCAGACCGCCGCCAGGGCCTGGGGCGTCGCCGCGGCCTGGGCTTCGATGCGCCGGTGGATAGTCCGCGCCGGGGGGAAGTCCACCCGGCTGGCATTGAAGCCGCGCAGCAGTTGCTCGCGTTCGGCCGGGGCCAGGATCGACAGCTGGTCCAGCGCCTGCTGCGGGGTCTGCTCCAGGGCCTGGACCAGGTGCTCCAGGGCCGTGTGCATATAACCGCAGAGACGCGCGCCATCGACCTCGGCGCTGGCCAGCAGGATCAGGCTGAAACCTTCGCCGAGGTCGTCGACGCTCATGGTCAGCGGGTAGTTGCTGCGCTCCTGGGAGCTGAGGTTGCTGATGCCCTGCCAGGCCGCGCTCGGTTCCGCGCTGCTGGGCGCGGCGCTGTGCCGATAATTGAGCAAGGCGCTGAACAGCGGCGTCGGCGCGAGCACGCCGCTGCACCGTTGCGCCAGGGCCAGGGGCGCGTGTTCATGGCGCAGCAAGGTGGTCAGCCGGGCATGGGTGGCCTTGAGCCCGGCCAGCACCGGCTGGCGGCCCACATCCACCCGCAGCGGCAGGGTATTGATGAACATGCCCAGGGCCCGGTCGTTGTCCCCGCCGCCCTGCATGCGGCCCATCAGCACCGTGCCGAACACCACCTGCTGCTTGCCCGACAGCGCGCCCAGCACCTGGGCCCAGGCCAGATGGAACAGGCTGGCGGCGCTCACCCCCGCCTGCCGCGCTTGCAAGCGCAGGCGCTGGCTCAGGCCGGGCTCGATGGGAAGGTCGGACTCAGCGATAGCACCGCCATCGCCCTGCACATCCTGCAAGCCGAACGGCAGGGTCGGCTCGTCGATGTCGCCGAGCATCTCGCGGAAGAAGGCTTCATGCTCCTGCTCGCTGGTGCCCAGGCGCGCCTGGGCCACATAGTTGCGAAACGGCACCGCCGGCCCCAGGCCGTCCGCCTGGTCCAGCAGGAAGGCCTGCAATTCGTGGCGCACCACGTCCAGGGCGCTATGGTCCATGGCCATATGGTGGAACAGCAGGCTGGCGACGAGGCGCTGCCCGGCGTCGTCCCGGGCGTAGACCAGGTGCAGCAGCGGCGCCTGGGTCACGTCCAGGCGGTAATGCCGGGAGTCGAAGCGCGCCCGCAACTGCTCGGCTACCGGGCCGTCCGCCGGGTCGAGCACGACTTCCTCCAGCGCCAGGCTGGCCTGGCGCCAGACCACCTGCACCGGTTCTTCCAGCCCTTCCCAGTGCACCGCGGTGCGCAGGATGTCGTGCCGGTCGATCACCCCCTGCAAGGCCTGGACAAAGGCCGCCAGGCGCTCGGTGCCGACAAAGGCGAACTGCGCCTGCAGCACATAGAGGTCGCCCTGGGTAGCGCTGGCGTGGTGATAGAGGATGCCTTGCTGCAGCGGCGCCAGGGGGTAGATGTCCTGCACATTGGCCGCGCCGCCGGGCACGCTGGCGAGGATCCGGTCAATCGCCTCCTGGCTCAGCTCGGCCAGGGGCAGCATGGCCGGAGTGATGTGTTGAGCGCCCTCTGGAATCAGATTGGCCGGCACCTCGACCCGCCCGGCCGTGCTGGCGTCGTAGCGCCCGGCGCGGATCAGCTCGATCAGCGCCGGCTTGTGCTCGCGCAGCAGGGCCAGGGTCGCCGGCTCGCTCAGCGCCTGCCTGTTGCCTTGCACCAGAAGCTGATCACCCTTGAGCGCCAGTTGGATATCCTTGGCCTTCAGTGTCGCCAGTACTTCGATCATGCTCACAGGACGATCTCCATTCGTTCGGTAATTGCGGCGTAGCCCGCCAGGGTCGGCTGTTCGAACAGCGCCCTGACATCGGCTTCCATGCCTTCCTGACGCAAGCGACCAATCAGGCTGACGGCCAGCAGCGAATGCCCGCCCAGCTCGAAGAAATGGTCGTGGCGCCCTACCCGTTCCAGGTTCAGCAACTCGGCCCAGATCTGCGCCAGGAGGATTTCGGTGTCGCCTATCGGCGCTTCGTATTCCCGCACCCGCAGCGATTCCAGGTCCGGGGCTGGCAAAGCCTTGCGATCCAGCTTGCCGTTGGGGCTCAGGGGCAAGGCCGGCAGGTGCACGAACAGCGCCGGCACCATGTACTCCGGCAGTTGCTCCAGCAGGTGGCTGCGCAGTGCCTCGCTCTCCAGCCGCTCGCTGGAAAGCTCAGTGGTGTAATAGGCCACCAGACGCTTGTCCCCTGGCACGTCTTCCCGGGCCAGCACCACGGCTTCCTTGATATTCGGGAACTGGGTCAGGCGCGCCTGGATTTCCCCCAGCTCGATGCGCAGGCCGCGGATCTTCACCTGATCGTCGTTGCGTCCCAGGTACTCGATGGTGCCGTCCGCCAGGTAGCGACCGAGATCGCCGGTGCGGTACATGCGGGCCTGGGCGGTGCTGCTGAACGGGTCTTTTAGGAAGCGTTCGGCCGTCAGTTCCGGGCGGTGCAGATAACCGCGCGCCACCTGCACACCACCGATATACAGCTCGCCGACGACGCCCAGCGGCACCGGTTGCAGTTGCTCATCCAGCAGGTACAGGCGGGTGTTGGCGATGGGTTTTCCGATGGGCGTATTGTCCGGGACCTGTTCCACAGGACCCGCGCAGTTCCAGGCGGTGACGTCCACCGCGGCCTCGGTCGGGCCGTAGAGGTTGTGCAGTTCGCTGCCAGGCAGTTGCGCCTTGAAACGCCGCACCAGGTTACCCGGCAAGGCTTCACCGCTGCACAGCACCCGCACCAGCCCGGCGCTGCGACTGGTGTCGCCATGGGCGAGGAATACGTCGAGCATCGAGGGTACGAAGTGCAAGGTGGTGATGCGCTCGGCCTGGATCACTTCGCAGAGGTAGGCCGGGTCTTTATGGCCTTCAGGACGGGCCATCATCAGCTTCGCGCCCATCATCAAGGGCCAGAAGAATTCCCAGACCGACACGTCGAAACTGAACGGCGTTTTTTGCAGCACCGCGTCGTCGGCGGACAGGCCGTATTGGTCCTGCATCCACAACAAGCGGTTGACCACCGCTCGGTGCTCATTCATCACACCCTTGGGCTTGCCGGTGGAACCCGAGGTGTAGATCACGTAGACCAGATGCCGCGGAGTCAGCTCGGCGATAAAGGGATTACTGAGCGGCTGATCCAGCCACACAGGTTGGTCCAGATCGATCACCGGCACCTCACCGAGCAAGCCCCGAGTCGCCTCCTGCGCCAGCACCACCACAGGCGCGCTGTCCTCCAGCATGTAGGCGATCCGCTCCAGCGGGTACGACGGATCCAGCGGCACATAGCCACCGCCGGCCTTGAGGATCGCCAGCAAGCCCACCACCATTTCCAGCCCGCGTTCGACGCAGATCGCCACCCGCGCATCCGGGCCCACGCCCTGCCCGCGCAGGTAATGCGCCAGCTGGTTGGCCCGCTCGTTGAGCTCGCGATAGGTCAGCGATTGCTCGCCAGCCTTGACCGCCAGCGCCTCGGGCGTGCGCTGGACCTGGGCCTCGAACAGCCCATGAATGCTCTGCTCAAGGTCGTAAGGCAGCTCGGTGGCATTGAACTCCACCAACAGTTGCCGACGTTCCTCGGCGGTGATCACCGGCAGGCGGTTCAGGGCGGTTTGCGGCGACTGTTCCAGGGCGTCCACCAGCCCTTGCAGCACAGTCTGCATAAAGTCGCAAACCCGTTGCGCCCCCACTCCGGCGGCAACCAGCGCGGTGAGCTGGTAGCCATCGCCCAGGTCGTCGACATTGAGGGTCAGCGGATAGTTGGTGCGCTCGTCGCTGGCCAGGGTTTCGATCCCCTGCCAGGCCTGTTGCTGCTCCTGGTGCGGGGTAAGGCTGTGGCGGTAGTTGAGCATGGCGCTGAACAGCGGCGTGCCGGCCGCGACGCCACTGCAACGTTGCGCCAGGGCCAGGGACGCGTGTTCGTGCCCCAATAACGCCGTCAACCGGGCATGGGTGGCGCGCACGCCGGCACGCACATCCTGCTCGTCGATATCGACCCGCAACGGCAGGGTATTGATAAACACCCCCAGCGCCCGGTCGGCGCCAGCGCCGCCCTGCATCCGGCCCACCAGCACGGTGCCGAACACCACATTGCGCTTGCCCGAGGCCGCCGCCAGCACCTGGGCCCAGGCCAGGTGGAACAGGCTGGCGGCACTTACCCCCAGGCGCCGCGCCTGGCTTCTCAGGCCCTGGTCGAGGGACGCCGGCAGGCGCAACTGCCGTTCCTCGATCCCGTGCCCATCGCCCTGCACATCCTGCAAGCCGAAGGCCAGGGTTGGCTCGTCGATATCGCCGAGCATCTCGCGGAAGAAGGCTTCATGTGCCTGCTCGCCGGTGCCCAGGCGCGCCTGGGCCACATAGTTGCGAAACGGCACCGTCGGCCCCAACTGCCGGGCCTGGCCCAACAGCAGGGCCTGGAGTTCGTGGCGCACCACGTCCAGGGCGCTGTGGTCCATGGCCAGGTGGTGGAACAGCAACACCGCCACCACGCGCTGGCGCGCCGGGTCGGCGGCGTACAGCAGCTGGATCAGTGGCGCCTGGGTCAGCGCCAGGCGGTAACGCCGGGCATCGAAACGCTGCAGCAACTGGGCCAGCACCTCACCGGCGGCCGTGTCGCAGGCCACCTCGCGCAGCACCAGCGGCGCCTCGCGCCAGACCACCTGCACCGGCTGTTTCAGCCCCTCCCAGAGCACAGCAGTGCGCAAGATGTCGTGGCGCTCGATCACCTGCCGCAAGGCAGCGGCGAAGGCCTGCAAACGCTCCAGGCTGTCGAAGGCCATGTGCGACTGCAACAGGTAGGGGTCGCCCTGCTCCGCCATGATGTGGTGATACAGGATGCCCTCCTGCAACGGCGCCAGGGGGTAGATGTCCTGCACATTGGCCGCGCCGCCGGGGACCTGGGCGACGATACGGTCGATCTCGGCCTGCTGCAGTTCCACCAACGGCAACAGCTCCGGGGTGATGTGCTGGCAGTCGGCGGGAATCAGATTGGCCGGCACCTCGACCTCGCGGCCGCTGCCGACCGCCGCAGCCAGCGCCGCCAGGGTCGGCTGGCTGAACAGGATGCGCACGTCGGCGCTCAGGCCCAGCTGGCGCATGCGTTCGATCAGGCTCACCGCCAGCAGCGAATGGCCGCCCAGCTCGAAGAAGTGATCGTGGCGGCCGACCCGCTCGACCTTGAGCACCTCGGCCCAGATCCCGGCCAGGGTCGCCTCGACCTCGCCCTGGGGCGCCTCGTACCCACGGCTGAGCAAGGCCGCCTGATCCGGCTCCGGCAGCGTCTTGCGGTCCAGCTTGCCGTTGGCGGTCAGCGGCAGGCTGTCCAGGCGCACATAAGCCGCCGGCAGCATGTAGTCGGGCAAGCGCCCTTGCAGATGCGTGCGCAGCTCCTCGATATCCAGCGGCCGGTGCTCGCTGAACCAGGCCACCAGGCGCCCGTCGCGCACCAGCACCACGCATTCGCGCAGCGCCTCGTGGCGGGCCAGGGCGGCTTCAATTTCCCCCAGCTCGATGCGCATGCCCCGCACCTTGACCTGATCGTCGTTGCGCCCCAGGTACTCGATGTTGCCATCGGCCAGCCAGCGCGCCAGGTCGCCGGTGCGGTACATGCGCGCCGCAGAGTCGCTGCTGAACGGATCGTCGAGAAAGCGCTCGGCGGTCAGTTGCGCCCGGTTCAGGTACCCCCGGGCCACGCCGGCGCCGCCCACGTACAGCTCGCCCGCCACGCCGACCGGCACCGGTTGCAGTTGCTCGTCCAGCAGGTAGATGCGCGCATTGGCCATGGGCTTGCCGATATGCAGCGACCGCCCGGCCTCGATCCTTCCGGAGGTGGCCACCACCGTGGCCTCGGTCGGGCCGTAGTTGTTGATCACCTGGAAGCGCTGGTTGCGGCTGAAGTGGCGCAAGCGGTCGCCACCGATCAGCAGCGTGCGCAGGGTCGGATGTTCCAGGTCCTGGCTGAAGGCGTACTCGGCCACCGGGGTCGGCAGGAAGCTGACGTCCAGCGGCTGCGCCCGCCACCAGCGCAGCAGCTCGTCGATATGTTCGTTACCGACCTCGGCCGGCGGCAGGTGCAGGGTCGCGCCGCCGCACAGGGCCGGCCAGACCTCCCAGGCCATGGCGTCGAAACCGAAGCCGGCGACGCTGGAGGTGTGGCTGCCCGGCTTCAGGTCGAAGGCCGCGCAGTGCCAGTGCACCAGGTTTTCCAGGGTCTGGTGTTCGACCATCACGCCCTTGGGCAAGCCGGTGGAGCCCGAGGTGTAGATCACATAGGCCAGGTGCGCCGGGGTCAGCCGAGCCGGGCCTGGATTGGTCACCGGGCGGTATTGCCAGTCGGTGGCCGCCAGGTCGATCACTGGCAGGCTGTCCCCCAGCAGCGCGCGCGTCTGCTGTTGCGCCAGCACCGCCACCGGCGCGCTGTCCTGCAACAGGTAGGCGATGCGTTCCGCCGGGTAGGCAGGGTCGATCGGCACATAACCGGCCCCGGCCTTGAGAATCGCCAGCAGGCCGATCAGCATCTGCGGGCCGCGGCGCACGCAGATCGCCACCCGGTCGTCCGGCTGCACGCCCTGGGCCAGCAGGTGCCAGGCCAGCTGGTTGGCGTGCTGGTTGAGCTGGCGATAGGTCAGGCGTTGCTCGCCCTGCAGCAGGGCGAAGGCGTCCGGGGTGCGTGCGGCCCGGGCTTCGAACAGACCGTGGACAGTCTGCCCCCGCGGGTAGTTCGCGGTGCTGGCGTTGAAGCTCGACAGCAGGCGTTGCCACTCCGCCTGCGGCAGGATCGGCAGGCGTTGCAGCGGCAGCTCGGGGTCCTGTTCCAGGGCCCGGGCCAACTGCTCCAGCGCCTGCTGCATGTACTGGCCAATGCGCTGCGCACCGATGCTCGCCAGCGTCAGCACGTTCAGGCCGAAACCCTCGCCCAGGTCGTCGACGCTCAGGGTCAGCGGGTAGTTGCTGCGTTCTTCGCCGCCCAGCAGTTCGACGCCCTGCCAGATGCCCTGGCCGGATCGGGCCATCTCCTGAGGCGCGCTGTGGCGATAGTTGAGCAAGGCGCTGAACAGCGGCGCGCCGGCGGCCACGCCACTGCAACGCTGGGCCAGGGCCAGGGACGCATGTTCGTGCCCCAGCAGCGCGGTCAGCCGGGCGTGGGTGGCCTTGACCGCGGCCTGCACCCCCAGGCCGCGATCGACCCGCAGCGGCAAGGTATTGATAAACATCCCCAGGGCGCGGTCGGCGCCCTCGCCGCCCTGCATGCGGCCCATCAGCACGGTGCCGAACACCACATCCCGACGACTCGACACCTGGCCCAGCACCTGGGCCCAGGCCAGGTGCATCAGGCTCGCCGCGCTCACTCCCAGGCGCCGGGCCAGGGCCCGCAGGCGCAGGCTCAGGGCGGCGTCCAGGGCCAGCTCGGCCTCTTCGATATCCCGGCCGTCGCCCTGCACATCCTGCAAACCGAACGGCAGGGTCGGCTCGTCGATATCGCCGAGCATCTCGCTGAAGAACGCCTCGTGCTCCTGCTCCGCCGCCCCCAGGCGCGCCTGGGCCACGTAGTTGCGATAAGGCACAGGCATACCCAGGCGCTCGCTCTCGCCGAACATGAAGGCGCGCATCTCCTCGCCGACCACGGCCATCGCGGTGTGGTCCAGGGCCAGGTGATGGAACAGCAGGATCGCCACCACCCGCTGCAGGGCCGGATCCTGGGCATAGACCATGCGCAGCAGCGGCGCCTGGGTCAGGTCGAGGCGGTAATGGCGGGCATCGAAGCAGCCATGCAACTGCTCCAGTACCTCGCCGCCGGCCGCATCCAGCGGCACTTGTTGCAAGGGCAGCTCGGCCTTGCGCCACACCACCTGCACCGGTTGCTTCAGGCCCTCCCAGAGCACAGCAGTGCGCAGGATGTCGTGGCGCTCGATCACCTGCTGCAAGGCGCCGGCAAAGGCCTGCAAACGTTCCAGGCTGTCGAAGGCCATGCGCGATTGCAGCAGGTAGGGGTCGCCCTGCCCGGCACTCAGGTGGTGATAGAGAATGCCTTCCTGCAGCGGCGCCAGCGGGTAGATGTCCTGCACATTGGCCGCGCCACCGGGCACCTGGGCAACTATCCGCTCGATCTCTGCCTGCTCCAACTCCACCAGGGGCAACAGCTCCGGGGTGATGCGCTGGCAGCCTGCGGGGATGCGGTTGGCCGGCACCTGGATTTCCCGGCCGCTGCCCACCGCCGCGGCCAGGGCCGCCAGGCTCGGCTGGCTGAACAGCGCCCGCACATCGGCGCTCAGGCCGATCTGGCGCATGCGCTCGATCAGGCTCACCGCCAGCAGCGAATGCCCGCCCAGCTCGAAGAAATGATCATGGCGGCCGACCTGCTCGACCTTGAGCAGCTCGCGCCAGATCTGCGCCAGGGCGATTTCCACCGCCCCTTGCGGCGCCTCGAAACCACGGCTGAGCAAGGCCTCGCGGTCCGGTACTGGCAGGGCCTTGCGGTCCAGCTTGCCGTTGGCGGTCAGCGGCAGACGGTCGAGGCGGACATAGGCCGAGGGCACCATGTAATCGGGGAGCTGGCCTTGCAGCTGGGCGCGCAGGCTGTCGAGCTCCGGCGCCGACTCATCGGCCACGACGGTGAAATAGGCCACCAGGCGCTTGTCGCCGGGCTCGTCCTCGCGGGCCAGCACCACCGCGTCCTGGACGCCCGGGCAAGCCGCCAGCCGCGCCTCGATTTCCCCCAGCTCGATGCGGAAGCCGCGCAGCTTCACCTGCTGGTCGTTGCGGCCCTGGTACAGCAGGCTGCCGTCGGCGCGCCAGGACGCCAGGTCGCCGGTGCGGTACAGCAGGGCCTGGGGTTGCTCGCTGAAAGGATCTGCAATAAATGCCTGGGCGGTCAGCTCTGGCTGGTTCAGGTAACCCTTGGCCACCCCGGCGCCGCCGATATACAGCTCGCCCACCGCGCCGATCGGCAGCGGGCGCTGCTGGGCGTCGAGCACATAGGCCCGGCTGTTGCCGATCGGCCGGCCGATGGGAATGCCGCCCTCGCCCACCTCAGTGATTTCGAAGGTGGTGGAGAAGGTGGTGGCCTCGGTCGGGCCGTAGCCGTTGAGCAGGTGCCGTGGCGCCCCCTGTTGCAGGACCCGGGCGATCACCGCAGGGTCGAGCACATCGCCGCCGACGATCAGGTAACGCAACTGGCTGAACGCGGCCATCAGGCCATCGGCGTACTGGTGGAACAGTCCGGCGGTCAGCCACAGCACGCTGATCTGCTGTGCCTGCAACAGCTGGCCGAAATCCTCGCGGGACAGCAGCACGTCCTGCTCGACCACCACCACGCAGCCGCCGTTGAGCAAGGGTGCCCAGACCTCCAGGGTGCTGGCGTCGAACGCCGGGTTGGCGGCGAAGGCCACCCGGTCGTCGCTGTTGAAATCGGCATAACCGTTGTTGATCACCAGCCGGGTGATCGCCCGGTGCGGCACCAGCACGCCCTTGGGCGTACCCGTGGAGCCGGAGGTGTACATGATGTAGGCCACTGCCTCGGAGGACTGCGCCAACTCCAGGTCGTGCTCCGGCAAGCCGTCGAGGGTCAGGCGATCCAGATCGACCCGCGTGACATTGTGGGCAGACGCCTGGCGACTGTCGCTGAGCAGTACCCGCGCGGCGCTGTCTTCGAGCATGAAGGCCTGGCGCTCGGCCGGCGCGTTGATGTCCAGCGGCACATAGACCGCTGCGCACTTGCTCACCGCCAACTGGCTGGCCAGCAGGTCCAGGGAGCGCTCCAGGAGGATCGCCACGCTGTCCCCCGGCTTCACTCCGAGGCCGATCAGGTGGTGCGCCAGCCGGTTGGCACGGCGGTTCAAGGCGTCGTAGCTCAGGCTTTGCCCGCCCTGCACCGCCGCCGTGGCCTGCGGATGCTGCCGCGCCTGGGCCTCGAACAAGGCGTGCAGGGTCTGTTCCCGTGGGTAGTCGCGCTGGGTGGCGTTGAAGGTCACCAGCAGGCGCTGGCGTTCTTCCGCCGGCAGGATGCTCAGCTCGCGCAACGGCCGGGCCGGCGCCTGCTCCAGGGCCTCCACCAGGCCCTGCAAGGCAGTCTGCATGTAACCGGCCACCCGCTGGCCACCGACCTCGGCCAGGGTCTGCACCACCAGCTCGAAGGCTTCGCCACGGTCGTCGACATTCAGCACCAGCGGGTAGTTGCTGCGCTCCTCGGAACTGAGGATCTGGATGCCGTCCCAGGCCGCGCCGTCCACCGCGGCCACTTGTTCGGCGGCGCTGTGGCGGTAGTTGAGCAGGCTGCTGAACAGCGGCAGCGACGCCGGCACGCTGCTGCAACGCTGGGCCAGGGACAAGGACGCGTGTTCATGCCCGAGCAACTGCGAGAGCCGGCCGTGGGTGGCGCGCACCGCGTCACGCACGCCCACAGTGCCGAGACTGACCCGCAGCGGCAAGGTATTGATAAACATGCCCAGGGCGCGGTCGGCGCCCTCGCCGCCCTGCATCCGCCCAAGCAGCACGGTGCCGAACACCACATCGTCGCGGCCCGAGACCTGGCCCAGCACCTGGGCCCAGGCCAGGTGCACCAGGCTGGCGGCGCTGACCCCGAGCTGGCGCGCTTGTTCGCGCAGGCGCCGGGCCAAGGCCGCGTCCAGAGGCAGGCGCGCCTCTTCCACGCCGCTGCCGTCACGGTTGACGTCCCCCAGGCCGAAAGCCAGGGTCGGCTCGTCGATATCGCCAAGCATCTCGCGGAAGAAGGCTTCGTGTTCCTGCTCACTGACCCCGAGCCGGGCCTGGGCCACGTAGTTGCGGTACTGCACGGCCTCGCCCAGGGGCTGAGTGTGACCACCGAGGCTGGCGCTCATTTCCGCCACCAGGGTCGCCAGCGCGGTGTGGTCCAGGAGGATATGGTGCAGCAGCAGGATTCCCAGCCAGCGCTGGTTCTGCGGGTCCCGGGCGTAGGCAAAACGCATCAGCGCGGCGCGGTTCAGGTCCAGCCGGTAATGCCGCGGGTCGAAGCGCTGCTGCAATTGCTGCAATACATCGCCACCCGCCTCGGGTTCCAGCTGTTCGACCACCAGCGGCGCCTGGCGCCAGACCACTTGCACCGGTTCGGCGAGGCCTTGCCAGTGCACGCTGCTGCGCAGGATGTCATGGCGCTCGATCACGCTGTCCAGCGCGCCGACGAAGGCCTCGACCTGGGGTCGGTCGCTGAAGGCGCATTGCACCTGCAGCACATAGGGGTCGCCTTCCTCGCTCGCCAGATGGTGATAGAGGATGCCCGCCTGCAACGGCGCCAGGCCGTAGATGTCCTGCACATTGCCAACGCCGCCGGGGATGCCGGCGACGAGCTGGTCGATGGCGGCCTGGTCGAGGTCCGCCAGGGGCAGCAGGTCCGGGGTGATGCGGCTGCAGTCGGCGCCGATGCGGTTGGTCGGCACCTGGATCTCCCGGCCACCGCCCACCGCCGCAGCCAGGGCCGCCAGGGTCGGCTGGCCGAACAGCACCCGCACATCGGCGCCCAGTTCCAGCTGGCGCATGCGCTCGATCAGCTTCACCGCCAGCAGCGAATGCCCGCCCAGTTCGAAGAAGTTGTCGTGACGGCCGACCCGCTCGACCTTGAGCAGCTCCTGCCAGATCGCCGCGATGCGCTGTTCCACCTCGCCCTGCGGCGCCTCGAAACCACGCCGGGCCACAGCCGTGCTGTCCGGCGCCGGCAGCGCCTTGCGGTCGAGCTTGCCGTTGGTGGTCAGCGGCAAGGCGTCGAGTTGCACAAAGGCGCTGGGCAGCATGTAGTCGGCCAGGGACAGCAGCAGCTGGTCACGCAGCACCGCCGCTTGCAGCTCGACCCCTTCAGTGCCGACCAGATAGGCCACCAGGCGCTTATCGCCAGGCTCGTCCTCGCGGGCGATCACCACCGCCTCGCGCACGCCGGCGCAGGCCGCCAGCCGCGCCTCGATTTCCCCCAGCTCGATGCGGAACCCGCGGATCTTCACCTGATCGTCATTACGCCCCAGGTACTCCAGCTCGCCCTGAGCGTTCCAGCGCGCCAGGTCGCCGGTCTTGTACAGGCGCTGCCCGCTGTCCGCGCGGAACGGATCGTCAATGAAACGCTCGGCGGTCAACGTCTCGCGGTTCAGGTAACCCCGCGCCACCCCGGCGCCGCCGACATACAGCTCGCCCACCACCCCCACCGGCACCGGCTCGCGCCGCTCATCCAGCACATACAGCTGCAGGTCGGCAATCGCCCCGCCAATCGGGCTGGCCCCCAGGCGCTGGGCATCCGCCGCCTGCAGGGCGCGGTAGGTCACGTGCACCGTGGTTTCGGTGATGCCGTACATGTTCACCAGCTGCGTGCCGGCGTTTTCCACCCGGCCATACCAGGGCTTGAGAATGCCCGGTTCCAAAGCTTCGCCACCGAAGATCACCTGGCGCAGGGAATGCTTCAGCGGGCTGCGCTCCTGGGCCGCGATCAACTGGCGGAAGGCGCTCGGGGTCTGGTTGAGAATGCTCACCGAGGCCTCGCACAGCAGTGCATAACAATCGTCCGGCGAACGACTGACCAGCTGCGGCACTACCAGCAACTGGCCGCCGTGGATCAGCGCGCCCCAGATTTCCCAGACCGAGAAGTCGAAGGCGAAGGAATGGAACAGCGCCCACACGTCCTGGCGATTGAAGGCGAACCCGTCCTGGGTCGCCGAGAACAGCCGCGCCACGTTGCGGTGCTCGATCATCACGCCCTTGGGCAGGCCGGTAGAGCCGGAGGTGTAGATCACATAGGCCAGGTTGGCGCTGCTCAGCCCTGGTATCTGGGGGTTGTCCGAGGGCTGCCGATCCAGTTCCGGGTCGTCGAGGTCGAGCAGCGGCACCGCCAGTTCGCCCAACAGCTGCCGGGGGCCGGCCTGGGCCAGCAGCGCCAGCGGTTCGCTGTCGCGCAGGGTGTAGGCGATCCGCTCCTGGGGATAGGCCGGGTCGATGGGTACATAACCGGCGCCCGCCTTGAGGATGCCCAGCAGGCCGACGATCATCTCCAGGCCGCGCTCGACACAGATCGCCACCCGGTCGTCCGGGCGCACGCCCAGGGCCAGCAGGCGGTGCGCCAGCTGGTTGGCGCGGCGGTTCAGCTCGCCGTAGCTCAGTTGCCGTCCCTCATGGATCAGCGCCGTGGCGTCGGGTTGAGCTGCGGCCTGGGCCTCCACCTGCTGGTGGATCAGTTCGTTGTCGGGGAATGGTTGCCGGACCGGGTTCATACCGAACAGCAGTTGCTGGCGTTCGGCCGCCGGCAGAATGTTCAGGTTTTGCAGCGGCGCGTCCGGGCTGTGCTCCAGGGCCGCGACCAGGCTTTCCAGGGCCGTTTGCAGGTAACCGCCCAGGCGCGCGGCGCCGATCTCGGCGGCGACCATCAAGGTCAGGCGGAAGCCTTGGCCGAGGTCATCGACGTTGACCGTCAGCGGGTAGTTGGTGCGCTCCTCGGCGCCCAGCACCTGGATGCCCTCGGCGATATCGATCACCGCCGCGGCGTCGCCGGCGGCGCTGTGCCGGTAGTTGAGCATGGCGCTGAACAGCGGCGTCGGCGCGCTCACCGCGCTCACCGCGCTGCAGCGCTGGGCCAGGGCCAGCGAGGCCTGTTCATGCCCGAGCAGCGCGGTCAGGCGCTGGTGGGTGGCCTGCACCGCGGCGCGCACGCTTTGCCCGTCGACATCCACCCGCAGCGGCAAGGTATTGATAAACATACCCAGGGCGCGCTCGGCCCCTTCGCCGGCGTCCATGCGGCCCAGCAGCACGGTGCCGAACACCACCGCGCTGCGCCCCGAGGCCTTGCCCAGGACCAGGGCCAGCGCCAGGTGCATCAGGCTCGCGGCGCTCACCCCCAGCTGCCGGGACTGGCCGCGCAGGCGCAGGCTCAACCCGTCGTCCAGGCCGATCCGCAGCTCCTCGATGCCGCGGCCGTCGCCCTGCACATCCCGCAGGCCGAACGGCAGGGTCGGCTCGTCGATATCGCCGAGCATCTGGCGGAAGAACGCCTCGTGCGCCTGCTCGTCCGCCCCCAGCCGCGCCTGCGCCAGGTAATCGCGAAACGGCACCGCCGGCGCCACCTGTTCGCATTGGCCGAGCAGGTGCGCCTGGATTTCCTCGCGCACCAGGTCCAGCGCGGTATGGTCCATGACCGTGTGATGGAACAGCAGCATGCCCACCACCCGCTGCTGGTGCGGGTCTTCGGCAAAGACCAGGCGCAGCAGCGGCGCCTGGCGCAGGTCGAGGCGATAGTGGCGGGCATCGAAGCGCGCCAGCAATTGCTCCAGCACGTCGCCGTCGGCGCTGTTGAAGCTCAGCTCTTCGCAGTCCAGCCGGGCCTGGCGCCAGACCACCTGCACCGGCTCGTCCAGGCGCTCCCAGAACATCGCGGTGCGCAGGATGTCATGGCGTTCGATCACCCATTGCAGGGCCTCGGCAAAGGCGTTCAGGCGCTCGCGGCTGGCGAAGGCGAACTGCGCGTGCAGCACGTAGGGGTCGCCCTGCTGCGCCGACAGGTGGTGGTAGAGCATGCCCTCCTGCAGGGGCGCCAGCGGGTAGATGTCCTGCACGTTGGCCGCGCCGCCCGGCACGCTGGCGACTATGCGCTCGATGGCGGGCTGGTCGAGCGTGACCAGCGGCAGCATGTCCGGGGTGATGCGGTAGGCCGGGCTCAGCCAGTCGCCGTCATGGCGGGCCACCAGTTCCAGCAGGCGGGACTTGTGCTTGACCAGGCTGTCCCACAGCGCGTCGTCCAGCCCCTCATCGTCACCCAGCACGACCAGGTCGCCTTCTTCCTGTTGGAGACGGATCGGCTGGGTGGAAATAACTGCCATCAATTCGCTGAACTGCATGTGAGTGACCTGCTTTCAAATTCGCAAACGGTTGATGAGAAAATCCGGTTTCAGCTGCAACCTGATACCCGCACGACGGCCAGCTACGTCCAGCGCCCGACCCAAGCCAGGATCCAGCGCTGTAACGGCTCTGCCGGCATGTTCAAAAGTGATAGGGGCAGCGAGCCCGACGGAGCTGTGCCGCAGGCCTGGAAAGCTAAAACATCCGCCCGGGACTGTCTGACACGGGAAGCCGGGACAAGGCCCGAGGCCGCAGCCCTGCGCGGGCCGCAAGCAACAGCGGCGGCCCTCGGGCCGCCGCGTTCTGGTAGGGGTAGCTGTGTGAGGAGATGTTTCGCCGTCAGAGACGGCGCTTGCGGTTGAGGCTCGGGATGGTGGTGGCCGGAATGGCCAGCCGCTGCACATGACCCACCGTCCTGGCCGCCAGCTCCGCCAGGGTCGGCTGGCTGAACAGCACCCGGGCATCGGCATCGAGGCCGGCCTGGCGCATGCGCGCCACCAGGCTGACCGCCAGCAATGAATGCCCGCCGAGTTCGAAGAAGTGGTCATGGCGCCCCACCCGCTCGATCTTCAGCACCTCGGCCCAGATCTGCGCCAGGGCGGTTTCCACCTCGCCCTGGGGCGCCTCGAAGCTGCGGCTGAGCACCGCGTCCTGCCCCGGTGCCGGCAGGGCCTTGCGGTCCAGCTTGCCGTTGGGGCTCAGCGGCAGGGCCTCGAGCTGGACGAAGGCCGAGGGCACCATGTACTCCGGCACCTGGGCCAGCAGATGTCCGCGCAGGCCTTCGATGCCCGGCGCCGTCGCGACGTCGCGCAGGGTGAAATAGGCCACCAGGCGCTCGTCGCGCATCAGCACCACCACTTCGCGCAGCGCCGAATGGCTGGCCAGGCGCGCCTCGATCTCCCCCAGCTCGACCCGCAGGCCGCGCAGCTTGACCTGGAAGTCGTTGCGCCCGAGAAACTCCAGGCAGCCATCGGCGCGGTAGCGCACCAGGTCGCCGCTGCGATACAGGCGGTCGCCGGCAACGAAGGGGCTGTCGATAAACCGCTCGGCCTGCAGCTGCGGCAGCCCCAGGTAACCCCGGGCCACCCCCACCCCGCCGATATGCAGGTGGCCGCTGACACCCATGGGCACCGGCCGGTCGTGCTCGTCCAGCACATACAGGCGGGTGTTGCCGATGGGCCGGCCGATCGGCAGCTGGATGTCCGGCACCGGCGCCCCGGGTTCGAGGGTCCAGGCGGTGCTGTCCACCGTGGCTTCGGTGGGGCCATAGACGTTGTGCAGCCGCGCCTGTGGCAACAGCTGCTGGAAGCGCCGGGCCATGGCCGCGGTGAGTTCGCCGCCCCCGCTGAACACGTCGGTCAGGCTGCTGCACTGGCTGACCTCGTCGAGTTCGAGGAACTGCTGGAGCAGCGCCGGGACGAACTTGATCACCGTAATGCCCTGCTCGCGGATGGTCTGCGCCAGGTACGCCGGCTCGCGGTGCCCGTCGGGCCGCGCCAGCACCAGGCGCATGCCATTGGTCAGCGGCCAGAACAGCTCCCACACCGAACCGTCGAAGCTGAACGGCGCGCGCTGCAACAATGCCCCCTGCTGCGCATCCGGGCAGATCTGCGAGCCCCAGTGCATCAGGTTGCCGAGGCCGCGGTGCTCGATCATCACGCCCTTGGGCAGGCCAGTGGAGCCGGAGGTGTAGATCACATAGGCCAGGTGCGTGACATTCAGTCCAGGGACCAGCGGGTCGTCCGCGGGTTGCTGTTGCCAGGTGCAGCGGTCGAAGTCGATCAGCTCGGCCGCCACCCCGGCCAGCAGCCCGCGGGTCGCGCCGTGCACCAGCACCGCCAGCGGCGCGCTGTCCTGCAGCATGTAGTGGATACGCTCCTGGGGATACCCCGGGTCCAGCGGCACATAGGCGCCACCGGCCTTGAGGATCCCCAGCAGGCCGATCACCAGTTCCAGGCTGCGCTCGACACAGATGCCGACCCGGGTATCGGGCTGCACGCCGCGTTCGCGCAGGTGATGGGCCAGCCGATTGGCGCGCTGGTTGAGCTGGGCATAGGTCAACTGCCGGTTCTCGAACTGCAAGGCTATGGCGTGCGGCGTGCGCCGCACCTGCGCCTCGAACAGCCCGTGCAAAGTCTGTTCGCGCGGGTAGTCGACCTCGGTGGCATTGAGCTCCACCAGCAACTGGTGCAGCTGGGCCGGCGGCAATACCGGCAGCTGGCGCAGCGCGGTCTGTGGCGATTGCTCCAGGGCCTGCACCAGGCCGTCGAGCACGGTTTGCAGGGTGTCCAGCAGGCGCTGCGGCCCGAGGCTGCGGGGCGCCATGGCGCTCAGTTTGAACCCTTCGTCCAGGTCGTCCACCGACAGCATCAGGGGGTAGCTGAGGATGTCTTCGCTGCCGAGCAGCTGGATGCCTGGCAAATCGCCCAGTAAGTCCTGGCCATCCGCAGCCTGCCCATGGCGATAGTTGAGCAGGCTGTTGAACAGCGGCGTCGGCGCGGCCACGCCACTGCAACGCTGGGCCAGCGCCAGCGGCGCGTGTTCGTGGGCGAGCAAGGCGCTCAAGCGCCTGTGGGTTTCGCGGACGGCCTGCGCCGCAGTCTGCCCGGCCAGGTCGAGGCGCAGCGGCAAGGTATTGATGAACATGCCCAAGGCCCGATCCGCCCCGGCGCCGGCCTGCAGGCGCCCCAGCAGCACGGTGCCGAACACCACATCCTCGCGCCCGCACAGGCGCCCCAGGACCAGGGCCCAAGCCAGGTGGAAGACACTCGCCGCACTCACCCCCTGGGCCCGGGTCTGGCTGCGCAGGCGCAGGGACTGGGTCGGAGTCAACTGGCATTCGGCTTTTTCATGCTCGTCGCCCACGGTCTTGCGCTCCAGCCGGCCGAAGGCCAGGCTCGGCTCGTCGACGTCCGCCAGCCACTCGCGGAAGAAGGCCTGGTGTTCCTCGTCGCGGCTGCCCAGACGGGTCTGCGCCACATAACGGCGATAGGGCACCGCCTCCGGCAACTGCTCGGCCCGCCCCTGCAGATGGGCGCGAATTTCTTCCAGCAGCACACCGGTGGAGGTGGCGTCGTTGACCAGATGATGGAAGCGCAGCATGCCGATCCAGCGCCGGTTCCGCGGGTCTTCGCTGTAGGCCAGGGCCATCATCGGCGCCCGGCCCAGGTCCAGCGGACGCAGGCCTGGGTCCAGGCGTTCGCGCAACTGCTGGACGATATCGCCGCCCTCCGGGTCCGGCAGCACTTCCTCGAGTTGCAGCCGGGCCTGGCGCCAGACCACCTGCATGGGTTGCTCCAGCCCTTCCCAGACCAGGCTGGTGCGCAGGATGTCGTGCCGCGCTATCACCTGTTGCAGGGCCTGGGCAAAGGCATCCAGGCGCCCCAGGCTATCGAAGGCGAACATTGCATGCTGCTGGTAGGGATCGCGCGCCTCGGTCATATGGTGATAGAGCAGCCCTTCCTGCAACGGCGCCAGGGGGTAGATCTCCTGCACATTGGCCACGCCGCCGGGCACCGTGGCGACTATGCGCTCGATGCTCGCCGGGTCCAGCTGCGCCAGCACCAGCATCTCCGGGGTGATCCGCAGGCAGTCCGGGACAACGCGGTTGGCCGGCACCTCGACTTCCCGGGTGCCGCCGACCGCCGCTGCAAGACTGGCCAAGGTCGGCTGGTCGAACAGCACCCGCACATCGGCCTGCAACCCGGCCTGGCGCATGCGCTCCACCAGGGTCACTGCCAACAGCGAATGCCCACCCAGCTCGAAGAAATGATCCTGGCGCCCGACCCGCTCGACCTGCAGCAGCTCAGCCCAGATCGCCGCCAGCCGGGTTTCCACCACGCCCTGGGGCGCCTCGTAGCCACGCGTGATAAAGGCCTCCTGCCCCGGCACCGGCAAGGCCCGGCGGTCGAGCTTGCCATTGGCGGTCAGCGGCAGCGCCGCCAGCCGTACATAGGCCGCGGGCAGCATGTAGTCCGGCAGATGGCTTTGCAGCTGGGCATGCAGCTGGTTGATTTCCAGCGATTGCTCCTGCTCGGTGAAATACGCCAGCAGGCGCCCGTCGCGGGCCTGGACCACCGCCTCTTGCACACCGCTCAGGGCCGCCAGGGCGCTTTCGATCTCCCCCAGTTCGATGCGCATGCCGCGGATCTTCACCTGGTCGTCGTTGCGTCCCAGGTATTCGAGGCTGCCGTCCGCCAGCCAGCGCGCCAGGTCGCCGGTGCGGTACATGCGTGCGCCGCTTTCATCACTGAAGGGATCATTGAGGAAACGTTCGGCGGTCAGTTCCGGGCGGTTCAGATAGCCCCGCGCCACCCCGGCGCCGGCCACATACAGCTCCCCGGCCACGCCCACCGGCACCGGGCGCCGCTGCTCGTCCAGCAGGTAGACCCGGGTGTGATCGATGGGTCGGCCGATATGCAGGCCCTGGCCGACCGCGACCCGCCCGGAGGTGGCGACCACCGTGGCTTCGGTGGGGCCGTAGTTGTTGATCACGGCAAACCCCGGATCCTCGGCGAACTGGCGCAGGCGGTCGCCGCCAATCAGCAAGGTGCGCAGGGTCGGATGGCCCCGGCGCTGGTTGAAGGCGTACTCGGCCACCGGGGTCGGCAGAAAACTCACATCCAGCGGCTGCGCGCGCCACCAGTCGAGCAGCGCCTCGATGTCTTCGTTGCCGTCGTGGGCCGGCGGCAGGTGCAGGGTCGCGCCGCTGCACAGGGCCGGCCAGACCTCCCAGGCCATGGCATCGAAACCGAAACCGGCGAGGCTGCTGGTCTGGCCGCCCGGTCCCAGGTCGAAGGCCGAACAGTGCCAGTCCACCAGGTTGGCCAGGGTGCGGTGCTCGACCATCACCCCCTTGGGCAAACCGGTGGAGCCGGAGGTGTAGATCACATAGGCCAGGTGCGCCGGGGTCAGCCCGGGGACCTGCGGGTTGGTCTGCGGCTGCTCCCACCAGCTGTCCGAGCCCAGTTCGATCACCGGCACGCTCAGGGCCGGCAGGCGCGCCAGCAATTCAGCCTGGGTCAGCACCGCCAGCGGCGCGCTGTCCTCCAGCAGATAGTTCAGGCGTTCGGCGGGATGGGCCGGATCGATCGGCACATAGGCGGCCCCGGCCTTGAGGATCGCCAGCAGGCCGACCAGGGTGTCGAGGCCACGGCGGGCGACTATGGCCACTCGGCTGTCGGGCTGCACGCCCAGCGACCGCAGGTGATGGGCCAGAGCGTTGGCCTTGCGGTTCAACTCGGCATAGGTCAGCGACTGCCCCAGGCAGACCGCCGCCAATGCCTGTGGCCGCGCTTCTGCCTGGGCTTCGATATGGGCGTGCAACGGCTGGGTGCAGGCCGGCGCCCGGCCGCTGGCGTTCCACTCTTGCAGTTGGGCCGTGTCGCGGGCGCTGAGCAGCGAGAACTCGGCGATCGGCAGGCGGGTGTCGGCCAGCCCCTGCTCCAGCACATGCACCAGGCGCTCGGCCAGGGCCTCGATTTCCCCGCCCTGGAAATACGCCTCGTTGTAGAGGTAATGCATCCACGCCTTGTCGTTGTAGCTGTTGCTGCGCAGGTGGATGGCCAGGGGCAGCGGCTCGTGCCCGTTGCAGACCTTGACCGAATGCCCCAGCGCTTCGCCGTAGCGATAATCGTGGTCGTCCTGCTCGTAGGACAGCGACAGGTCGAACAGCTGCCCGCGGTCCTCGCGCAGCAGGCCGAGGGAGCGGTTCATCTCGCTCAGCGGGAAGCGCTGGTGGCGGAAATCCTGCTTGAGCACATCGCGCACCGCCCGCACCAGCTCGCCGAACGGCAGGTCCTGGCTGAAGCAGAAACGCACCGCGCTGACCTGGGTGAACAGCCCCAGGGTGTTTTTGAAGCGGGCATTGGAACGGTTGAGAATCGGCAGCCCCACCACCCATTCATCGCGCTGCGCGGTGCGGGTGAAATAGACGTACAGGGCCGCCAGCAGCACGTGGAAGGCCGAGGCCTGGCAGGTTCTGGCCCACTGTTTCATGCGTTCGTGCAAATGCGTGGGGAACGGCTGCAGCAGATTGTTGCTCGGGGTGTCGCCGGCGGCCGCGGCTTCCCTGGCGAAACGCTCGCGATACCGCGGCATCAGCAGCGGCTCGGGCAGCCTGCGGTATTTGTCCTGCCAATACGCCCGGTCGCGTAGGTAACGCGGCGAGTCGTGGTAGCGGGCATCGTCGCGAATGAACTCGACATAGGACGGCGCCGACAACTCGGGACGGCGCCCGGCCTGCAGCGCGCTGTAGATCCCGCCCAGGGATTGCAGCATCTGGCCAAAACCCCAGCCATCGAGAATCAGGTGGTGGGCCTGGGTGCCCAGCAGGTGATGGCGGGCATCCAGGCGCACCAGGAAAAACCGGAACAGCGGGCCGCCGTCGAAGGGGTACGGCTGCTCCATGCGTTGCCGGATCAAGGCCTGGGCGGCCGCCAGCGGCTCAGGATGTGCGCTCAGGTCCTCCAGCGGCACCTCGACCGGCATGCTCTGGGCGAAGCGCTGCAAAGGCAGGCCGTCGCTACCGGCGTCAGGCAGCAGCAGGGTGCGCAGGGCATCGTGCTTGCGCACCAGCAGCTCGATGGCCTGCTGTATCAGCTCGGCGCTGAAAGGCCCGGCGAGTTCGACGTAACCGCCGATGTTGTACAGCGGCGAATCGCCCCGGCTCAGCTGGTCGAGCCAGATATCGCGCTGGGCGGCGGTCAGGGCAAAGGCTTGTGACTCAAGCTTGGACGGGGTCATGGCCGGCCCTCCTGAGCACAGGCAGCCATAGCACGTCCGGGCTGGCGGCAAGGGTTCTCGATCGCGACAAACGCACCTGGGGCGGCTACGGAAAAAAGCTTCATAAGATCCTTCTCATGTGAGGTGTCCATACCCTGAGGCATGCCCTGAGCAGAGCCCGGCAGCGCCTGGTATCGGAGGCATCCACGGATTTAACCAGCGCCCTGGCGACCTGTCTGTCACCTGAAACCCGGACAGCCCAGCCCGCGGTCGGGCGGTTCAGGCCAGGATGGATGGATAGTCGAAAATTGACTTACTGCCAGCTCGGGGATCGGTCTGCGCGCACGTACTAGCTAATAATTCTCGATTCAAAGGCTTAAAAGTGTGTAGGACATCCACTACAGGTTCCGGACGGCGCCCAGGATAAAAAGTACCGTCCTCTCAGATAAATCCTATGAATATCAAAGAACTATCTTAAAAACCCGAGCACCCGTGCCTCTGGCAAAACCGCCCTTTCGGGCGAAATTCGTCAAATTAACAACGCGGACTTTATGGCAGCTTGTGTCCCCGCTTTCAGCTACAGACGCTGGGTAAACCCGCGGGATTAAATGAAAAATCTCGGCCACGGACATTCGTTGCAAGGACGGGTGGTGGCCGCCGACGCCAACCGTTCGACGATCTGTCTACATCAGGGATGATAGGGATATGAGTCTGACCAGCAGTATTCGAAACATAGACAGTGCGCATTTCTACAACGAATTGGGGGAGCTGATTTCCAGCACCGGCCATGGGCTGTTTGCGGCGAAGATGCTGCACCTGGTGGACAAGCTGGTGCCTGTGCAGCGGGTCGAACTCGCCGAATGGACCCTCGACGAACGCCAGGCAAGCCCTCTTGAGATCAAGCCGCTGGGCAGTGCCGGGCTCGAGGAGGCACTGCCGCCCACCCAGCCCTCGCAGTACCAGGACGATCATCCGCTGCTGGAAAAGATGATCGAGATGAACGACTCGCTACTGATCCAGATGAACGCCCAGACCTCCAGCAAACACCCGCGTTACCTCTCCCACCAGTGCCATCTGGTGTCGCGCAAAGCCAATCGCCGCTGTGTCATCACCTTCCTGCGTCCCCCTGCGCAACGGCTGTTTTCCCTGGCCGAGCTGTCGTTTCTCAAGAGCCTCTCGGAAACCCTGCTGCCGCTGGTGGAGCGCCATGCCCAGATCAACCGCCAGGCCTGCCAGAAAAACCTCGGCCTGGCGCCCAGCAGCCCGCTGGCGGCGGTCGAGCAATCGCCGCTGCAACGGGAATTCAACGAGCGCCTGTGCCTGGGCGACATCACCCTGTCGGCGCGGGAGAAAGAGGTCTGCCTGGGCCTGCTGACCGGCGGCACGGTGCCGGAAATGGCCGAGCGCCTCAGCGTCAAGAACAGCTCGGTGGAAACCTACCTCAAGCGCGCCGCCGCCAAGCTCGGGGTCAGCGGCCGGCACGGCCTGGCGAAATGGATGGTCGGCGCCTGAGCGGCGCCCTGCCCGCTTTTCAACCCGCCCGGGGCGACGCCGCCGCGGCTTTTGTAGATGAGGCTGTTCAATGAGTAAGTCCCCGCTGTCCCTGATAAGCCTTGTTTTGCTGCTGGGCGGTTGCTCGCTGATCCCGGACTACCGGCAGCCCGCGGCACCGGTTGAGTCCCAGTACCCGCAGGGCCCGGCTTATGCCACTCAAGCCACGGCATTTGCCGAACAAGGAGCGGACTGGCACAGCCTGTTCCATGACCCTGAGCTGCAGACGCTGATCCGCAGCGCCCTGGTCAACAACCGCGACCTGCGGGTCGCGGCCTTGAATGTGGAAGCCTTCCAGGCCCAGTACCGGATCCAGCGCGCCGACCTGTTTCCCGCGGTGTCCGCCACCGGCGCCGGCTCGCGCCAGCGCCTGCCGGGGGACGTGACCGGCACCGGCAAGTCGCTGATCAAGTCGTCCTACTCGGTGACCCTGGGGGTCAGCGCCTATGAACTGGACTTCTTCGGCCGGGTGCGCAGCCTCACCGAACAGACCCTGATGAGCTACCTGGCCACCGAGCAAGCCCGGCGCAGCGCCCAGCTCAGCCTGGTGGCGAACGTCGCCAGCGCCTACCTGACCTGGCGCGCCGACCAGGAACTGCTGGCGCTGACCGCCAAGACCCTGGCCGCCGACGAAGAAAGCCTGCGCCTGACCACTCGCAGCGCCGATGCCGGCAAAGTCTCGGCCCTGGATGTGAGCCAGGCCCGGACCAGCGTCGAAAGCGCCCGCGCCAACCTGGCCCGCTACCAGCGCCAGGTGGCCCAGGACCTGAACAACCTGACCCTGCTGGTGGGCACCCAGGTCGCCGACTCGCTGCCGGCCCGGCCGCTGGCCAGCGACCTGATCGCCCAGGTCCCGGCCGGGCTGCCCTCGGACCTGCTGCAACGCCGTCCCGACATCCTCCAGGCCGAGTACCAGCTCAAGGCCGCCAACGCCAATATCGGCGCGGCGCGCGCCGCCTTCTTCCCCAGCGTCAGCCTGACGGCCAACGCCGGCACCTCCAGCCTGGAACTGGCCGGGCTGTTCAAGGGCGGCTCCGGCAGCTGGGCCTTCCAGCCGCAGATCAACCTGCCGATCTTCAATGCCGGCAACCTGCGGGCCAGCCTCGACTACGCCAAGCTGCAGAAGGACATCAGCGTCGCGCAGTACGAAAAGTCGATCCAGACCGCCTTCCAGGAAGTCGCCGACGGCCTCGCCGCGCGCCAGACCTACAGCGACCAGCTCGACGCCCAGCGCAGCCTGGTGGCGGCCACCCAGGACTATTACCGGATGGCGGAACACCGCTACCGCACCGGCGTGGACAGCAACCTTACGTTCCTCGACGCGCAACGTTCGCTGTTCAGCGCGCAACAGGGGCTGATCAACGACCGGCTGGCGCAGCTGATCGCCGAGGTCAACCTGTACACGGCGCTGGGCGGGTCCTGGCAGGCAGAGTCGAACCCGGCGTTGGCGCAGCGCGCGCCCTGACAACGGCGCGCAGCCCCGGCCAGGAACCGGTCATCGCGCCGCCATGGCGAGGTTCTTGTTAAGGCAAAAAAGCCGATCTATACCTCAACAGGCTGTTTGCAACGGCTGGAACAACCCGGGCTTCGCCGCCTGTATGGCAAGCCAGGCATTCAACGAACCGGACAACTGGACAGAGGCATCGCCAAGGAGCGGTCATGAGCGGAAAACTGTTAGTCAAATGGGTCAACAAAACGCCCCGGCACCGCAAGGGCGTCTGCGAGGCGGCCGTGATGAAGTGGCTGGCGGCGATCGACAACAACGGCCTGGCCCAGGCCATGAAACTGACGCCAGAGCAATGCGACGACCTGCAGGATCAGGTGGAAGACGGCGAGACCTTCGTTTTTCTGCTGCCGCCCCTGCTACTGCCCACTTCAAGCTTCACCCCTTTCAACCCGGTGCCGACCACCGTGGATTCGCTCAAAGCCCTGAAGGCCGGCAACTTCCTCTTCGTTTCCGCCCAGGGCCAGAGCGTGACCGCCGGCGGGCATGCGATGGGCATCTACAAGAACACCACCAATCTGTTTTTCTTCGACCCCGAGTTCGGGATCTACGCCTATGACTTCAACAGCCAGGCGGACCTGGCTGAAGTGGTCAAGCGCACCCAGGGCTATGGCGAGGCGGCCTATTGCCCAGGCACCTTTACCCCACCGCCAAAACCTTGAGCCGATGCGGCCTTGCAGCGCGGCTGATGCGCTGCAGGACGCAGATTCCGGGCAGCAGAAAAGCCACTCCAGCGAGTAATGCCAGTCAGTTAAGGACGATAGTGGGGCTACTGTAGGAGCGAG
>NZ_JBQENK010000024.1:100632-119433 GCF_052044735.1 Pseudomonas sp. 22526
GCAAGCTCGCTCCTACAAAGGGCTGTGTTCACTTTTGGGGTGTCCTGGGGCGGGAAACCAGGTCAGTTGTATTCCAATATATAGGTCAGTGTTGCATCGGCTTTTCCGGCGGCGACTTCCATGCCCGTGGTGACGTAGCGCGCCTTTCCGGCAAAGTGGTACATCTCGGTGCCGGGGCCGCTCGATTGCCAATCCAGGGCTACAGCCTTGTCTTGGCTGAATGGCAGTGCCACGTTTTTGTCGTTGGACAGTGAGATGCCAACGCCTTTGGCGACGCCAGGCTGTCCGAGACCGTTCAGATTCAGCAAGCCATCACGAACGGAGTTGCCCTCGAAATAGACCTTTACCGGTGGCTTGACCGTGGGATTGAGGCCTTTGCAAACAACGTCCAGAACGAATGTCTGGTCCTGGACCGAGCCGCGCTTTACTTGCTCTACCGCGGGACGCCCCATCTTGACCTCGGTACTGCTCTTGGGTGTGTAGCAGGTAGTGAAGAAGGCATTATGTTCAAACTTGGTTTTAAGGTCTGTTCCTTCGATGGCATAAACTGCTCGCCTGGGAGTGGTGTAGCTGGTGTCAATAAAGAAACTGGTCTCGTAGTCGAAGGAAGGCATATCGCCCTTTCCCACCCCTATATCTGTACGCACAAACTCTATGGTCACTCTATCGAAGAAAGGGAGGAGCCCGTTTACTCCGGTATAGGTAAAAGGTGGGTACTTGGGGCTGGTCCAGTTATAGCTAGCGTGGTGCCCAATGCGAATGCCTACCCCAGGAACACCAGAATCGTAAAGCGCTTGACTGCCTCTTGATGTAAGGCTGGTCGTCACTTCGGTCATTCCCCATTCAGACTTGGTGCACCATGACCATCCTCCAGAACGGCGTCCGACCGAGACTTCGTAGGACGCCATTACCTCGCCAATGGCGGCATACTGCAAGGTTGTAACAGCTGGAAGACTGGCAATGACCGACGGATTCAGCGGGGTGCCTTCTGGATAGCCGCAATAATCTACTGCTGCGTAGGCAGAAGTCCCCATGATGCATCCCAGGGCCAGTGCAAGCAGCCCCACCTGTCGTAGCGTTTTCAAAACGTTTCTCCTCGACCCGAGTTCAGACTAACGGTGCGGCTTCCCTTGGTGGGACTTGGTGGGAATCGGCGCGGGGCGGCAGTCTACGCAGGGCCACTGCAAGGGATGAATCAGAGGATTCTCAAAGTCGCTGCAGCACCCCGCTGCCTTTTTCGTCAGGAGAGATCATGAAATTGAAGTTCAGCCACGTGGATGTTCTGGTCAAAGACCTCGAGCAAGCCTGTGGGTATTACGCCCGAATCTTCAGCGCGAGGATTTCCAGGACCCTGGAGTGGCAGCGCGACGGTTTGCATGTGCGTTATGCGATCGTCATGTTCGGCACGGAGCGCCTGATGCTGGTGCAACCCTTCAGCGGCAATCTCAAGGCGCTGATGGACACCAACGGCGAAGGCACGATCTACCGTCACTGCTATTGCACCCCGGATATCGAGGCCGCCTACGACGAGTTGCTGGCCGCGGGTGTGCAGCCGGAAGACGAGAACGGCAAACCCTTGTCGCGCGACAATCTCCAATCGCCCAGCGGGACACGCATCCTCTGGTTGCCGAAACGCTTCGGGCATTTCTCCATCGAGCTGCTTGAAGAGGCAGAGCTGGAGGCTTTCATCGAAGAGGCGTTCGCCGAGGCCTGATGAGGGCCACGGCGCCCCTGTCAGTTGCGCCCATAAACACTCGCCCATCCCTTCCCACTTTCAACCTGGCCGCACTCTTCAAGCGAGGGGTCATCTGCCGCGCCAGCCGGTCTTTTCGAGACGGGTATGGCGTCAATCTGGCGAGCCTTGCTCCGATAACGACTCGATGATCCGGCACTGCTCGATCACGCCGCCATTGCAACAAGCAATCAGGCGCTCCAGCTCCGACTCCAGGCCCTGCAGGTCGCGGATACGCATCCGTACCTGCTGCAGTTGGCCCTCGACTTTGGCGTCCACCCCGGCGCAGGAGGCATCGCGGCGATCGGCAAAGCCCAGTAATTCACGAATGTCATCCAGGCTGAAACCCAATGCGCGGCTACGGCGGATGAACAACAGCCGGTCGCGTTCCTCATTCGTGTACAGGCGGTAGCCTGATTCCGAGCGAGCGAAGGACGGCAGCAGCCCGACCTGCTCGTAATAGCGGATGGTGACGGTCTTGGTGTTCGTGGCTTTCGCCAGGGCACCGACCGTGTAGGTAGCCGAACTCATCATGCTTGACCTTATAGTCACTAGAACCCTCATTCTACTCGCCTTGGGCGATCAGCAAAGCGCGCGCCCCTGACCCTCAACTCACACAGGCACCTGTCATATGGACGCCGCAAGACAAAACCCTCAATCCGGGAGCTGGACCTTACTGCTGGGGGCCTGGCTGCTTGCCCTGGTTTCCACCTTGGCCGTGCTGTTCATCGGCGAGGTGATGGGACGGGAGCCCTGCGTGCTGTGCTGGTATCAGCGGGCATTCATGTTCCCGCTGGTGATCGTCCTTGGAGTCGCCTGCGCCACTTCGGACACCGGGGTGTGGCGCTACGCCTTGCCCCTCGCCGCCGTGGGCTGGCTGACAGCCCTGTATCACAACCTGCTGTACTTCGAAGTCATCCCGGAAGCGATCAAGCCCTGTGGGGCGGGCCCTTCCTGCTCGGGTGCCGACATGTCGATTCTCGGCGGCATCGCACTGCCTTCGCTCTCGCTGGGGGTCTTCACGCTCCTGGTTGTCCTCCTTGTCCTCATTCGCCGGAAAGCTAACGCATGAGCAAACGCATCCTTGTAGTCGCCATCAGTATCCTTGCGGTGATCGGCTTCGCCGCCGCTGCCTTTTTCTACCCGCGCACGGCCGCTGTGCCTCAGGCGACGGCCCCCGTTCAAGAAGCCAGCGCACTGGTACGTTTTCATTCCCCCAGCTTCGGCCCTGCCAGGGCGCCGGTGACTATCGTCGAGTTCTTTGACCCCTCATGCGAAAGCTGTCGGGCCTTCTATCCCATCGTCAAGCAGATGATGGCCGAGCATCCCGCCGATGTCCGCCTGGTGCTGCGCTACGTACGGCTGCACAAAGGCTCCGAGGAAGCCATCCGGTTGCTGGAGAGCGCCCGCAAACAAGGGGTATTCGTACCCGTGCTTGAAGCGGTGCTGGAGGCTCAGCCACAGTGGCACGATGATGCAAAAGCCTCGGCGGCATGGGACGCCGCGGCCCTTGCAGGCCTGGATGTGGCGAAGGCCCGCGAGGACATGATGTCGCCCGAGATCACGGCCACCGTGGAAAGGGACGACGCCGATGCCAAGACAGTGGGGGTAAAGGGTACGCCGACCTTCTTCGTCAACGGCCGGCCGCTGACCAATTTCGGTGCCCAACCGCTCTACGATCTGATCCGCAGCGAGATCGACCGGTCGCGTAAGGCCGCAGGCAACTGAAGGAAGGCATAAATACGCTTGACCTTATAGTGGCTATAACCTGTTCACTCTCCTCATGACATGTGGGGAGTGACCTGATGAAAAGCAGCTGCGGTGATAAACCGACACCAGAAAAAACCGGTGCCGTAGAAGTGTTCGACCCGGCAGCTGCCACCGGCTGCTGTGCGCCCGCGGCAACGACTTGCGGATCGAGGGCGGCCCGCGAACCGGCCCAAGGCAGTTGCTGTGCGCCTAAGACCTTGGCAGCAATCTCCGAGCCCAAGGCCGGCGCGGGTTGCTGTTCGCCAGCCGGCAACGCCCCATCAGGCTGTGCCGAGGTAGCGGCGCCCTCCACTTTGCATACCCTCGCTGAACCAGGCCAATCGGCCAGCCCGGCAGGCAGCGACCTGTTTGTGGATGCCTGTTGCCCACCTGCTGGAGCTGCAAGTGCCGGCGCTGCAAAAGCCTCTTCCGGCACGGCCAATGGCACGTCGCGCTTTGACAGGTTCCGGATCGGCCAGATGTGCTGCCCCTCCGAGCAGACCATGATCGAGGCCAGGCTCGCCAAAACCAGCGGGATCCAGAAGCTGGAATTCAACATGATGAACCGGACGATGGGCGTCTGGCATCAGCTGCCGGACACCTCGTCGATCGAAGCGGCAGTGCTGTCGCTGGGCATGCGCGCGGAGCCGCTGATGGATGACGCCACGGCCTCCAGCACAGACGCCTCCACAGCCGAGCAGCCGCCCGAGCCGTTCCGGAAAAGCCCATGGTGGCCACTGGCGTTGGCCGGTGTCTCGGCGGTGGGCGCGGAGGTCTTGCACTTCACTCAATCGGCTCCGGAGTGGCTGATCGCCGTTGTGGCCCTGCTGGCCATCGCCCTCTGCGGCCCCACGACCTACAAGAAAGGCTGGATCTCGCTCAAGCATCTCAACCTCAACATCAATGCCTTGATGAGCATCGCCGTGACAGGCGCGGTGCTGATTGGCCAGTGGCCGGAAGCGGCGATGGTGATGTTCCTGTTCACCCTGGCGGAAAAGGTCGAGGCCAGATCGCTGGATCGTGCGCGTAACGCCATCAGGGGGCTGCTGGACCTGACCCCCGAAAGGGCCACGGTTCGCCAGGCCGACGGCAGCTGGCTGGAGGTCGATGTCAAAACGGTCGGCCTCGGTGCGCTGGTGCGAGTGCGCCCCGGCGAGCGGATCGGGCTGGATGGCGAGGTTGCCGCCGGCAGCTCGACCGTCAACCAGGCCCCCATCACCGGGGAAAGCCTGCCCGTCGAAAAAACCCTGAATGATCCGGTGTATGCCGGGTCGATCAACGAGTCCAGCTCCTTCGAATATCGCGTGACCGCACAGGCCAGTGACACGACCCTGGCGCGCATTATCCACGCCGTGGAAGAAGCCCAGAATTCGCGGGCGCCCACCCAGCGATTCGTGGACCGGTTCGCCAGGATCTATACGCCAGCGGTGTTCTTCTTCGCCTTGGCCATTGCGCTCATCCCGCCCTTGTTCAGCGGCGGACTGTGGACGGACTGGATCTATCGCGCCTTGGTCCTGCTGGTGGTGGCCTGTCCCTGTGCCTTGGTCATTTCCACACCCGTGTCCATCGTCAGCGGGCTGGCGGCGGCAGCCCGCAAAGGCATTCTGGTCAAGGGCGGCGTGTACCTGGAAATCGGCGCCAAGCTGAACTTCGTCGCACTGGACAAGACCGGCACCCTCACCCATGGCAAGCCGGTGCAGACCGATTATGTCCCATGGGTCGAGACTTCCGGGGCCACGCCGCAGACGATTGCCGCCAGCCTGGGGGCCCGTTCGGACCACCCTGTGTCGCAGGCCATCGCCAGGCAGGGTGCCGTCGATGCCCTGACCTTGATGCAGGTGGACAACTTCGAGGCGCTTCCTGGAAAAGGCGTGAAAGGCGTCGTTGACGGGCGCCTTTATCACCTGGGCAATCATCGCCTTATCGAAGACCTGGGGTTTTCAAGCGCCGGGCTGGAGAAGGCACTGAACAGCCTGGAACGTGAAGGCAAGACCGTGGTGGCGTTGCTCGGCACAGAAAGCGTGCAGGGGCTCTTCGCTGTGGCCGATACCCTGAAGGATTCTAGCCAGGCGGCGATCAGTGAGCTCCACGCGCTGGGCATCAAGACCATGATGCTGTCGGGCGACAACGCCCACACCGCCGAGGCGATTGCACAACAGGTGGGGATCGACGAGGCGCGGGGGAATCTGCTCCCCGCTGACAAACTGACGGCGATAGACGAATTGCAAGGCCGTGGCCATGTAGTCGGGATGGTCGGTGACGGGATAAACGATGCGCCGGCCCTGGCCAAGTCTCAGATCGGCTTCGCCATGGCGGCCGCTGGCACAGGAACGGCGATCGAAACTGCGGACGTTGCGCTGATGGACGATGACCTGCGCAAGATCCCCGCCTTCGTTCGGCTGTCTCGGCACACCGCTCACGTGCTTAAGCAGAACATCCTGTTCGCCCTGGGGATCAAGGCGGTGTTTCTGGTGTTCACCCTGATGGGTTTTGCAACCATGTGGATGGCCGTGTTCGCTGACGTCGGGGTGAGCTTGCTGGTGGTGCTGAACGGGCTTCGGTTGTTGAAAAAGTGACGTCGATGATCTGAAGCTGAGCGCTGGCTATCGATTCTGAAGGCGGACCTGAGAACAAAGCCCGGCAGTGCGACACTGCCGGGCTTTTTGTTGCATCAAAATAGCCACAACGCATCAGCCCGGTGTGCCCCTATCTACAACATCCCCGCTGCGCCTGAATCGGTGGACACTTCACCGAGCCGAAGGAGCAGAACACGCAGCAGTCACCCGGATCGGGGCGCAGCAGACGCTTGCAGTTGCTGCATTCGTAGAAGTACAGACAGGCATCTGTGGGCATGCTTTCGCGCTTGGCGAAACCACAGTGCGGGCAGGTCAGCACGGACTCGAGGACAGGGGTATTCATGGGGTCTCACTTCTCACCATGGAGGGGTAACCGGCGTTCGTGGTCGCCTTGGTGAGCGCTGCGGATGTGGCCTGGTCCGGGTCGAAGGTCACCGTGGCGGTTTTCTTGTCGAAGCCGACCGTGACGGCATTGACGCCTGGCACCTGCTGTAGTGCTTTCTTCACCGTACTGGTCAGTAGAATGCCAATGGAGTCAATTCCCTGCAATCACCCATCTACGCAGTCGTCGACGCAATCCGTGGCCTTTTTGCGCCAGACCAGAGCCGGTATTGCACGGATGTAGATCAGCTCCCCCACCAACTCGACCAAGGTTTGAGTGATCACCGCGGCAGCGGCAAGCCCGCGGACTTCTTCAGGGAGTGCCAGGGCCAGCGGAAGAACCACCAGGGAGTTACGGGTCGATGAGCTGAAGGTGACTGCCCTGGCGCTCGCGGACGGCAGCTTGAAAGCCCTGGACACCAAAGCGCCCATCAGGGGAGCCAGCAGCAGGAAGCCGATGTACACGGGGATGACCGGAGCCAGCTTATCGATGTCGCGAACCACCGAGGCGATTTGCGAACCGACCACCGCGACCAGAACCGCCGCCATTGCCGGAACGGGCAGCCAGGCCCAGACGGCGTTCCAAGCGCCGGCGATTTTCGATGTTCTGGCCAGAGCCGCTGTCATCACCGCCAGTAACAAGGGCGCGACAATCAGCACGAGAAAGGCTTCGACAAATGGGCCCACCCTGATGACGACCTCGGACTGCCCACCCAGCATGAAGGCCAGGTACACCGGTAGCAGTACCAGCTGAAGCAGCAGCAGAATCGGGGTTGCCGCCAGGATCCCGCGAGAGTCGCCCTTGCCGATGTGAGTGAAGACCACCACGTAGTCGATGCACGGCGTCAGCAGTACCAGGAGCGCACCGACAAGGATCGCCGGGTGATCGGTGAGCCCCCGGGTCAGCCCCCATACCAGGAGTGGAATCAGCACGAAGTTGGCGATCAGCAAGGCTGACATGAAGCGCTTGTTGCCGAGGCCTTCACGCAGGTCGAGAAAGGGAATCTGCAGGAACATCGCGTACATCAGCACTGCGATAGTCGGGGTCACCCATGCATTCAGGCCCTGCGCCGCCGAAGGCAGCATCAAGCCAGCGATTGCAGCGGCGATGACCGCGACGAAATAGATCGGTATCTGGTTCCGTTCAAGTGTGTCCCTGTCCATAGTGCTCCCCCCAAAAAAACCAAAAGCGTCAAAAAGGCCGTCAGCCTAAGCAACTGCAGCTCGTCCGTCGAGTTGCGCACCTTGTCGTCATGGCCTGAGTGTCTCAGGGGCCTACGGCTCTACCTATTCTCTCGCCTCACTGAACACGACGACTTCAGCCGGTGGTGCCGACCTTGAGCATCGGCGCCACTCCTTCGCATCACCCCATTCCCCCTGCCGCATAGGCTGAAACTCCCAGACCGCCTAGGAGTATCGGCCAATGTGCTACCTGCGGCGCATCCCCATAGTTGTGACATCTGCCAGCAAAGGGCCATGGTCCGGCCCCATCAACTAGAACTGCCTAGGAGCATGTCATGACCATCCCCGAAGAAAACCTGACCACTGACACCATTACCGTCCTGGCGGTTGGCGATCCGCTCGTGGTAGCGACCGGCGTCAACGTTGCGCTGGACGAAACCGCCGGGCTGCAGAACGCCATCGCCACGCCAGCCCCTGCGGAAGACGCCAACGACAATGACATCCTGCTGACGGCCCTGCCCTCGGCCTTCGCTGATCGGTTGACCGCCCTCGGGGCGGGTACCGCAACAGGCGCGGCCTTGAGTGGCTACACCGGTGCCGCGGGCAACACCGGCAGCAATGCCTTCACCCTCAACCCGGCGCCTGGGGGAGTCATTACCGATGTCAGTTTCACCGACAGCCTGGGCGCGCCGCTCAATGGTCTGGACAGTGGCCTGGATACCCTCGATGGCACCAGCATCCTTCTCTATACCGATACCAACAACAATATCGTCCTCGGCCGAGCCGGCGGCCCTGCCGGCGCGATCGTGTTCGCGGCCTATATCGAGGAAACCGGATCGCCGCTATCGGGCGGCAAGATCTGGACTGTGGAATACCAACCCCTCAAGCATCCGGATGCCAGCAACCCGGACGATGCCCTCAACCTGCTGAACAAGGTGTTCGTCGGCGCCAGCCAGGACCTGACGTTCAGCCTGGCCAACGCACCTTCCGGGCAGAACCTGTTCCTGATGTTCACCAAGGCCAACCCGACGGTGGTCGACGACGCTGGTGTCCTGCGCATCACTGACCCGGCGATCATCGCCACCGGCAAGAACCCCGCCGACCAGTCGACGGGCGTCAACATCAATACCGGCGACACTATCAACACCAGCCAGGCAGGTGGCCCGACCACCTTCGGCACCAACAACCAGATGATCACGGAACAGGAAGGCATTCGTTTTACCTTCGTCACCGGCGCCCGGCAGGATGTGACCATTCCCAACCAGGACCAGAACGAAGCCGATGAGGAAGACAACATCGACTTCACCGCGATGTTTAATGCCAAGGCGGCCAGTTTCGATGTGGTGCAGCTGCAAAGCGGCAAGAGCGCCGTGGTGAAAATCAGTGCCTTCAACACTGCGGCCGAACCTGGGGAGAATTTCGTCAATGGCTATGTGGGCGATACCGCGGTGGCCATCACCAATGTCCGCGTGATCAACATAAGTACCGGGCTGGTGATCGAGAACTCCGACGGTTCGGTGAATGATCCGAGCATTGCCATCAGCTTTGCCAGCGGGGTGGCCACCGTCACCGGCGTCAAGGCCGGCTACCAGATCGAATACACCACCACCTCGAACCACAACCGCGTACTGATCGAGAACGGTGCGGCCCTCGACGCCAAGGGCAATAACCACGCCGATTTCGATATCGGTGGCTTCAAGCTGCTCCAGGCCACCACCACGACCGCCGAAGTCGGCTCGCAGATGATCTTCGAGGACGATGGACCGGGAGCGGCCGGAACCGCCGTGACCGCTACCGTCGATGAAGACGGCCTGGCCAGCGGTGTGGCCGGCGGCGTCGGCGACGTGGCCGGCGAGGCCACGGTGGCCAGCGGCAGCGTCACCGGGATTTTCCAATCCGGGGCCGACGTGCCACTGAGCTTTTCCCTGTCGAGCGATACCAGTGGTTTGCCTGCCCTGAGTTCCGCTGGAGTGGCGCTGGTGTACAGCGTGGTGGGCAATACCCTGACGGCCAAGGCCGGCGCCGTCGATGTGTTCACCTTCAGCCTCAGCACGGCAGGCGCCTACAGCTTTACCCTGCTCAAGCCGCTGGACCACGCGGCGGGCAACGATGAGAACGACATCACCATCAACCTGGGCTCGTTGCTGCAGGCCACGGACAAGGACGGCGACACAGTGACGGCTACGGCCGAGAAACTGGTGATCACCGTCGATGACGACACGCCAACCGCGACCGGAAGCGCCGTGACCGGCACCGTCGACGAAGACGGACTGGCCAATGGTATTGCCGGCGGTGTCGGTGACGTGGCCGGCGAAGCCACAGTGGCCAGCGGCAGCGTCACCGGGATCTTCCAGTCCGGGGCCGACGTACCGCTGAGTTATGCCTTGTTGAGCGACACCAGTGGCCTGCCGGCGCTGAGTTCCGGCGCAGTGGCGCTGGTCTATAGCGTTGCCGGCGACACCCTCACCGCCAAGGCGGGCGCCGTCGATGTGTTCACCTTCAGCCTCAGCGCCGCGGGTGCCTACAATTTCACCCTGCTCAAGCCTCTGGATCACGCGGCCGGCAATAACGAGAACGACATCACCCTCAACCTGGGCTCGTTGCTGCGAGCCACCGACAAGGACGGCGACACGGTGACGGCGGCTGCCGAGAGGCTGGTGATCACCGTCGATGACGACACACCAACGGCAACCGGCACCGTCGTGACCGGCACCGTCGACGAGGATGGCCTGGCCAATGGTATTGCCGGTGGTGTCGGGGATGTGGCGGGTGAGGCAACCACCGCCAGCGGCAGCGTCACCGGGATCTTCCAGGCCGGTGCCGATGGACTGCTGAATTATTCCTTGTCGAGTGACACCAGTGGCTTGCCAGCCCTGAGTTCGGGTGGGGTGGCGCTGGTCTACAGCGTTGCCGGCGACACCCTGACCGCCAAGGCCGGTGCGGTCGATGTGTTCACCTTCAGCCTCAGCGCCGCGGGTGCCTACAATTTCACCCTGCTCAAGCCTCTGGATCACGCAGCCGGCAACGATGAAAACGACATCACCCTCAACCTGGGCACGCTGTTGCAGGTCACCGACAAGGATGGCGACACGGTGCGGGCCGCGGCGGAGAAACTGGTAATTACCGTCGATGACGACACGCCAACAGCGACCGGAACCGCCGTGACCGGCACCGTCGATGAAGACGGCCTGGCCAATGGCATCGCCGGAGGTGTCGGTGACGTAGCTGGCGAGGCGACTGTCGCCAGCGGCAGCGTGACCGGGATCTTCCAGTCCGGTGCCGATGTACCGCTGAGCTACTCCCTGTCGAGCAACACCAGCGGCTTGCCAGCCCTGAGTTCCGGCGGAGTGGCGCTGGCCTATAGCGTCCTGGGTAATACCCTGACCGCCAAGGCCGGTGCGATTGATGTGTTCACCCTGAGCCTGACAGTAGCGGGTGCCTACACCTTCACCCTGCTCAAGCCCCTGGATCACGCGGCAGCCAATAACGAGAACGACATCACCATCAACCTGGGCACACTGTTGCAGGCCACCGACAAGGACGGCGACACGGTGACGGCCACGGCCGAGAAGCTGGTGATCACCGTCGATGACGATACGCCGACCCTGGCCTTCGGCAACCTGATCGGCACCGGGACCGACCTGGCGCAACAAGGCTACTGGAACCTGGGGGCTGGCGCCGACGGATTGAATGCCGCCGGCCTGGACATTTCGCTGGTGAACAACCAGTTCACCCTGGTCCGCCCGGACAACACGACCACCACCGGAACAGGCACGCTGGTCGAGCAGTCGCCGTCACCGGATGGCAATGGCGCCTACCAGTTCGCCGGAACCCTGACCGGTGACTTCGACAACAACGCGACTACGGCGAATACCACCGTCCACTACACCCTGACCGCCAAGGCCAACGGCACCTATGCCCTGGACCTGCAGGAAGGTTTCCGCTCGACCATCGTCCTCAGCAGTGCCGATGGCTCGCTGGATGCCGGTGGACCGGACCCGGTACGCACGCTGACGATAGGCACCGAGCATGTGGTGTTCTTCGGTGCCAATCCGCTGGCCCCGCAGACCGGCGATAACAGCATCCTGACGGGCATCGGGCTTGGAGCGCCCGACCCTACCGAAGCCCAGTTGCAGACCAACCCCCTGCCGTCGTTCATCGGCACGGCGGCCATGAACGTCAGTACATCCGGCATCGGTATCGCCAACAACAACCTGGAGGGCAACAACACCGCCGGCATCAATGCCGGTGACGAGAGTTTCGTGATCAACCCCGAGACCTTGTTGACGAGCATGAAGATCTTTATCGACAACTCGGTGCAAGGTTACGACCCGGCCACGGAAGAGCTGTACTACACGATCTACTTCGAGAACGGCACGACCTCGGGCGCGCCCATCAAGGTACTGGCCGCCGACCTGCACGCGGAAGCCGGAAACCAGAAATCCTTCACCGTCCAGTGGGATGGCAGCCACCTGATCGATGCGGTCCAGCTCACCATGGGCAAGGGTACGATCAAGGTCCCGGTGATCCAGTTCATCAAGGAGGTCCAGAGCCTGGCCAGCGATATCCAGCTGGCATTCAACGCGACGGTGACGGACAAGGATGGCGACACGGCAACCAGCGCGTTCGACGCCAACCTGTTCGCCAACGACCCGAGCGACCAGACCTTCGACTTCAGGCTGGTGGGCACCACGGGTGAGCGGGATGCCTTCAACATCGATCTGTCGGTGGCTGAAAACCTGTACCAGGTCAGCGGTTTCGATGCGGGCGCAGGCCAGCGCGATGCCGTGGTGCTTATTGGTGACCCGGGCGCCACTGTGCAGTCGATCAACAACGCCGGCGCCGACAGTGTCGTGACGATTACCGAGACCGGCGGACAGTTGACGACCATCACCCTGGTCGGGGTCGATCTGCTCAATACCGATATTGTCCTGGGCAGCGTCTGAAACCTGGCGCGTCAAACCAAAACAAGGGCGGCCTGGAAACCGCCCTCGCTTTTTTGCCGCGCCGAACGCTCAAGCAGCGCAAGGCTTGAAGGGCACGCAATGGACCGGCACCTTCGCCTCAGCCCATTCCCCTCCCCCAATAGGCTGAAACTCCCAGAGGGTCCAGGAGTATCAGCCAATGCGCAACCTGCGCGGCCTCCCCATAGTTGTGACATCTGCCAGCAGAGGGGCCCAGGTGCGGCCCCCACAACTGGAACCGCCGAGGAGCCTGTCATGACCACACCCCAATCCCCCACGAACGACCTGAGCGCTGATACCCCTGCCGATCTTTACCCCGCCTTCCCCAGCAACGACACACTGACCATCACCGCCCTGGCGGATGGCGCTCCGCTCGTGGTAGCGACCGGGGTCGACGTTGCCCTGGACGAAACCGCCGGGTTGCAGAACGCCACGGCCACGCCAGCCCCTGCGGGGGATGCCGACGACAATGACATCCTGCTGACGGCCCTGCCCTCAGCCTTCGCTGATCGGTTGACCGCCCTCGGGGCAGGTACAGCAACGGGTGCGGCCTTGAGTGGCTACACAGGTGCCGTGGGCAATACCGGCAGCAATGCCTTCACCCTCAACCTGGCGCCCGGCGCGATCAATGTCGATGTCAGCTTCACCGACAGCCTGGGCGCGCCACTCAATGGCCTGGACAGCGGCCTGGACACCCTCGATGGCACCAGCATCCTTCTCTATACCGATAGCAACAACAACATCCTGCTGGGCCGCGCCGGAGGCCCTGACGGTGCGATCGTGTTCGCGGCCTATATCGAGGAAACCGGGTCGCCGCTATCGGGCGGCAAGATCTGGACTGTGGAATACCAACCGCTCAAGCATCCGGACGCCAGTAACCCGGACGATGCCCTCAACCTGCTGAACAAGGTGTTCGTCGGCGCCAGCCAGGACCTGACGTTCAACCTGGCCAACGCGCCCTCCGGGCAGAACCTGTTCCTGATGTTCACCAAGGCCAACCCGACGGTGGTCGATGACGGTGGAGTCTTGCGGATCGCCGATCCCACGATCATCGCCACCGGCAAGGACCCCGCCGACCAGTCATCGGGCGTCAACATCAATACCGGTGACACCGTCAACACCAGCCAGGCGGGTGGCCCGACCACCTTCGGCACCAACAGCCAGATGATCACGGAACAGGAAGGCATCCGTTTTACCTTCGTCACCGGCGCCCGGCAGGACGTGACCATTCCCAACCTGGACCAGAACGAAGCCGATCTCGAAGCCAACATCGACTTCACCGCGATGTTTAATGCCAAGGCGGCCAATTTCGATATCGTGCAGTTGCAAGGCGGCAAGAGTGCCGTGGTCAAGATCAGTGCCTTCAACACCGCGGTTGAAAGTGGTGCGAGTTTCGTCAATGGCTATGCCAACGATACGTCGGTGGCCATCACCCATGTTCGTGTGATCAACATCGCCACCGGGCTGGTGATCGAAAACTCGGATGGCTCGGCGAATGATCCGAGCATCGTCATCAGCTTTGATGGCGGCGTGGCCACCGTCACCGGCGTCAAGGCCGGCTACCAGATTGAATACACCACCATCGCGGACCATAACCGCGTACTGGTCGAGAACGGCGCAGCCCTGGACGCCAAGGGCAATACCCACGCCGATTTCGACATCGGTGGCCTCACCCTGCGCCAAGCCTCCACCACGACCGCCGAAATCGGCTCGCACATGATCTTCGAGGACGATGGACCGACCCTCGCCTTCGGCAACCTGATCGGCACCGGGACCGACCTGGCGCAACAAGGCTACTGGAACATGGCGGCCGGAGCCGACGGGCTGGGGGCGGCCGGCCTGGACATTTCGCTGCTGAACAACCAGTTCACCCTGGTCCGGCCGGACAACACGACCACCACCGGCACCGGTACGCTGGTCGAGCAGTCGCCGTCACCGGATGGCAATGGCGCCTACCAGTTCGCCGGGACCCTGACCGGTGACTTCGACAACAACGCAGCCACCGCGGAGACCACCGTTCACTACACCCTGAGTGCCTACGCCAATGGCACCTATGCCCTGGACCTGGAGGAAGGTTTCCGCTCGACCATCGTCCTCAGCAGTGCCGACGGCTCGCTGGCTGCCGGCGGGCCCGACCCTGTACGCACGCTGACAATCGGCAGCGAAGAAGTGGTGTTCTTCGGTGCCAATCCGCTGGCGCCGCAAACCGGCGCGAACAGCATCCTGACCGGTATCGGGCTCGGCGCGCCCGACCCTACCGAAGCGCAACTGCAAACCAACCCGCTGCCGTCGTTCATCGGCTCGGCGGCCATGAACGTCAGCACCTCGGGCATCGGTATCGCCAACAACAACCTGGAGGGTAATACCACGGCCGGCATCAATGCCGGTGACGAGAGTTTCGTGATCAACCCCGAGACCTTGTTGACGAGCATGAAGATCTTTATCGACAACTCGGTGCAAGGCTACAACCCGGCCACGGAAGAGCTGTACTACACGATCTACTTCGACAACGGCACAACCTCGGGCGCCCCCATCAAGGTGCAAGCCGCCGACCTGCACGCGGAAGCCGGAAACCAGAAATCCTTCACCGTCCAGTGGGATGGCAGCCACCTGATCGACGCGGTCCAGCTCACCATGGGCCTGGGCACGGTCAAGATCCCGGTGATCCAGTTCATCAAGGAGATCCAGAGCCTGGCCAGCGATATCCAGCTGTCGTTCAACGCCACGACCACAGACAAGGATGGCGACACCGCAACCAGCGCGTTCGATGCCAACCTGTTCGCCAACGACACGACCGACGTGCTCTTCGACTTCCGGCTGGTGGGCACCACGGGTGAGCGGGATGCCTTCAACATCGACCTGTCGGTGGCCGAGAACCAGTATCAGGTCAGCGGCTTCGATGCGGGCGCAGGCCAGCGCGATGCGGTGGTGCTCATTGGTGATCCGGGCGCCGTCGTGCAGTCGATCGACAACGCCGGCGCCGACAGTATCGTGACGATTGCCGAGACCGGTGGGCAGCTGACGAGCATCACCCTGCTCGGGGTCGATCTGCTCAATACCGATATCGTCCTGGCCAGCGTCTGAAACATCGCGCGTCAAACCCATGCGAGGGTGGCCTGGAAACCGCCCTCGCTTTTTTTGCAGCAGCCATAGGAGGTGTAGCTGCAATGCTCGTTGCGCCGGACGTTCAAGCAGCACCAGGCATGAAGAGCACGCAACAGGCCGGCGCCTTCACCTCATCCCGTTTCCACTCCCCAGTAGGCTGAAACTCCCAGACTGCCTGGGAGTATCGGCCAATGCGCATTCTCCGGCGCATCACCATAGTTGAGGTATCTGCCAGCAGAGGGTCCAGTGCGGCCCCAACGACTGGAACTGCCTAGGAGAATGTCATGACCACCCTGCAAGAAAACACATCCCTCACGAGCGACCCGATCGTGGTAGCGACCGGCGTCAACGTTGCGCTGGACGAAACCACCGGGTTGCAGAACGCCACCGCCACGCCAGCCCCTGCGGGAGACGCCGACGACAATGACATCCTGCTGGCCGCCCTGCCCTCAGCCTTCGCCACCCGGTTGACCGCCCTTGGCGCGGGTACCGCAACGGATGCGGCCTTGAGTGGCTACACCGGCGCCGTGGGCAACACCGGCAGCAATGCCTTCACCCTCAACCTGGCGCCCGATGCGATCAATGTCGATATCAAGTTCACCGATAGCCTGGGCGCGCCGCTCGATGGCCTGGACAGCGGTCTGGACACCCTCGATGGCACCAGCATTCTTCTCTATACCGATACGGACAATAACAACATCGTGCTGGGCCGGGCCGGTGGCCCTGACGGCGCGATAGTGTTCGCCGGCTATATCGAGGAAACCGGGTCGCCGCTGTCGGGCGGCAAGATCTGGACCGTGGAATACCAACCGCTCAAGCATCCGGATGCGAGCAACCCGGACGATGCCCTCAACCTGCTGAACAAGGTGTTCATCGGCGCCAGCCAGGACCTGAAGTTCAGCCTGGCCAATGCGCCTTCCGGGCAGAACCTGTTCCTGATGTTCACCAAGGCCAACCCGACGGTGGTCGACGATGGCGGTGTATTGCGGATCACCGACCCGACGATCATCGCCACCGGCAAGAACCCCGCCGACGAATCGACGGGCGTCAACATCAACACCGGTGACACCATCAACACCAGCCAGGGCGGTGGCCCGACCACCTTCGGCACCAACAACCAGATGATCACGGAGCAGGAAGGTATTCGTTTTAGCTTCGTCACCGGCGCCCGGCAGGACGTGACCGTTCCCAACCTGAGCCAGAACGAAGCGGACGTCGAAGCCAATATCGACTTCACCGCGGTCTTTGATACGAAGACGGCCAATTTCGACATCGTGCAGTTGCAAGGCGGCAAGAGTGCGATGGTCAAGATCAGTGCCTTCAGCACCGCGGTTGAAAGCGGCGTGAACTTCGTCAACGGCTATGCCAACGATACGTCGGTGGCCATCACCCATGTTCTGGTGATCGACAACAGCACCGGGCAAGTGATCGAAAACTCGGACGGCTCGGTGAACAATGCGAACATTGCCATCAGCTTTAATGGCGGCGTGGCCACCGTCACCGGCGTCATAGCCGGCTACAAGATCGAATACACCACCACCGCGGACCACAACCGCGTACTGGTCGAGAACGGCGCAGCCCTGGACGCCAAGGGCAATACCCACGCTGACTTCGACATCGGTGGTTTCACCTTGCGCCAAGCCTCCACCGCAACCGCCGAAATCGGCTCGAAAATGATCTTCGAGGACGATGGGCCGGCAGCGGCCGGAACCGCTGAGGCCGGTACCGTCGACGAAGACGGCCTGGCCAATGGCATCGCCGGCGGTGTCGGCGACGTAGCTGGCGAGGCAACCACGGCCAGCGGCAACGTCACGGGTATCTTCCAGTCCGGCGTCGATGTACCGCTGACTTATGCCTTGTTGAGCGACACCAGTGGCTTGCCAGCCCTGAGCTCCGGCGGAGTGGCGCTGGTCTACAGCGTGGTGGGCGACACCCTGACCGCCAAGGCGGGCGCCGTCGATGTGTTCACCTTCAGCCTCAGCGCCGCAGGGGCCTACAGCTTTACCCTGCTGCAACCGCTGGATCATCCAGCCGGTAACGATGAAAACGACATCACTATCAACCTGGGCTCGTTGCTACAAGCCACGGATAAGGATGGCGATACGGTGACGGCTGCGCCCGAGAAGCTGGTGATCACCGTCGATGACGACACGCCAACCGCAACCGGAGCCGCCGAGACCGGCACCGTCGATGAAGACGGCCTGGCCAATGGCATCGCCGGCGGTGTCGGCGACGTCGCTGGCGAAGCAACGACGGCCAGCGGCAACGTGACGGGCATCTTCCAATCCGGGGCCGACGTGCCACTGAGCTATGCCCTGTCGAGTGACACCAGTGGCCTGCCAGCCCTGAGTTCGGGCGGAGTGGCGCTGGTCTACAGCGTCCTGGGCGACACCCTGACCGCCAAGGCCGGCGCCGTCGATGTGTTCACCTTCAGCCTCAGCGCGGCGGGCGCCTATAGCTTCAGCCTGCTGCAACCGCTGGATCATCCAGCGGGCAATGATGAAAACGACATCACCCTCAACCTGGGTAGCTTGCTGCAGGCCACCGACAAGGACGGCGACACTGTGACGGCTGCGCCCGAGAAGCTGGTGATCACCGTCGATGACGACACGCCCACCGCAACCGGAGCCGCCGAGGCCGGCACCGTCGATGAAGACGGTTTGGCCAATGGTATTGCCGGGGGTGTCGGGGATGTGGCGGGTGAAGCCACCACGGCCAGCGGCAACGTGACGGGCATCTTCCAGTCCGGTGCCGATGGACTGCTGAATTTCTCCTTGTCGAGCGATACCAGCGGCCTGCCGGCCTTGAGTTCCGGCGGAGTGGCACTGGTGTATAGCGTCCTGGGGGATACCCTCACCGCCAAGGCGGGTGCGGTCGATGTGTTCACCTTCAGCCTCAGTGCCGCCGGTGCCTACAGCTTCACCTTGCTGCAACCGCTGGACCATCCAGCAGGCAATGATGAAAACGACATCACCCTCAACCTGGGCACGATGCTGCAAGCCACCGACAAGGACGGCGACACAGTGACGGCTGCGCCCGAGAAGCTGGTGATTACCGTCGATGACGACACGCCCACCGCCAATGGCACCGCCGAGGCCGGCACCGTCGATGA
>NZ_JBQENK010000025.1:0-37926 GCF_052044735.1 Pseudomonas sp. 22526
GCGCCCGATCGCAGCCTGCGGCAGCGGCTACAGGGATCACTGCCGAATCCAGGCCGACCGGCAGGTCGCCTCGCGTTGCTTTTGATTTTCTTGCCCCGTCGGGAGGCCGAGTGGAGGTTCTGCGCAGTGGGCAACTCGGCAGGGATGCCGAGTTAGCCGCCCCAGGCCATGGATGGCCTGTGGCGGCGGCCCACGGAGCAGGACCGGAGCGAGGGAATCCGGGCCTTAGCGAGGACCGGACGCTGGGGGCAAGAGCCTTTGGTTACTTTGGGCTCTTCAAAGTGACTCGCCGTAAGGGCGAAACCGCCAGCGGCCGTGACCGCAGCAACGGATATGTACACCTACCCCGCCGCAAGGGCGGAACCCTAGGTGGCCCTGACCGCAGCAACGGATATGTACACGGCCAAGGCCCGGAGATACTCCCATGAACCCACAGCTCCCTTATGCCTGGGCCAAATCCCAACGCATCCTCCTGCGTCATAGCGAGGAGGGCGCCGTACTCCTGGTCTGCCCCTCGACCCCCGGCTGGTCGATCAGCGAAGTACGCCGCCAGTTCGGCCCGGCGCGCCTGGAGCGGGTGCGCGACGAGGAGCTCGACGGCCTGCTGGCCAGCGCCTATTCCGATACCGGCAGTGCCGCCGCGGTGGTTGGCGCCGCCGAGAACGAGGTCGACCTCGACCGCCTGATGCAGGACATCCCGGAAATCACCGACCTGCTCGACACCCAGGACGGCGCGCCGGTGATCCGCATGATCAACGCCTTGCTGACCCAGGCCGCGCGGGACGAGGCCAGCGATATCCATATCGAGCCCTATGAAAGCCATTCGGTGGTGCGCTACCGGGTCGACGGCACGCTGCGCGACGTGGTCTCGCCGCGCAAGGCCCTGCATGGCGCACTGGTGTCGCGGATCAAGATCATGGCCCAGCTCGACATCGCCGAAAAACGCCTGCCCCAGGACGGCCGCATCGCCTTGCGCGTGGCTGGGCGGCCCATCGATATCCGGGTGTCCACGGTGCCCACCGGGCATGGCGAACGGGTGGTGATGCGTCTGCTGGATAAACAAGCCGGGCGCCTGCAACTGGAAACCCTGGGGATGGACCCGCAGGTGCTGGGCAAGCTCGATAACCTGATCCGCCAGCCCCACGGCATCGTGCTGGTCACCGGCCCCACCGGCAGCGGCAAGACCACCAGCCTCTACGCCGCCCTGGCGCGGCTGGACGCCAGCACCAGCAACATCCTCACTGTCGAAGACCCGGTGGAGTACGACCTGCCGGGCATCAGCCAGATCCAGGTCAACGCCAAGATCGACATGACCTTTGCCCTGGCCCTGCGCGCGATCCTGCGTCAGGACCCGGACATCATCATGATTGGCGAGATCCGCGACCTGGAGACCGCGCAGATCGCCGTGCAGGCTTCGCTCACCGGCCACCTGGTGCTGGCGACCCTGCACACCAACGACGCGGTGTCGGCGGTCAACCGCCTGATCGACATGGGTGTCGAACCCTTCCTGCTGGCCTCGTCGATGCTCGGCGTACTGGCCCAGCGCCTGGTGCGGCGCCTGTGCCCGCACTGCAAGGAAGAAGATCCGACCGCCCCCGGTACCTGGCGTCCGGTGGGCTGCCCGGCCTGTAACCAGGTCGGTTACAGCGGGCGCACCGGCATCCACGAACTGTTCTGCATCGACGACGACATTCGCAGCCTGATTCACCAGGGCGCCGACGAACAGGCGTTGCGCGCCGCCGCGCGCCGCGCCGGGATGTTCAGCATGCGCGAGGACGGCGAGCGCTGGGTGCGCAGCGGCGCCACCGCCCCTGAAGAAATCATCCGTGTGACCCGGGACGCCTGATGAACCGTTATCGCTACGAAGCCGCCGACGCCCTCGGCAAGATCGAGTCCGGGCACCTGGAAGCCGACAGCCAGAGCGCCGCCTTCGGCGTGCTGCGCAGCCGTGGGCTGACGGCCCTGCTGGTGCAGGTCGAGAGCAACACGCCCAAGGCCGGCGGCGGCCTGTTCAGCGCCAAGCTGTCGGACAACGATCTGGCCTGGGCCACCCGCCAGCTGGCCAGCCTGCTGGGCGCCAGCCTGCCGCTGGAGGCGGCGCTCAGCGCCACGGTGGAGCAGGCCGAACGCAAGCACATCGCCCACACCCTCAGCGCGGTGCGCGCCGATGTGCGCAGCGGCATGCGCCTGGCCGAAGCCCTGGCGGCGCGACCACGGGATTTCCCGGACATCTACCGGGCGCTGATCGCCGCCGGCGAAGAGTCGGGCGATCTGGCCCAGGTCATGGAGCGCCTGGCCGACTACATCGAGGAGCGCAACACCCTGCGCGGCAAGATCCTCACCGCCTTTATCTACCCCGGCGTGGTGGGGCTGGTCTCGGTCGGTATCGTGATCTTCCTGCTCAGCTACGTGGTGCCCCAGGTGGTCAGCGCCTTCTCCCAGGCGCGCCAGGACCTGCCGGGGCTGACCCTGGCGATGCTCAACGCCAGCGACTTCATCCGCGCCTGGGGCTGGTTGTGTTTCGGCGTGCTGGCCGGTGGCTTCTGGAGCTGGCGTATGTACCTGCGCAACCCCCAGGCCCGTCTGAACTGGCACAGCCGGGTGCTGCGCCTGCCGCTGATCGGGCGCTTCGTGCTGGGCCTGAACACCGCGCGCTTCGCCTCGACCCTGGCGATCCTCGGCGGAGCAGGGGTGCCGCTGCTGCGCGCCCTCGAAGCGGCGCGCCAGACCCTGTCCAACGACCGCCTGAGCCAGAGCGTCAGCGACGCCACCGCCAAGGTCCGCGAAGGCGTCAACCTGGCCGCCGCGCTGCGGGTGGAAAAAGTCTTCCCGCCGGTGCTGATCCACCTGATCGCCAGCGGCGAAAAAACCGGCGCCCTGCCACCCATGCTCGAACGTGCCGCACAAACCCTGTCCCGCGACATCGAACGCCGCGCCATGGGCATGACCGCCTTGTTAGAGCCGCTGATGATCGTGGTCATGGGCGGAGTGGTGCTGGTGATCGTCATGGCGGTGCTGCTGCCGATCATCGAGATCAACCAGCTGGTGCAATAAAAGGAGGGCTTCTGTAGGAGCGAAGCTTGCTCGCAATGGCGTCCGTCCAGACGACTCGCATCGCCTGGATCGCGGGCAAGCCTCGCTCCTACGGATCGTGAGTCTCCTCGACGGGCGTATGTGAACGCTCCGTAGCCGCTGCCGAGCGTAGCGAGGCTGCGCTCGAGGACGCAGTCCTCGCCAAACCTGAACACGCGGTTCGCCAGGAACAACAGCCGGGTTGCCTCAACTTTTTTCTGCCCCGACGCCTGCCACCCGAGCGGCCATCCCGCCGAACTCGGGTTCCTCGTTCTGTCATGCACAAGCACCCCCATCGCCCCCAGCCCAAGACCCACGCCGCGCCTGGCCGGAAACTGGCAAAAGGCCCAGCGAAACCTCGCTGTCACCTGCGCCGAAAAGCCCGTGCCAAAGCCCTGGAACACCCGAGAAAGTTTTTGAAAATCAAGCGCTTTCTCCCGAGGTTTTTTCCTTTATCTGTCACCGGAAACTGCGAACTTCTTACCCATGGCCTCACCCCGCACAACGCTCTCAGAGCAGGGCAGAGGATCTGAGCGCCATGGCGTCATGCAAGAACCATTGACCTCCGTATACACACGACGAAAGGAGATTCTTCATGTTTAAGCGCACTATGATCGCAGCTTCCATGGCTGTAGCGGCTCTGGCTTCGGCCCAATCGATGGCTGCTGTTGTGGGTGGCGGTGCCACTCTGCCACAGAGCCTGTACGGCACCACCGCCGGTACCGGCATCCTGGCTTCCTCGACTCCTGGCTTCAACCCTTACATCGGCGTGGGTAGCGGTGCAGGCAAGCAGGCCTTTTTCAACAATGACTCCACCAAGTTCAACCTGGCTGCTGGCATCAACGTCGACTACGCCGGTAGCGACTCGATTGTGAGCGCGGCTGAGCGTGACGCCTACAACACCAGCACTGACAAGGGCCGTGCCACTTTTGGTCCTTTGATCCAGATCCCGGCCGAAGCCACTTCGGTGACCGTGCCTTACAACGTCGCTGGCAAAACCACGTTGAACCTCACCAGCGCTCAACTGGCCGATATCTTCTCGGGCAAGATTAAAAACTGGAATGAAATCGTCTTCGCCGGCGTTGCCGGTCCAAACCTGCCTATCAAGGTCGTTTATCGCACTGACGGCAGTGGCACCACCGAGATCTTCACCACTCACCTGAAGGCTGTGAAATCTACTTCGGTACCTGCCGCCAGCAACAGCTTTGCCACCGCCGTAGGCTTCAACCCTGCCACCAACGCTCCTGCCGGCTCCACCTATATCGGCGTTTCCGGTAGCGGTGCCGTGGCGACTGCAGTAGCCAACAACGACGGTGCCATCGGTTACGTCAGCCCTGACTTCGCCGAGTTCAACAATGCGGCCAAGGTAGCAACGGTCAACGGCTTCCTGCCAACCCAGGTCAACGTGCAGATCACTCTGGATACCGCGCTGCCACCGACCAACCCAGCCAGCGGCAAGAACCCAGCCAACCCTCTGGATTGGGTTCCGACCTTCCCCAACCCAAGCACCGGCTATCCAATCGTTGGCTACACCAACCTGATCTTCAGCCAGTGCTACAAGGATGCTGGCGACAACCTGCGCATCCGTAACTTCCTCAATGCTCACTACACCGGCGGCAACAACACTACTGTGTCGAGCCATTCCTTCATCCCACTGTCGACTGCCTGGCAGACCGCCGTTCACGACACCTTCTACAAAACCACCAGCGCCCTGCGCGTTGGCGACACCAACGTCTGCAACGGCATTGGTCGTCCGTCCTGATACCCCGCCATCGGCAGGGTTCGTGTAACAGCCGGCAATGGCTCAAGCCATTGCCGGCTTTCTCGTTTCCGCCTGTTGTCGCGCAGATGAACTTTGCATGACAGAAGTTCGGTCGCGCCTGCCCATAACCGCCTTAGCAGTAATCCCGCGAATGTTTTGGCGGCGACCGTCGTACCCGCCATTCGCCCGAACAGTGAAAAGGACCCGCAAGTGATGCGCTCTGAGCCGAATCCGCCAGTTTCCCGACTCATCAACGCTTCTGCCGCCAACGGACAGCCGGTGCTGCGACTCAAGCCGCTGGCGCAGGCCATTGCCCTGTTGATGCTCGCCGGCACGGCCCAGGCGGCGCAGCCTCAGGCCTTCAGTTCGAGTTGGTTCGGGGCCATGGGGGGCGGCCAGAACGGGGGGGCGCACGGAGCTGTCGGAGGAGGGCTGCCAGTCGGTGCTCCACCGCCCCTGGCGCAACAGCAGCGGGTCAACAGTCAGCTGCAACGCTCGATGAGCAACCTCAACAACACCGTGGCCGCCATCGCCGCTCAGCAGGCAGCGCAAGCGGCCGGGCGCGCGGCGGCGCTGACCGCTCCGCAGACCGTGCATAACGGCCTGGGGGGCAATGGCCTGAATGTGCTGGTCGGAGCCGACGGCAAGCCGCTGTTCATCAACGCCGAAGGGCCGGTACAGACCGATGCCAACGGCAAGGCGCTGGTGTCGATCAAACAGACCGCCGACAAAGCGATCCTCAACTGGGAAACCTTCAATATCGGCCGTGACACCACCGTCGAGTTCCAGCAGAACGCCGATTGGGCCGCGCTCAACCGCGTCAACAACAGCACCTCGCCGAGCCAGATCCAGGGCGCGCTCAAGGCCGACGGCACGGTGATGATCCTCAACCGTAACGGCGTGGTATTCAGCGGCAGCAGCCAGGTCAATGTGCGCAACCTGGTGGCTGCAGCCACCACCATCAGCGACGAACAGTTCAACAACCGTGGGCTGTTCAGCGCCAGCGACAGCGCGCCGACTTTCAGCGACGCCGCCGGCAAGGTGCTGGTGGAGCAGGGCGCGCAACTGCAGACCCATGTGCCGGGCTCTTCCACCTCCAGCGGCGGTTATGTGCTGTTGCTGGGCAAGGAAGTGGATAACGCGGGCAGCATCAATACTCCGCGAGGCCAGACCGCTCTGGTCGCCGGTGACAGTTTTGTGATCAAGAAAGGCTACAGCACCGACGGTAACCCGACCTCGACCACCCGCGGCAACGAGGTTGTCGCTTCAGGCGGCGGCAAGGTCAGCAACCATGGCTCGATCCAGGCGGCTACCGGCGACATCACCCTGAGTGCCCAGGAAGTGCTGCAAAAAGGCCTGGTCCTGAGCAGTACCTCGGTGGACGCCCGCGGAACCCTGCATCTGAATGCCCGGGGCAGCGACGCCAAGGTCACCCTGGGCGAGGGCAGTACCAGCGCCATCCTGATCGACAGCAGCACGGCCCTGGACAGCCAGCGGGACGGACTCTTGACACCAGCCTTGAACCAGGCTGGAAACGCGACGCCGGCCGATACCTATCGTCGCGACCAGTCACTGGTGGATATCGTCAGCGGCGGCACCGTGGACTTCCAGAGCGGTTCGATCACCCTGGCCACCGGTGGCCAGGTCGCGGTGAATGCCGGGCAGCGCAGCCTGGTGCGCGACGGCGCGGTGATCGATGTGTCGGGGGCGGTGGGCGTCAAGGTGGCGATGGAGTCCAACAGCGTCAAGGTCAATATCCAGGGCAACGAACAGCGGGACGCTTCGGTCAACCGGGACAGCAAGAACCTCAACAACAACGATGTCTGGGTCGATGCGCGGGAACTGGTACTGGTTCCTGCGGGGACCAACGGCTACGCCACGGATCGCTGGTACACCGCCGGCGGCTTGCTGGAGGTGGGCGGTTATCTGGGAACCCAGCCGCATAACGTCGGCGAATGGATGGCCCAGGGCGGCAGCGTGCGTCTGAGCGGCAATGAGGTGGTGACTCAGCAGGGTTCGCAGATCAACCTCTCCGGCGGCACCCTGGACGTGCAGGACGGGATGATCCAGCAGACCTGGCTGCGGGCCGCCGATGGCCGGCTGATCGAGTTGTCCAGGGCTCCGGGTGACATTCTCTATCGCGGGCTCTACAAAGGCTTCGAAGAGCACAGCGTGCGTTGGGGCCAGACCGAGTACCATTACAACTCGTTGATTGCTCCCCGCGAGCGCTTGGAGCAAGGCTACAGCGTAGGTCGAGACGCTGGTCGCCTGGAAGTCAGCACTCGCAATGCGATACTCGAAGGGCAGATCGTCGGTGACACCTTCCAGGGCGATCGCCAGACTCAGGCCCCACGTCCGGGGCTCGACGGCTACCAGCAGGGGCAGAACGCCGTGGCCCGGGGCGGGCAGTTGGTGGTCGGGTCCTATGTGCCTTACTACGTCAAGGACAGCGCCAGCCTGCAGTACGCCCTGAGTGCCGATGCCAATACCGTCAAGCAGGTGGTGCTGGGGCAGGCCGCGGCGATCGCTGATGGGCTGGACCTGGACACTGTTCTGCCCGATGAGCGCAAGGGCGCTTTGTGGCTCGACACCGAGCAGCTCAACGGTTTCAAACTCAGCAGCATCAAGGTCGCCGCCACAGGCAGCATCTTGGTTGAGGGTGCTCTGGAAGTCAGTCCCGGTGGCGATATCATCCTGTACGGCCCTCAGGTTCAGGTCAATGCCGACCTTACGGCCCATGGCGGCAATCTGGCCCTGGGCAATGTGCTGCAGCAGATCACCAGCAACGGCAAGCTCGACACCACCCTGGCGGCGACGGGAGGCAAGCGCGCGACGCTGACGGTTGGCAGTGGCGTCCGGTTGGACACCAGCGGCCTGTGGAGCAACCTGTTGTTGGACCCTGCCGATGGCAGTCGCTTGCCTTACCTCAATGGCGGCAGCGTCTCGCTGCGCAGCAGCGCCGATGTCGCGCTGGAGAGCGGCAGCCTGATCGACGTGTCATCGGGCGCGGCACTTATGAGCGACGGCAAGACCCGCGCTGGCAAGGGCGGTAATCTCACCCTGGTGGCCAATGCCAACAGCGCGGCGGCCATCGGCACGCTCACCCTGGACGGCGAGCTGCGCGGCCATGGCGTGAACGGTGGCGGCACCTTGAGCCTCCAGAGCGGCAAGGTGCTGATCGGTGAGCGCGCCGCCGACACTGCCGCCGACACCCTGGTGCTGGCCCCGCAGTTTTTCGATAAAGGTTTCGCCGCGTATGACATCACCGGCAACCAGGGCCTGCGGGTGGCCGATGGTGCACAGGTCGAGGTGACCCAACCGGTCTATCTGTTGGGCGATCAGGCCAGGAGCACAGCGACTGGAGCGGACCCGACCTCTGCGTTGGAACGCTGGTTGCCCGGGCTTTACCAGGAAGACCCGATCAAGGCCGTACTCAGCCAGCGCCAGGGCGCGAGTATCAGCCTGCGGGCCGGCACCGCGCGCTCGAGCGCGGCGGACATGGCCAGTACCCAGCTGGTGGTGGGCAAGGGTGCCGCCATCAGCGTCGACCCCGGCCAGTCGATCGCCCTGGGCAGCATTGGCCAGTTGACCCTGGACGGTGCATTGAATGCCTGGGGCGGCGCCATCACCTTGAGCGGCATCTCGGTTGCGCCGGATGTGGCCGAAGCCGTCGAGGGCGTCGGTCATGGCCGCTCGATCTGGGTGGGGGAACAGGCGGTGCTCGATGTCGCCGCGCGGGCGGTCACCGCGACCGATGCCCTGCGGCGTCGCTACGGGAAGGTGGACGCAGGTGGCACCATCGTCATCGGCGGGCAAATCGACCCGCAGACCGGCATCGCCAGCGCGGCCAATCAATTTGTGGTGGTGCGTGAAGGCGCGCGCCTGGAGGCTTCCGGCGCCCAAGCCATGGTCGATGTGGCGGGTCAAGGGCCTGTGGCGATTGCCAGCAGTGGCGGCAGTATTTCCCTGGCGTCGAACAACGGCCTGTACCTGGACGGCAGTTTCAACGCCCGAGCTGGTGGCAGCGGCGCGGCGGGCGGCTCACTGAATGTGGCACTGGAGGCACCGATCTACCTTACCAGCGTGTCGCAGCAGCGGGTACGCCAGGCGCGGGAGATGGTGGTTGGCCAGGCCAGCGCCGACAGCCTGCTGCCCAGCGGCGCCGGCCCCAAAGCCGTGCAAGACACCCTTGCCTATGGCCATGCCCGGCTGGGGCTGGATAAAGTTCAGGCCGGGGGCTTCGATAACCTGTCGCTGCTCAGCAATGGCCTGATCAGTTTCGACGGCGCGCTGTCGCTGTCCCTGGGGCAGAGCCTGCAGTTGTATGCCGGTGCCCTGGCATTGAGCGATGGCGCCGCGGCCGGCTCACGGGTGCAACTGACCGCGCCTTATGTACGCCTGGCGGGTGTCGGCGCGGTGGTTGCACCTGACCAATGGATGCGCCCTACGGTGCAGGGTGGGGTTTCGACCCAGGCTTCGACGGGCAACCTGTTGGTCACGGCGGGTAACGTACTGGATATCCGCGACGGTGTGAATATCGGCGCCCACGGCACCACCGCCAGCGGCCTGAGCCAGGCCATCGATCGCCGTGCCTTCGACGATACGCAGCTGATCAGCCAGGGCGATATGCGCTTGCTGGCCAGCACCGTCAACGCGCGCAATACCAACCTGAGTACCCAGGCCGACCTGCGGCTGGCGGCGGCGCAGATCTACCCGGCCACCGGCGCGGTGGCGCAGGTGCTCGCGGGTTATCGGGGCAATGGCCTGGACTATGACCCGGATCGCACCCTGAGCATCGGGCGCACTGGCAGCATCGATCCGGCGCAACCCTATTCGGTGTTCGGCAAGCTGACTCTTGGGGCGGCGGTCATCGAGCAGGGCGGCGTGCTGCGGGCGCCCCTGGGCAATATTTCCCTGGGCACCGAGCAGGGGATATTGCGCTACACCAAACAACTCAGCCTGCTGCCGGGCAGCCTGACGTCGGTCAGCGCCGCGGGCCTGACCTTGCCCTATGGCGGGACGGTGGACGGCGTGACTTGGCGCTTCGACGGTAAACAAGTGGACTTGCTGGGTGTGGGCGGTACCAGTTCCAACGCTAACCTGGTAGTGGGCGCGCAGCTGCTGGGCCAGTCGATCGAGGTGCAGCAGGGTGCGGTACTGGACCTCTCAGGCGGCGGCCAGTTGCTGGGCGCGGCGTTCGTTTCCGGGCGTGGTGGTTCGACCGATGCGCGCTACAACCCGTTGGTGCAGTTCGGCGCCGATGGCCGCTTTACCTTGCCGGGGCTGGACACCAACCCGGTGTACGCCATCGTGCCCGGGGTCCAGGCGAATGTCGCGCCCAGCGGCGGCGAGGCGGGGGCGACAACGCCCTTGGTGGGCCAGCAGATCAGCATCGACGCGGGCGTACCCGGCTTGCCGGCGGGCACCTACACCTTGCTGCCGTCGACCTATGCCTTGCTGCCGGGGGCGTTCCGGGTCGAGATCAATGGCTTGGCCGCGCCATTCGGCGCGACCGCGCTGACCCGTGGCTCGGTCATGAGCAACGGCTCCTGGTCCAGCGCGGGCCGGTTGTCCATTGCCCAGACCGGGATTCAGGATGCCTTGAGCCGCCAGGTGATCCTGACCCCGGCCGCGGTGCTGCGCAGTTACTCGCAATACAACGAAACTCCGTATGCCGATTTTGTCCGCAGCGATGCCGCACGCCAGGGCGTGCCTCGCGCAGCGCTGGAGGCCGACGGCAAAACCTTGCGGGTCAGCCTGATCGCCGGCCAGGGCAATGCCTCCAACGGTTTCGAGTTCGCCGGAGTGGCACGTTCGGCGGCGGCCGAAGGCGGTTTTGGCGCGAGCCTGGAGATCATGTCCGGGTCGAGCGGCAGCGGCAGCGCGATCGAGATTCTGCCTGCTGGGGCCACTGCCAGCGGCAACGGGGTGTCGTTCCATGCCGATGATCTGAATGCCATTGGCACAGCTCGCATGAGCATTGGCGGAGCACCGAACGTGGTGTATGGCCAAGGTGGCAATTTTGTCCAGTTCGACGCGAACAGCGCCGCCGAGTCGGTGACTCTGCGCCAGGGCGCGACCTTGTCGGCCCCTGAAGTGTTCCTCGTTTCCGGTCGACCCAATGGGGCGATCCAAGTCGAGCAGGGTGCATCGATCAATACCCTGGGGCGTGGCGACGCGGCCTATGACTCCACCGACGGTTTTATCTACCAACCGGGACTTCGCAGCGTGCTGGCCGTCTCCAACGGCGTGCTGCAAATGCTCGCGCCGACCGAGGGCGATGTACTCCGGGGGCCCGGCAGTATCTTGATCGGTGACTGTGTACAGGCTGCCTGCCAGGGCGAAACCACGCTCTACTCCCAAGGCACCATTGCCTTCGCCACCACCAACACCTTCAGGCTGGGTGATGCGGTGCGCTACGGCACCCGTCATCTGGCCCTGGCGGTCGGCGGGGTCAATGTCGGCAGTCCGGAGGCGCTGGCGGCCGCCCAGGCGCGCAATGCGCTGCCGTCGGGGTTGACCCTCAACCAGGACGTCATGAACCGCTTGCTGCGTGGCGATATCGCCAGTGGGGCGCCGGCTCTGGAGACCTTGTCGTTGACCGCCGGCCGGTCATTGAATTTCTACGGCAGCACCACCCTGAGCACCCTGGACGGCAACGGCCGATCGATGCTCGACAACCTGATGCTCAGTACCCCGGCGATCTACGGCGACGGCGCGGCCGGCGATGTGGCGCTGATCCAGACCGGCAACCTGATCTGGAACGGGGTAGCCGGTACGCCTGCTGCGGTGATCGCCAACGGCGCCGGCACCGGCAGCGGCACCCTGGAGATCCAGGCACGGCGCATCGAATTCGGCTATGGCCCCAACACTCAGCCCGATCCCTTGGCCGACTACGCCCGCCTGGCCCTGGGTTTTGCCAACGTCAACCTCAGCGCCAGCGAGCGCCTCACCGCCAACCATAAGGGCAGCCTGGCGGTCTATCAGTCCCAGGGTGCCTATGAAACCGGCAAGGGCTTCGCCTACAGCGGCGGCAACCTGAATATCAGCACGCCGTTACTGACCGGCGAGGCGGGTTCGGTCAACCGCATCACCGCGGGGGGCGACCTGCGGCTGAGCCGCGCGCCGGGCCAGCAGGCGGCACTGCCGGCCATCGACAGCCTCGGCGCTGAAGTGTTGCTGGCCGGCAACAATGTCGAACTGGACAGCAGCGTGGTCCTGCCCAGCGGCAAGCTGACGGTGAATGCCGAGCATGGGTTGAACCTGACCGACCGCGCCCATCTGGACCTGGCCGGGCGCCGGGTCACATTCAACGAAGTCAGCCAATACAGCTGGGGCGGCGATGTGATCCTGCAAAGCCGCGAGGGCGATATTCATCAGGCGGGTGGCTCGTTGATCGACCTGTCGGCGCAGAACAACCACGGCGGCAACCTGAAAGCGCTGGCCGTGGGCGAGGGCGGCGGTCAGGTGGACCTGCAAGGCCAGTTGCTCGGTGCCAGCTCGGGGCATTACGACGCCGGCGGCACCCTGGTGCCTTACAAGGCCGGTAGCGTCGATCTCCGCGCGCAGACCCTGGGGGATTTCGCCGCGCTCAACCAGCGCCTCAACCAGGGCCAGGTGTTCGGCGCCCGCAGCTTCCAGATCAAGCGCGGCGACCTGACGATCGGCAACGAACTCAAGGCCGGCGAAGTCAACGTTTCCGTGGATAACGGCCAGTTGACGGTGCTGGGTACCATCGATGCCAGCGGTGAGCGGGTCGGCAGCATTCGCCTGGCCGCCCGCCAGGGCCTGACCCTGGCGGGCGGTGCCTTGCTCGATACCCATGGCACGGCCCTGCGGGTCGACAGCTACGGCAAAATCATCGACTCGCCGAACCGCGCGGTGGTTGAACTCAACTCCGGCCTGGGCCAACTGATCCTGGCCGAGGGTGCCCGCATCGACCTGCGCCACGGCACTTCGGTCGCCGCCGGTACGGCGCCCGGCCAGTACGACGGCCAGGCCCGCGGGACGCTGGAACTCAATGCACCGCGCCTGGATGCCAGCGACCCGACCCTGGGCGATATCGCCATCGATGCCAGTGGCCGGCTGAATATCCTCGGGGCACGCTCCATCGCGGTAAACGGCACCGCCCGTTACACCGATGTCCCCGAGGGCACGGCGCCGGCCGCCAGCGGCCGGCCGTACCAGGTGATCGACCAGGCCTACCTGGACGCCAAGCATCAGGACAGCCAGCGCTTTATCGACAATGCCTTGAGCAATGCCGGCTTGATGAACGGCAAGCTGGCCGGCTTGAACAACGCCACCTATGCCGACGCCTTTCACCTGCGCCCGGGGCTGGAGATCGTCACCCAGGGCGATCTGGTGATCAGCGGTGACCTGGACCTCTCCGGTTATCGCTATGTCAGCGTCAACCCCCATGCGCAGAAAACCGCGGTGTATGGCTCGGGTGAACCGGGCAACCTGGTGATTCGCGCCGCTGGCAACCTGGATATCTACGGCAGCATCAACGACGGTTTTGCGCCTCCGCCGCCGACCCCGGACGACGCCGGCTGGGTGTTGACCCCTGGCCGCCAGGCCTTTGGTGGCGACGTGGTGGTGCCAGGACCGGGCGTGACGCTGGCCGACGGCAGCCTGTTCCCGACCGGCAAGACCCTCAACTACGCGTTGCCGATCAAGCCGGCGCGCCTGGCCCAGGGCACCTTGCTGCCGGTCGAGGCGACCCTGCAGGCCCCGCTGGAGCTGCCGGCCGGTACCGTGCTGCAAGCCGCCGTGCGCGACAGCGCCGGCAACCAGGTGTATGCCGCCGGTACCCTGATCCGCGAGGCCGTGACCCTGGCCAGCGGCATGACCTTGGACGCCGGCACGCGGCTGCCCGTGGCGGCGTCGCTGGGGGCCATGACCTGGCCGGCCGGGGTGCCCTTGCCGAGCCGCGACAGCTTTGACCTGAACAGCCCGAACGGCGTGCAACTGGCCGGCTCACTGGAGCTCAAGGTGGGCGCGCTGATCCCGTCGGAAACCGATATCAAGTTGCCGTCCGGGGTGATTTCGGTGCCGCTGCGCACGGTGACCGGCGGGCGCCAGGGCAGCAATTGGGCCGTTGCTTCATTGTTACCGGAGGGCTCGCTGTCCTGGTCGATGCGCCTGGTTTCGGGAGCCGATACCCAGGCGGCCGACACCCGGGCGATCAAACCGGTGATGGCTGGCGACCTGACCCTGGCCGATACCCATTACGCGGTTCTTGAAGGTCATGAGACCATCATTATCCCAGGGACTCCGGAACGCCCGGCCGGAGCCTGGTTCTGGAACGAGCTGGGGGTATTGATCGACCCGAGCTTCGTCGAAGGCACGCGGGTCGCGCCGGCGGATGAGTCCTGGTGCGCCGAGGGGATGTGCAATCGCTTCAACTATGTATGGAACGACCTTGGAGTGTTGATCGACCCGAGCTTTGTCGAAGGATCGCCGGTGAAGACGGAATATGAGTCCTGGTGTGCCGAAGGCCTATGTACCTCATTGGGCGAGGCCATCCCCGGCACGCCGGAGCAAGTCATCGTCGGTCCAGTGAACAAGGTAACGCCGGTCACCCAGAACTTCAGCGTACTGCGCACCGGGACCGGGGACCTGGACCTGCTGGCGGCGGGCAATGTGGCCATGCAGTCGTCTTATGGGGTCTACACCGCCGGGGCTTCGACGGCCGCACGAACCGGCGATCTGCAGGCCGCTTTCGACCAGCCGCGCAGTCGTGGCAGCGATGGCAGTGTCCTGGGCAGTGCAGCGGCCGCTTACGAACCCCTGGTCAACGAGGGGGCGGGCAGTCTGTATGCGGCCTGGTACCCGGACCAGGGCGGCAACCTGCTATTGCGCAGCGGCGGCAGTCTGACCGGTGATGTGTTCAGCAACTACACCCTTCCGCGTAACGAAAACGCCCGCGCTCAATTGGCCAGTTCCAACCTGGGCAACTGGCTTTGGCGTCAGGGGACGGGCGATACGGCCGGGGTTACGCCGATTCCTGCCAGTTGGTGGATCAACTTCGGTACCTACGTGAGTGGTCGCGGAGCCGTGAACACCGGTAATCCTGACAGTGCGCTGATTGCTCAGTTGCCAATCCTGGTGGGCTTTACCGGTATCGGTACCTTGGGCGGCGGTAATCTGACCCTGGACGTGGGCCGTGATGCCGGTTTGCTCAGCCGTCGTGGCGCTCCGGACGCGGTTTCCTCGCCTCGCAGCCAGGGGTTGGTGCTGGCGGTGGGTAGCAGCGGTCGGGTGACCCCGACAGGAGAGCTGCTGCTGACCGGCGGTGGCGATCTGAATGTACGTGTCGGTGGCGATTTGAACCCCGGATTATCGGCTCGGGCCGCCACCAGCACACCGATTGCCAATCCGCTCTCTACTGACTATACCCAGCAGGATTTGCGTCTGAACGGGGTCTTGAGCAACCTGCGTGGCGCGCTCGGCCTGCAAGCCTCGAGCCTGGGGGGGATTGCCTTGAACTATGGCAGTCTCGTGCAGTTCAACGACAGTAAAGAGACCCGTGCCTACGATCCGTTCAACTCTACCCTGGGTACCGCGACAGGGGGCATGGTGTTGATGCTCGGCGATGCCACAGCCAGCCTGGCCACCCGCGGCGATCTGGTGCTGGCCGGTACGGGCGACCCGGGGCGGACGTCTACTGAAAACGCCTCGGCGTTCACCTATGACGGTACTTCTTATGGGACAGGGGGCTATGGCTGGTTTTCGTTGTGGACCGAGCGCACGGCCATCGATCTGTTTTCGGCGGGAGGTAGCCTGACCCCAAGTGTGCAGATCGGTGATGTAGGCAGTGACCTCATGCCGATTGGCAACCGCAACAGCTCGCCGACCGATGGCCGATTCATCTTCCCTTCGCAATTGAGCGCAATTGCCGCCAGTGGCGATGTGTTTATCGGCGGCTCGGCGCTGGGGGGCACGAGTAACAATCCGAAGTACTCGCTGCTGTTGGCGCCGTCGACCCGTGGTCGCCTGGATGTGCTGGCCGGGGATTCGATTTATGCGGGCGGTTATTCGATCAACCAGTCCGGAGCGTCTCTGAGCGCGATGCCCACGCCTTTTACCCCGGCATTCGCGGGCTGGGGGACGGGTACCGCCCCCATAGTGACTAATCTGAGCAGCAACGGCATTACGATTCCGAACATCAAAACCGAGTTTTCGTTGTTCGCCTTTGGTGCCAACACCAACAATAATCAGTTCGCCAGCACTGATGCAGCGCGCTTTTATGCGGTTGGCGGGGACATAGTCGGGTTGCGCAGCGGTGAAATATTGAACTTCACCTCTGGCCCACGGCTTGGGCAAACCTGGTACGAAGCGGCAGGCCCGGTGTGGATGAAGGCGGGTCGCGATATCGTCAACTCGGGAACGGCGTTGGGCATGCTGACAGGGGTACCCGAAATCATCGCCAGTTCCCTGGGGAATATGATGCCCGGTGGCGGCACCAGCAGTGGCAACCTGTTTGTCCATAACAACCCCAGCGATATCTCCATTGTTTCCGCCGGACGCGACCTGCTGTTCAGCTCCTTCAACGTCGCCGGCCCCGGCACGCTGGAGATTAGCGCCGGACGCAATATCCTGATGCAGGACAAGGCCTCGGTGAGCAGTCTCGGTCCGGTGGTGGCGGGGGATTCGCGGCCTGGCGCCAGCATCGTCATGCAGGCCGGTGTCGGGGCCGCGGGCCTGGATTACCTGAAGTTTGTCACGCCCTACCTGGACCCGATCAATCAGGCTCAGGCTGGCGTGCCGTTGGCCGAGCAACGGGGCAAAGTCGCCAAGACCTATGAAGCCGAACTGTTGAAGTGGCTCAAGGAGCGCTTTGCCTTCGAGGGTTCCGGCGACGAGGCGCGGGGCTACTTTGCCAGCTTGCCGGCGGAGCAGCAGCGGGTCTTCGCCCGTCGCGTCTACTTCGAGGAACTGCGTGAGGGCGGCCGCGAGTACAACGATGCAAACGGCCCGCGTTTCGGCAGCTTCCTGCGCAGTCGCAATGCTATCGCCTCCTTGCTGCCAACCAAGGATGTGGCGGGCAATCCGATCGTTTACGACGGCGACATAACCCTGTACGGCGGCGCGGGCGTACACACCCTGTTTGGTGGTGACATCCAGATGCTGACCCCGGGCGGGCAACAGGTATTCGGCATCGAAGGCGAGGCGCCGCCGGCCAGTGCCGGGGTCATCACCCAGGGCGCCGGCGATATCCAGCTGTACTCCCAAGGCAGCATCCTGTTGGGCCAGAGCCGGGTCATGACTACCTTCGGCGGATCGATCCTCGGCTGGTCGAACGCCGGCGACATCAACGCCGGGCGTGGTTCCAAGACCACCGTGATCTATACGCCGCCCAAGCGGGTCTACGACAACTGGGGCAACGTCACGCTGTCGTCGAACGTGCCAAGCTCGGGGGCGGGGATCGCCACCCTGGCACCGATTGCCGAGGTACCTGCCGGGGATATCGACCTGTTGGCGCCATTGGGCACCATCGATGCCGGCGAGGCCGGGATCAGGGTGTCGGGCAACGTCAACATCTTCGCCTTGCAGGTAGTCAACGCGGCGAATATCCAGACTCAGGGCAAGTCCTCGGGGATACCGGTGGTGGCGTCGGTCAATACCGGGGCCCTGACGTCGGCCAGTTCGGCGGCGTCTTCGGCGACCCAGGCCGCCGAGGATGTGGCGCGCCAGCAGCAGGCGGCGTCGCGGCAGAATATGCCGTCGGTGTTTAGCGTGCAGGTGCTGAGTTTCGGCCAGGAACGCCTGGCGCCGACCCAGGATGGCGCCAGCCGGGCCAACCCCGGTTACAACCCGAACAGCCCGGTGCAGGTGCTGGGCGCCGGGCCGCTGAGCGATCAGGCGCGGCAGCAGTTGACCGAGGAGGAGCGGCGGCAACTGACCTTATAGGTTCTCTCGTGGTACCAAGCCTCGGGGTGATCGTTGATCACCCCTTTTTTTGCCTGCACCTGTAGGGGCGGCTGGTCACCGCCTTTGCGACGATTCATGGTTCAGATAGTGGCAATTTAATGTCATTGCGCATTATTCTGCGTCACCCGAATACGCCTGGGGCGTCGGGCGGCCTTATTTTCTGAATCGGAACTGGATGGATGCCAATGACTGAAGTCGTCATGAAATACCTGAAACTCGCTGGTTTGCTGCTGGCGACCACGACCTTGTTCGGCTGCGCCACCAGCCGTTCGGTGGTAGATATCGACGGGCCTGAAGTGGCCAATGGCAACGGCCAGAAGGTGGTGATCAACGTGCTCGACGAGCGTCGTTTTGAAGCCGATCCGCGCAGTGCCGACATTCCTTCGCTGAAGAATGGCGAGATCAACGACAAGGCGATCACCGAGCGTGCGATTGCGCGCAAGCGCAATGGCTATGGCATGGGGCTGGGCGATGTGCTGTTGCCGGAGGGCGTCAAGGTCAGCACGCTGATTGCCAAGAGCATCGGCGCCGCCTACGGCAAAGCCGGTTATCAAGTGGTGCCGAGCACCGAGCAGGCGCCGGATGCCAGGACCATCACCGTGCATGTGGTCGAGTTCTGGTCATGGATGTCGCCGGGTGCCTTCTCCGTTGCGGTGAACAACAAATCGCACCTGAAGGTGGACACCGGTAGCGCGTCCTCGCCTGTCGAGGTCAAGACCTTGAAACGCGAAGGCATGCAGATGATTACCGAGGATGACTGGAAACTGATCACCGAGGCCGGCTTGCAGGCCATCAGCGAGTCCATGGCCAAGCAGCTCTGAATCCAGGGTTGTTCAACTGCCGGGCGCCCGCATGCTGATGGCCCCCGGGTGCTTACTCCCCTGACGCTTGCCCTGTAGCCGCTGCCGCAGGCTNGCGCTCTTGAAACCGTCACGGCCATTCGGCCGATCGCAGCCTGCGGCAGCGGCTACAGGTGTGCGGTGTCAGGCCTGCAGGCGCCAGCCCATGACGTCGAGCAGGTCGCAGCTGTCGCGCAGCAGGATGGCGCTGGCGTTGGCCAGGTGTTGCAGGTCGGCGCTGTCGGCGTCTTTCAGGTCGAGGCGGGCGAGGCTTTCCAGCACTTGGGTGACGGCCAGCAGGCGGGCTGCGCTGTTGGCGTGGAGGACGTCGAGTGGGGTGTTTTTGTCGATCAGCAGGCAGGGGATGAGGCTGTCGATGCCCGTGAGGGGGATGTATTGCTTGTTCATGGGGTACTCCTTCGCGGATGAGAGGAGCTGCCGTCGTCGCCAAACGAAAGGGTGGCAGCTGCACGCAGGTTGGCGAACCGACCATCCACAAATCGGCAGATCCGAAGATCTCCCGCGCACAGCCGCCATAAAAGATCGCCGCGAACATAAAGGCCCGACGGCAAAGATTGCAAGCGTGACTGCTTGTAGATGAATGGCCAGGTCGCCAAACCCGGTCGCCTTATGGGCGAACCAGGACTATAGGGCGTGGTTTCCGCAGCAAACAAGTCAGCACTTTCTGCAAGTTGTGTAGGGCCAATCGCTGTCCGCTGCCCTTTGTTTACGCGGGTTTCAGAGGGGCAAGCTTTTCAGGATCGCCTGATTCAGCAGTCGGTGATGCGTCGTTACGTTCGAGGGCCATCCCTCATCGAGAACGTAGGCCATGGCTTTTGTCATCAGGGAAGGCGACCCCACCACAACCGGCGGCAAGGTCATCGCCGGATCGGCCACCACCTTTGTTGTGGATCAACGGGTCGCCCGTATTGCCGACCCGGTGTGGTGCCCGGTGTGCCAGACGGTGGGCTATATCGCTGAGGGTCATCACACTTGGGTGGATAACCAACAAGCCACGGCGGTGGAGGGTGGTCTGGTGCAATGCGGCTGTCCGAGCGGGGCCAACCGTCTGGTCGCTACTCAGTGGACGGTCTGCTCCGGGAATCAGCCGGCTATCCCGCTCGACAGCGATTACGTCGGGCCCGCGGTGATCAATACCCAGCGCTGGGCCGACGCCATTCATAAGGGCTACCCGCAGAATGAGTTTGCCGATGCGGTGCCGCGGGATCAGGTACGCGGCCTGACCCTTGCTCACGGCGATATCGTTTCCCCGCCGCTGTCCGTGCAGGACACGCAACACCTGGTAGAGCCGGGGTTTCATATCGTGCAAACGCCGATGAGCCGGGCTGCGCTGGAGACGGTGCTGTTCGGCCAGGCCGATGAGGTTGTGCTGGAGAAATTCCGCCGGCTCAATCCCCAGCTATCGAGTCCTGCCAAACCTGGGCAACTTGTTGTGCTCAGTCATCCCGATAACAACCTATGTACTCGCGAAGAAGCGCTGCTGATGGAGGCGGCGGAGAAGGTCAGTGCGGCACTGGCGTCCATGAGCGATGAGGAAGCGGCCTTTATGCTCAAGCACCGGGCGCAGGTTGAATCGATACTGTCCTATGGCTCAACGGCATTAAACGTGGGGACGGCGGCCGCGGGCAATCACATGGATGGCCTGAAAAGAACCTTGCTGGATATCGAAGCGCTTCATCAGAAGTTCTTTCTGCGGGATGGGCATCTGCGCAGTGTCGAGTTCTTTAGCGAAAGAAGAAAACTGTTCGCACAGTTGGACGCTAGCCTGCTGTCCATTACAAAAATGAGCATTGCCTTTCCCGATCACCCCAGCCTTAAGAGTGCCTTGGGGATTTCCAGTCGGAGTTTGGTACATCGCTGGACCCAGGCGGGCGCAGTGGGGCAGATACCGGGGTACGCGACGCATATTGAGGGTGTTTCCCGAGCCTCCAAGGTGCTTAAGTGGGGCGGCTGGCTTGGCATCGCTTTAGGCGGCGGAGCTTCTTATGTGAAGGTGCAGGATGTTTGTTTGGCAGGAAACAAGGAGGCTTGTGAGAAGGTGAAGTTTATGGAAGCTGGAAGCTTTACGGGTGGGGTAGCTGCAGGGGCTATTACAGCGGGCTTAATCAGTCTGGGGGGCGCGGGGGGAGTTTGTTTGGCTATTGGAGTCCCCACGGGGGGTATCGGCTCGGTAGTCTGTGGTTTGGTGGTAGCCGGTGGAGGAACTTATTATGCCGGGGAAGGGGGAGAGCTTATTGGGGGAATTATTGGAAAGGTTGTTTACGAGGTGGGGCAATGAGCAAAATTGACACCGCCGACATTGTGCTTGCTTCTTTGGGGGGCGTAACTTTTCTCGGTATGTTTATCGTGATGGGGTACTACCTTTATTTAGGCTATACCCGCATGGATAGCATTCTGGAGGCGGTCAAGAACTGCTCGCTGATCAATAGCTATCGGTTTTATCTATTCATGGGGCCTTGGGGGAAGATGATGATGGTGGCGGGAGTGGGCAGTTGTTTGTTGTTCTCGAACTATCTCATTAAGTATGGGGCGTTGGACAAGGGGGATATCGAGAACTTTCCGGAGCCTCTCAAGGGGCGATTGCTTATGTTGCAGTACATCGGATGGGTTTTGTTGGCGAGTCTTTTTCTGGAAGTAATTGCAGTCAAAATTCTTAGAGGTTAAGTGCAACTATAAGGAAAGATCGCTTCATGTTCAGTATGGAAAATGCCGTCCTGTCTGATCAACTTCAGTAAATCGGCATGCAAGAATATCGCTCTATCCACCAGGTCATTTCAGACAAGGACAACCCCATGACAGACCTCAAGCCCTCGCAACCGGGGGCTGTCGACGCTATTGCCCACAACCGGGCCTCTTTGGCCTTGCGGCAAGAATTTGCCTTGTTGCAGCTACGTGTCTATCCCGAGCCGGATGCGCCTGAAGAAGCGCAGGTCGCACCGTTGCACGACCCTGTGTTCGACGCGTTCTCGTTCTATATCTGCGCGCACGACAGGGTGGTCAGTTATGCCGCTGTTGTCATGAAGACGATCGAGCATGGTGGCGACACCTTCGACATGGGTGGGCTCAGTTGCGTCATGACTGATCCCGATTCTCAGGGGCAAGGCCTGGGGCTGAGGACCGTTGCCGCGGCCACTCGCTGCATGGAGCACAGCCATCTCGATATTGGCGTCTTTACCTGCGATCCGCCGTTGGCGCGTTTCTATGCCCGGGCGGGCGGGTGGCAGGTGGCGCCGGATGTGGTTCTGATCGGCAATCGGCACGAGGGGGCGTTGCGCAGCGATACGCTGGGTAAGGTTGTGCTGTTGCGGCTGTTTTCAGCGAAGGCTGTGGCGGCGGCTTCGGCATTGGCCAGTGGGGTGATTGATCTGGGCCTGCCAGACGGGCAGTTTCTATAGCGGCGATGGTGGTGGGCTGTGGGTCTTGTGTAGTCCATCCAGCTCACCGGCGACAGTGCCGACGCTATCGCGGGCAAGCCTCGCTCCTACAAGTCCTCATACGACATTCCTGATCAACACCGCTCATCCAGCCTTTTCCAGCTCGCTCTTCTGCGGGCTGTCTCACTGATTCCCCCGTCTTTCCTGCAAACCGCCATCGCGTATTCCTGAGTCGGGTGCGCAGGTGTTCCTGGGCATCACGGACAAGTCTCTGCCTCTCCCGAGTGAAGCTTTTGTGACAAAAGTTCGGTAGCACTTCGCCAGTCCCGTCATGGATATGTGACGCGCTTGAGGGGGCCTTCTGGCCACTTTTCTGAGCCGAGGCGGGACGCCGGGAGTGAGGTTATGGGGACTATGGAACGCTACGCGAAAGTGGGCATGCAGGAGCTGGATCAGCGGCTGTCGAAGATAGTCGAAGCCGCGCGCAAGAAGCCGGTGTCGGTCTATCGCTACGGTGCGCCGTGGGTCTGGATCGTTTCCCAGGATGACTGGCAGGGCGCCTTGAAAGAGGTGTCGAGCTACATCCCGCCGGGCCATTCGCTGGTGTTGCTGCGTCCGCAGATCGACGCCTTGCTCGACCAGCACCGCGACATTCTCCAGGGCCTGGATGCCGAGCCCGGCATGCTCATCGCCCCACGCACGGTGATGCACATCCTGCTGTTGCAGCTGCTGTATTCGGTGCCCGGCGAGCAGCAGTTGTACGAGCAGCTCAATTACAACCTGCTGTTTCGCTGGTTCGTCGGCCTGGACCTGAACCAGAAGGTCTGGAGCCTCGGTGTGCTGAGCCGTGACATCGCCACGCTGTTGAACGACGCACGGGCGGTGCTGCTGATCCAGAAAATCATCGGTGAAGTGTTCTGTGGCGCCTTGCTGCAAATGCCCGAGTTCTCGCTGAACTTCGCGCTGCTGCACAGCTGGCTGGCCAAGCACGCCACGACATCGACCTTGAGCAATTGAACCGGCCAAACGCCGTACAGACGGCGACGGCGGTTTCGACGCGGTTCGACATTCTTGGAAATCTAGGGGGCGGTGTGGAGCATCTGTTCGATAGGGGGCGGCCGGGGCCGACCAGGCGCTGGCTGCCGGTGTGCGGCTGGCTGGCGCTGGTTGCGCTGAGCCAGCCGTTGTTGGCCGAGGAGGGCGGCCCGGTGGAAGGCGAACCGGCGCAAGGCAGCGCGGCGCAAGGCGAAGCCGCACCCGCGGCGCGGCTGGTGGATGTGAATGAGTACTTCGTGCGCGGCAACACCGTGCTCGATGCCCGGGCCATCGAAGAAGCGGTGTATCCCTTCCTCGGCCCGCAGAAAGCCCTGAGCGATATCGAGGGCGCCCGCGACGCCTTGCAGAAGGTCTACCAGGCCCGCGGTTACCAGTCGGTGTTCGTCGAGCTGCCGGAGCAGAAGGTCGAGGACGGCATCGTCTATCTGCAGGTCAGCGAGACCAAGGTCGGGCGGGTGCGGGTGGTGGGGGCCAAGCATTATTCGCCGGTGGAAATCCGCGACGAGGTGCCGGCGCTGCAGGAAGGCCAGGTGCCGGACTTCGCCAAGGTCCAGGGCCAGCTGGCGAGCCTGAACAAGACCCCCGGGCGCCAGGTCATGCCGCTGGTCCGCGAAGGCCAGCGCCCCGGCACCATGGACGTCGACCTGCAGGTGGAAGACCAGAACCCCTGGCAGGCCAGCATCGGCCTGAACAACGACTACAGCGCCGACACCAAGCACCTGCGGGCGGTCACCAGCCTGGGCTACAACAACCTCTGGCAGCTGGGCCACAGCATTTCCCTGACCTATTTCACCGCGCCCGAGGATCAGGACAACGCCAAGGTCTGGTCCGGTTCCTACACCGCGCCGCTCAATGAGCGCTGGAGCCTGCAGTTCGCCGGCTACAAGTCCGACAGCAACGTCGCCACCATCGGCGGCAGCAACGTGCTGGGCAAGGGCCATTCCTACGGCCTGTCGCTGATCTACAGCCTGCCGGCCAGCGGCAGTTGGGCCAATTCGTTCTCGGTCGGGGTGGATTTCAAGGACTTCGAGGAAGAGCTGAGCCTGGGCGGCGAAAGCGACAAGGTGCCGCTCAAGTACGCGCCGTTCACCTTCGCCTACAACGGCTTCCGTTACACCGAGACCTCCCAGTTGGGCCTCGGCCTGAGCCTGGTGGCCGGCACCCGCAGCCTGTTCGGCTACAGCAGTTCGGACGAAGACTTCGACTACAAGCGCTACCGCGCCAACCCCAGCTTCGCCGTGCTCAAGGGCGATGTGAATTACACCTACACCTTCGCCAACGACTGGCAGACCGCGACCAAGGCCGCGTTCCAGCTGGCCTCGGGGCCGCTGGTGTCCAACGAGCAGTTCTCCGCCGGCGGCGCCACCTCGGTGCGCGGCTACCTGGCGGCCGAGCGCACCTCCGATGACGGCTACCTGTTTTCCCAGGAACTGCGCACGCCGTCCCTGGCCAAGTACCTGGGCGGTTATGTCAACGAATGGCGCTTTTACGCCTTCGCCGAAGGGGCCCAGATGTACCTGCGCGACGAGCTTCCCGACCAGGAGGCCGACTACAGCCTGGCCAGCGTCGGCCTGGGCACCCGCGCCAGTTTGAGCAAATGGCTTTCCGGCAGCCTGGATTGGGGTTACCCGCTGCTTGATGGACCGAACACCCAGAAACAGGACTCGCGCGTGCACTTCAGTGTGCAGGCGACGTTTTGATCTTTCACGGAGTAACTTTCATGCAGCGCTTACTGATTTCCCTGTTGATCTGCCTGGGCTTCGTGCTCCCGGCGACCGCCCAGGCGTGGTGGCAGGACGACTGGCACTACCGCAAGCAGATCTCCATCGACACCACGCCGCAAGGCGCGGCCATCAACCAGGCCCTGGGCCGCACCGCGCTGCTGGTGCGCCTGCACACCGGCAACTTCAGTTTCGACGGGGTCAAGGAAGACGGCTCCGACCTGCGTTTCGTCAGCGCCGATGACAAGACGGTGTTCAACCACCAGATCGAAAGCTTCGACCCGCTGATGGGCATGGCCCTGGTCTGGGTCGATGTGCCGAATGTGGAGGGCGGCCAGCGCCAGGACATCTGGATGTACTACGGCAACCAGAAGGCCCCGGCCAGCGCCAACGGCCAGCTGACCTTCGACCCGAACTACATCGCTCTCTATCACTTCGACGGCGCCAACGGCACCCCGGCCAAGGACACCACGGCCTACGGCAACCACGCGCAGAACGCCACCGGCGCGAGTATCGACGGGGTCATCGGCCGGGCCTTGCAGTTCAATGGCCAGCCGCTGTTGTTGCCGGCCAGCCCGTCGCTGCAACACAGCGCCGATGGCGCCTTTACCTTCAGCGCCTGGCTGCGCCTGGACCAGGCCAGTGGCGAACAGTTGTTGCTGGCCCGGCGTGAAGGGACCAGCAGCCTGCTGATCGGGGTCAACCAGGGTGTGCCTTTTGTCGAGGTCGACGGCCAGCGCGCAGTGTCGACCCAGCCACTCAACCCCGGGCAGTGGCAGCACCTGGCCCTGACCGCCCAGGGCAGCCAACTGGCGCTGTTGGTCAATGGCCGCGAAAGCGCCAGCCTGGCGGTGGCGTTGCCGGCGTTCAATTCGCCGCTGGCCATCGGTGCCGACCTGCCGCCGGCTGCAGGCGCCGAGGCCAGTGTGTTCCTGCCGTTCAACGGCGCCATCGACGAGCTGCGCCTGTCCAAGGTGGCCCGTCCCGCCGGCCTGCTGCTGGCCGATGCCGCGGCCCAGGGCGCCGAGTCGAAGCTGGTGGTGTACGGCGTCGACGAAGAACAGTCGGGCTTCGGTTTCGGCAGCCTGGGCTTCTTGCTCAAGGCCGTACCGGTGGACGCCTGGGTGATCATCGCGGTGCTGGTGCTGATGATGTTCCAGTCGTGGATCATCATGATCCGCAAGAACCGCATGGTCGGCCGCGTCAGCAGTGCCAACCAGCTGTTCCGCGAGCAGTTCGCCCGGGTCGGCACCCGCCTGGAGATGTTCGCCGACGACCGCGAACTGGCCCAGCGCCTGGAGTATTCCTCGCTGTGGCGCCTGTACCAGGTAGCGGTCCAGGAGATCCGTACCCGTCGCGAGCAGGGCGCCGACACCTCGTCGGTCTCGGCGGCGACCATCGAAGCCATCCGCTGCTCCATGGACGGCGTGCGCACCCGCGAGAACCAGCAGCTCAGTTCCAAGCTCTCGACCCTGTCCAACGCCATCGCCGGCGGGCCCTACATCGGCCTGCTGGGCACGGTGCTGGGGATCATGGTGGTGTTCCTCGGCACGGCCATGGCCGGCGACGTGAACATCAACGCCATCGCCCCGGGCATGGCCGCAGCCTTGCTGGCCACCGCCATGGGCCTGTTCGTCGCGATCCCGGCGCTGTTCGGCTACAACCGGCTGATTACCCGCAACAAGGAAGTCAGCGCCGACATGCGGGTATTCGTCGACGAGTTCATCACTCGCCTGGCCGAGCTGCATGGCGCCAGCCAGTCCAGTGAAGCCGCGCCTGCGCGCGTTCATAACGCCAGCGTACCGGCCTGAGGAGAAACGTCATGGCTTCTGTGAACGCCTCCCACGACGACGATGACGACGCGGCAGTGGACAGCATCAACATCACGCCCCTGGTGGACGTGCTGATGGTGGTGCTGGTGATGTTCATCCTCACCGCCACCGCCCAGGTCTCCGGGATCCAGATCAACCTGCCCAAGGCCAGCGCCTCGGTGTCGCTGTCGGAGGCCAAGACCAAGGCGATCTCGGTCAACGACGGCGGCCAGGTGTTCCTCGACGCCTACCCGGTGACCTTGCCGGAGCTGGAAGAACGCCTGCGCATGGAAAAGGCCCTGAACCCGGACTTCCCGGTGATAGTGCGCGGCGACGCCACGGTGCAGTACCAGAAGGTCATCGAGGTCCTGGACCTGCTGCGCCGCCTGGAGCTGTCCCAGGTCGGGCTGGTCACCGGCAAACCGAGCCAGGGCTGACCCCATGACTGCACAACAACCGATCCACCTGCCGCCAGTGAAAAACCGCACAGCGCCGCGCCTGCTCAGGTGGGGCGTGGGCCTGCTGCTGGGGGCTGGCGCCGCCTGGCTGCTCTGGCAGTGGGCCAACGACATGAGCGGGGTGCGCCGCGAAGCGCCCAAGGTGCCGACCATCATCCCGTTGCCGCCACCACCGCCACCGCCGCCGGAAAAACCCAAGGAGCCGGAGCCTCAGGTCGAGGAGAAGGTGCCCGAACCGGAACCGACCCCGGAGCCGGAACAGGTCAAGCCCGAGGAAGAGGCGCCGCCGTCGCCGGTGGACGATCTGGCCAATCCTATGCAGATGGATGGCGATGCCCAGGCCGGCAGCGACGCCTTCAACATCGGCGCCGGCAAGGGCGGCGGCATGGCCGGCTCCGGCGGTGGGCGCCTGGGCAACGGTACCTACAGCCAGTTTTTGGCCTTCACCTTCCAGCGCGTGCTGCGGGAAAACCCGGACCTGCGCAACCAGGCCTTTTCGCTGCAAACCGACGTCTGGCTGAGCGCCGTCGGCGAGATCACCCGGGTCGAGCTGGTCAAGTCCAGCGGCAACCCGGAAATCGACACCCAGGTGCTGGCCGCCTTGCGCGGCGCGCCGCATTTGACGGAACGGCCGCCGGCCTCCCTGACCCTGCCTGTACGCCTGTCCCTGCAGGGGCGGCGTCCGGGTTAACCGAACGACTGATGCAAGTTTTGCCAAAAGGAGCTGTGTGCAAATGATTTCCAACGTGAATCGATTGTCCCTGGCGATCGGCATGGTCATCGCGACCCTGGTGGGACCGGTAGCGGCCGCGCCCGCTGCGCCCTCGGAAAACGCCACGATCAATCTGATCCGTTTGCTGGTGCAGCAAGGCGTGCTGAAACAGGAGCAGGCCGACGGCCTGATCGCCCAGGCCGAGCGCGAAGCGCAGCAGGCGCGCCAGGCCAACACCGCGGTGGCGGCGGGGCCGGCGGCGACCCCGGGGGATGTGCGGGTGCAATACGTGCCGGCCATCGTCCGCGACCAGATCCGCGACCAGGTCAAGGCCGAGGTCATGGCCACCGCCAAGCAGGAAAACTGGGCCCAGCCCAACACCTTCCCGGACTGGGTATCGCGCATCAGCTTCGACGGCGACATTCGCCTGCGCGACGAGTCGCGCTACTACTCGGGCAGCAACAGCAACGAGATCGTCGACTTCGCCAAGCTCAACGACAAGGGCCCGTACGACGTCAACCCCAACAGCAGCACCAACCTGCCGCCCTTGCTCAACACCCGCGAGGACCGCGAGAACCTGTTCCGCCTGCGCGCCCGGCTGGGCATGAAGGCGCAGGTCGCCGAGAACTGGACCGCCGGCATCCGCATCGGCACCGGCTCGGACAACAACCCGGTGTCCACCACCCAGACCCTGGGCGGCGGGTTCGGCAAGAAGGACATCTGGCTCGACCAGGGCTACCTGACCTGGAAGGCCACCGACGACCTGACCCTGACCGGCGGGCGGATCGCCAACCCGTTCTTCTCCACCGACATGCTGTATTCCACAGACCTGAATTTCGACGGCGTGGCGGCGATCTTCAACCACAAGCTCAATCGTGACTGGGGCCTGTTCGGTACGGTCGGCGCGTTCCCGGTGGAGTACACCAACGACACCTCCACCAGCAACGGCTTCGACAAGGAAGAGAGCGACAACAAGTGGCTGTACGGCGCGCAGATCGGCGCCAACTGGGCGATCAACAGCAACCACCGGCTCAAGGGCGCGCTGGCCTACTACCGCTTCGACGACATCGAAGGCCAGCGCTCCAGTGCCTGCGAGCCCTGGGCCGGGGCGCCGGGCTGCGACACCGACGGCAGCCGCGTGGCCTTCATGCAGAAGGGCAACAGCGTGTTCCTGCTGCGCGACATCACGCCCAACCCGCTCAACCCGGCCGCCACCCCGCAGCCGCAGTTCGTCGGCCTGGCCTCGGAGTTCAACCTGCTGGACCTGAACCTGGTGTGGGACGCCGACCTGCCGGAGAACTTCAAGCTGCGCAGCCAGGCCAACTACATCCACAACCTGGGCTACGACGAAGGCGAGATGCGCAAGCGCTCCGAGGGCCAGATCGTCAACAACCTGGACAGCAACGGCGAGCTGGAAAGCGGCGCCAACGCCTGGATGGTGCAGTTCACCCTGGGCAACAGCCTGGAGCTGGCCAAGCAGGGCGACTGGAACCTGTTCGCCGGCTACAAGTACATCCAGCCCGATGCGCTGCCTGACGGCTTCAACGATTCCTCCTTCCACCTCGGCGGCACCAACGCCAAGGGTTATTTCCTCGGCGGCAACTACGGCCTGGCCAAGAACGTCTTCGCCACCGGCCGCTGGCTGAGCTCCGAGGCGGTGTACGGCGCGCCGTTCGACATCGATGTCTTGCAGCTTGAAATCAACACGCGCTTCTAGGGCGCAAGGGGCATTGTCATGACCAGTCTTGCTATGAAAAGCACGGCGATGAACACGCGAGCCAGGGCAGGGCGCTGCCTGTTGCTGACCCTTGGGGTGCTGGTGGCCAGCGGGGCCAGCGCCGAAGGCATGGAGGAGCGCCTGCGCACTCAGTTGCGCAGCACCACCCAGCAGTTGCAGGCCCTGCAGAGCGAACAGGCCCAGGCCAGTGCCGCCCGCGTCGCCGCCGAAAACCAGGCCAAGCAGGCGCAGGCGCAGATCAAGCAACTGACCGCCGACCTGGCCAAGGCCCGTGGCGTCGCCGAGCAACTGGCCGGCCAGCAGCAGAACCTGCACAGCCAGGCCCAGGCGCAGATGGCCGCCAGCAGCGAGCAGATCGGCAAGTTCAAGAAGGCCTATGACGAGTTGCTGGTCATGGCCCGGGCCAAAGAGGCCGAACGGGCCCGGCTCCAGGCGCAATTGAGCGAACGTGACACACAAGTGCAGCAATGTTCGGTCAAGAATCAGCAGATGTATGGCGTGGCCAAACAGATCCTCGCGGCCTACGAAAAGATCGATGTGGCTGAGGTGATGAAGATCCGCCAGCCCTTCGCCGGCGGCGCCCGGGTCAAGTTCGAAGAACTGGCCCAAGGCTTTGGCGACGACCTGTACAAGACCCAGTTCGATGCCCCCCAGGCAGCGAGCACCCACTGAATATCAAGGACGGATCGAGCATGACTGAACAAACCCAACTGATCGCCAGCGTCACCCCGCAGAGCCTCACCGAACTGCTGCAAGGCGCCGGCTACCGGGTCAACCAGACCGACCAGAACGGCATCGTGCAACTGCTCAGCGCCAGCCAGGGCATCGGCTATGCCGTGCGCTTCGGCAACGCGGTGGGTGCTGGACAGGGTAGCTATGTGGACTTCACCTTCAGCTGCGCGCTGCGGGTCCAGGGCGAGTTGCCAGCGGGCCTGGCCGAGCTGTGGAACGCTTCGCGACGCTTTGCCCGGCTGTCGGTGCAGGGCGAGTTCCTGGTGATGGAAATGGACGTGGTGGTGGCCGGGGTCAGCCACGATCACCTGCGCAGTCAGCTGGAACTCTGGGACCGGCTGTTGCAGGAATTCATCGTCTACCTGCGCGACTACAGCCAGCACGCCGCGCGCCTGCAGGCCCAGGCCGATGCGCCTGAAGCAACGCCCGAGGCAACGCCCGAGGCCGCTGTCGAGGTGCCTGCGCAGTGAAGAAGCCAAGCCTGGTGGTCGGTGTCGGGGCCCTGGCCCTGGTGGCGCTGGCGGTGTGGCTGGGCGTGCGCCCGGGCAGCGACCCGGTGGCGGCGCAACAGCCCAGGGTGATGGCCGCCAGCCCGGTCGACGACGGCCCGGCGGTGGCGCGCCTGGGTAACCAGCGGGTGGCGCCGGAAGAACTCAAGGCGCTGTTCGCGGCATTGCCCGAGCCGTCCCGCGAACAGCTGCGGGGCAATCGCCCGGCCCTGGAAAACTGGATTCGCACCCGCCTGGCGGAAAAGGCCGTGCTCGAACAGGCCGATGCCCAGGGCTGGCGCCAGCGTCCGGATGTGGCCTTGCAGACCCGGGTGGCCACCGAGCAGATCGTCTTTCGCGACTACTTGCGTTCGGTCAGCCAGGTACCGGCCGGCTATCCCAGCGAGGCTGAATTGCAGCAGGCCTACGATGCGGGCAAGGCGCAGTGGCAGACCCCGGCCCTGTACCGGGTCAGCCAGATCTTCCTTGCGGTCGGCGATCCGCAAGCATTGGAGGCGACGCGCAAGCAGGCCCAGGAACTGAGCAAGAAGGCCCAGGCCGCCCCCGGCGAATTCGCCGCCCTGGCCAGCCAGTATTCCCAGGAGCCCGATAGCGCCCGGCGCGGCGGCGACTCGGGGTTGCAGCCGTTGCAGCAGTTGCTGCCCGAGGTCCGCGGTGCCGTGGCGCGCCTGAAGGTCGGCGCAGTGTCCGATGCGGTGCAGAGCGCGGCGGGTTTTCATGTGCTCAAGCTGACCGAGCAGCAACCGGCCCGCACCGCGACCCTGGACGAGTTGCGCGAGCGCCTGACCCAGGCCCTGCGGGTCCAGCGCCAGGAACAGATCGCCAAGGCCTACCTGGAAGGCATGCTCGACACTGCGACCCTGAGTATCGACGGTGCGCAGTTGAACAAGGTGCTGGAGGAGAAGCTTTAGGGGGGCGGCGTGGCTGATACCGCTATCGNCGATAGACGGCAAAGCCGTCGCTGCCCGTACAACGTGCAATGGATGCCATCACCCACACGACAGGGAGTCACCCATGTCCTTTCTGGAACCCGTCCCGATCTCGGGCATCACACCCTACATCGCCCAGGCCGAGCCTCGGGAAGCCTGGCTGGCCCTGGCCGCCGGGATCGAGCCGGAGCTGGCCCAGTATTTCCTGGTCACCGCCCGTTGCGGCTGTTTCATGCAGGCGGCGCGCAGCCTGAACATCAAGTCGACGCTGCTGCGCAAACAGCTGGCGCACCTGGAGGAACAACTGCGCCGTTCCTTGTTCAGCTTCCAGGGCAGCGCCCTGAGCCTCAGCCGCGAAGGCCAGCAGCTCAAGGCGCAGTTGATCGCCCTGGCCCACGAACGCACGCTGCCGGTGCTCGAACAGCCGCTGCTGCGCCTGGCGGTGGCCGAGTCGATCCTGCATGACATCCTCGGCCGCGACCTGATTTCCCTGCTGCGACGCAACGCCAGCGTGCGCCTGGAGATCATCTCCATCGACAGCGAGCTGTCGCTGCGGGCCCTGAGCGCCGACGTGGTGGTGTGGCTGGGCGGGGTGGATTCACCCAAGCCGGGGCCAAGCTTCGTTACCAGCCCGCCGCAGCCGCTGGTGCGCCTGGACTACCTGCCGCATATCGCCAAGCGTTACTCGCGGGTCGCGGCGCGCCCCGACAGCCTGGACGACCTGGCCGACTACATGCTGGTGCAGTGGCAGCAGGACCGTCAGGTCGAGCCGTTGCGGCCGTGGAACCAGCTGGTGGAGCAGCGCCTGGCGGGGGTGGTGCAGGTGCATTCCTACGAGCTGATGCTGGAGATGATCCGCTGCAGCGCCTGCATCGGCCTGCTGCCCCACTACATGAGCCGCTTCGACCGCGGCCTGACGGCCTTGCCCGGGCTGTTCGACGAGGCCATGCCGCGCCAGGTGTGGATGGCGGTGAATGCCGAAGTGGAGCACGACGCCGAAGTGCGGATGCTGGTGGAACTGATCCTGCACACCTTCAATGAACGTAGCGAATGGTTTGAATAGCCCCGGGCGCGCGCTTCTGCTTCGCTGCTTCTGTAGGAGCGAAGCTTGCTCGCGAAACAATCTCAAGAACGATGCAAGACCCACTGGCCTCATCGCCAGCAAGCTAGCTCCTACAGGAGGGCGGTTGTACCGGAGCGCGCGCCCGCAACACGCTCCCTCTCGCCACCCGCGTCACTGGCGTTCTACACTCGACAGCCCTATCGCATAAACCAAAGAAGACTTATGCCCGGCGAGATCCCCACCATCGTCATCGAACGTTTCAGCGAAGCCCATGTGCCGGGCATCACCGCGCTGTACAACGACCCCGCGATCGCCCGGCAGGTGCTGCAGATGCCGTTTCAGTCCGTCGAGGTCTGGCGCAATCGCCTGGCGCCGGACAACGAACGGCGGGTGGCCCTGTTGGCGCTGCACCAGGGCACGGTGATCGGCAGTTGCAGCATCGAGCAGTACTCGCGCATCCGCCGCGCTCACTGCGGCGGCGTCGGCATGGGCGTGGCGGTGGGGTGGCAGGGCCAGGGCGTCGGCAGCCGGCTGTTGGCGGCGGTGCTGGACGTGGCGGACAACTGGATGAACCTGCATCGGATAGAGCTGACAGTGTTCGCCGACAACGAAGCCGCCCTGGGCCTGTACCGCAAGTTCGGTTTCGAGCGCGAAGGCCTGCTGCGCGACTACGCGGTGCGCGACGGCCAGTACGTCGACGTCCTGAGCATGGCGCGCCTGCGCCGCACGCCACAGGCCTGACCCCACCTATTTAACTGCCCTTGTAGCCGCTGCCGAGCGCCAGCGAGGCTGCGATAGGTCCGAAGGACCTCAATATGGGATCCGGAGGACCTCTGGCATCCGTAAGATCGCCGCGCCCGTTCCGGGCGATCGCAGCCTCGCTGGCGCTCGGCAGCGGCTACAGGTTTGCGGCGGTCAATGATCCACGATCTGGCGTTACGCCCCTCTATCCAAGGCAAACGCCACCGCCGCCCGCGCATGCAGCTCGGTGGTGTCCAGCAGCGGCAGGGGGCTGTGTTCCGGTTTGATCAGCAGACCTATCTCGGTGCAGCCGAGGATGATGGCCTGGGCGCCGCGGTCCATCAGGGCCTGGATCACCTGCTGGTAGCGCTGGCGCGAGCTGTCGCTGATGACGCCCACGCACAACTCGTCGTAGATGATCCGGTGCACGGCCTGGCGGTCCACGGCGTCTGGCACCAGCACCTTGAGGCCGCGATCGGCCAGGCGTTGCTTGAGAAAATCCTGTTCCATGGTGAAGGCCGTGCCCAGCAGGCCGACGCTGAGGGTGCCGGCGTCGAGCGCAGCTTCGGCGGTCGGGTCGGCGATGTGCAGGAAGGGCACCGACAGCACGGCCTGAATCTCGTCGGCGACCTTGTGCATGGTGTTGGTACAGAGCACCACGCACTCGGCGCCACCGGCCTGCAGGCGGCGCGCCGCATCCACCAGGATCTGCGCCGCGAGGTCCCAGCGCCCGGCGTGCTGGGCCTGTTCGACAGGCCCGAAGTCGAGGCTGTACATTAGCAACCGCGCCGAGCGCAGCGGCCCGAGACGGTCCCGTACCTGCTGGTTGATGAGGCGATAGTACTCGGCGCTGGACTCCCAGCTCATGCCGCCGATAAGGCCGATGGTGCGCATACACAACTCCTGTTGCTGACTAACCTGAATGCCGAGAGTGTCCCGTGACACAGCCCCGCGATCTATCAAGAAATTTCATATGTCCGGCGCACTGAGCAGCAAGATTCTGGGTCGTGAACTGCTGGGCGGTACGCTCGACCTGCAATTGCTGCCGCGCGCGGCCTACAGTGCGCGCGATCCGCTGCAGTGGCAAAGCCTCGGCGTAAGCCTGGAACGCCAGCAGGGCGTGCATGCCATCGGCAGCGACCGGCGCGAGGATTTCGACAGCTGGCCGGGGACCCTGGCCTTGACCCCGGCCGGGGTCGAGGTGTTTTCCGAGTCGCACCATGGCGGTGAATACCTGCTGCTGCGCTGGCTGGCCGAGCCACGGAATCTGGGCATTGCCAGCGGTTCGCGGCGTCTGCAGCTGCCCGGACATGCCCGGGCCCTGACGCTGGGACGGCAGGCGCGGCGGCTGTTGCTGGACCCCAATCAGGATCAACTGGCTCTGGAACAATGCGCCTTGCAGTTCGCCAGCCTGGCTGCCGTCGATAAACCAGCGGCCAAGGCCGCCAGGCGCACCGAGTTCAGCCGGGTGCTGACGCTGATCGAGCAGCAGTACGCCGAGCCCCTGTCGCTCACTGAACTGGCGGCCTGCACCGGGCGCAACGAACTGCGTTTCCTGCGCGACTTCACCCGTGCCATCGGCATGACGCCCCATGCCTGGCTGGTCGAGGTGCGGGTGCAGGCGGCGCGCCGGCTGATCGAACATAGTGACCTGCCGCTCGCCGCCATCGCCCTGGAAACCGGCTTCGCCCACCAGTCCCATATGGGCAGCGCCTTTCGCAAGATCCTCGGCCTGACTCCCAGCCAGTACCGCGCCCTCAGCGGCAGAAGGGGCTGAGGGCGAGCGCGCAGTCACCGTTCGGCAGCAGCGCAGCCCGCGTCCTGCTTTTAGTCATACGGCACGGGCGGCATCTGCCATGCTCAAGGTGTGCAAACGCGGTTCCTCGGAGGGCTATGAACGTGGACGACGTACGGCAACTGGGCGAGATGCTTCGGCGCTACGCAGAAAGCGAAGCCCACAAGAAACAGCTGTTCGAAAGCCAGTCGCTGGTCTGGACGAACCGTATCGGCGAGCTGTTCGACCTTATCCAGCAGTGGCTGGCACCGGTGCTGATGCCGGACCTGCTGGTCTTGAGTCGCGACCCCTACGTGGCCTTCAGCCCCAGCGTCCCGGTGAAAACCTCGACCTTCAAGACCGAGAAGCTGACCATCGTCATCGTCGGCAAACCGGTGGAGTTCGTGCCCGATGTGATGGGCGCCGCCGGGCAGATTTCCCTGGCAGTCATGGGCCTGACCGCCGCGCGGTATGGCAGCGTGTCCCTGGTGGGGCTGCCCGACGGCAGCTGGCAATGGCGCAAGGCCGATGGCCTGAAGGAGCCCGAGGTCTTTGCCTTCGATGACGACTTCCTGGCGTCGCAGCTGCAGGTGCTGATTCCCCGCGAGCGTGGATGAGCGCCATGCCGTCTGAGGGTTATCGGGCGTTGCGGTTGTGGCTCCAGCCCGTCAAGGGCATTCCTCAAATCTCCAGATTGCCCCAGCCGGGCCGGGCTTCGGTCGGTTCCGGCGCTACCGCGTCGATTTTCTTGCCGGTGGCCAGTTCCACCCGGCGCGCCACTTCCGGGTCGTCGGCGAAGGGGATCAGGCTGGCGTCGTCGAGGCTCTTGGCCGATTGATGGCGCAGGCAGTAGCCGATGCTGAGGTAGAGAAAGGTCACGCCGAGCAGGTCAAGTGCGAATTCGATCATCGGGGGCTCGCTGTGCTGCAGGAGGGGGATGAGCGACGCGGGCCGGGTTGTGGCCCGCGTCGTGCTCTTGGGCGATCAGGCGATCTGGGCGTCGCTGAGGGCGAGGCGCGGGTCGGCCACGCGCACGGTGCGCCAGGTGTTGTAGGCCATCAGCAGCATGCCGCTGAGGAAGAACACGCCCCCGGCGAAGCGCACGATAAAGCCCGGGTGGCTGGCCTGCAGGGCCTCGACGAAGGAGTAGGTGAGGGTGCCGTCGTCGTTGACCGCGCGCCACATCAGGCCCTGGGTGATGCCGTTGACCCACATCGAGGCGATGTAGAGCACGGTGCCGATGGTCGCCAGCCAGAAGTGCAGGTTGATCAGCGGGATGCTGTGCATCTGCTCACGACCGAAGACCTTGGGCACCATGTGGTAGATGGCGCCGAAGGTGATCATTGCCACCCAGCCCAGGGCGCCGGCGTGGACGTGGCCGATGGTCCAGTCGGTGTAGTGGGACAGGGCGTTGACCGTCTTGATCGCCATCATCGGCCCCTCGAAGGTCGACATGCCGTAGAAGGCCAGGGACAGCACCAGAAAGCGCAGGATCGGGTCGGTGCGCAATTTATGCCAGGCGCCCGAGAGGGTCATCATGCCGTTGATCATGCCGCCCCAGCTCGGTGCCAGGAGGATCAGCGACATGGCCATGCCGAGCGATTGCGCCCAGTCCGGCAGGGCGGTGTAGTGCAGGTGGTGCGGGCCGGCCCAGATGTACAGGGTGATCAGCGCCCAGAAGTGCACGATGGACAGGCGATAGGAGTACACCGGGCGCCCGACCTGCTTGGGCACGAAGTAATACATCATCCCCAGGAAACCGGTGGTGAGGAAGAAGCCCACGGCGTTGTGGCCGTACCACCACTGGACCATGGCGTCGGTGGCGCCGGAGTACACCGGGTAGGACTTGAACCAGTCCACCGGGATCGACAGGTGATTGACCACGTGCAGCATGGCGATCACCAGGATAAAGGCGCCGAAGAACCAGTTGCCGACGTAGATGTGCTTGGTCTTGCGCTGCACCACGGTGGTGAAGAACACGATGCCGTAGACCACCCAGACCACGGCCATCCACACCGCGCCGGAGAATTCGATTTCCGCGTATTCCTTGGTGGTGGTGTAGCCCAGCGGCAGGGTGACCAGCATGATCAGGATCACCGACTGCCAGCCCCAGAAGGTGAAGGCGGCGAGCTTGTCGGAATACAGCCGCACCTGGCAGGTGCGCTGTACCGCGTAGTAACTGGCGGCGAACTGGGCGCTGCCGGCGAAGCCGAAGATCACCAGGCTGGTGTGCAGCGGGCGCAGGCGGCCGAAGCTGGTCCAGGGCAGGTCGAGGTTCATTTCCGGCCATACCAGTTGGGAGGCGATCCACACCCCCATGGCCATGCCGATCACGCCCCAGGCCACGGTGGCGATGACGAATTGGCGCACCACCTTGTAGTTGTAGGCCGGTTCCATTGTTGCTGTGCTCATGGTCAATGCTTCCACGGTTGCAAAGGCTTGCCAGGCCACCCGGCCTGGCATGCCATGCACTGTAGAAAGCACCGGCGAAACAAAACAGGCTCAGAAAAAAACCATTAATACGGATCAGATTTGCCCGCCTGCCCGTGCCGGTCTGCGACCGGCTGATACGGTTTTTTAGTTTTTACCTGAATCTGTAACGCTCTGAGCCGTAAGGGCATAGTCACCGCCACACCAAAACCCCCGGATCACCCCTGGAATGCCCTAACCACCGTGGCCTG
>NZ_JBQENK010000025.1:37959-109224 GCF_052044735.1 Pseudomonas sp. 22526
TGCCAGACCGCATAGCCTGGATTGCGCGCGCTGCGCACTCGTTCGCAGCCTCGCTGCGCTCGGCAGCGGCTACAGGGCTGCGGGGTTACAGGGCGTATCTCCAGAGGCGAGATCGGGGCCAGCACTGATGAGGCCGTGACATGTATCACTATGACGAGTACGACCGGGCCCTGGTCTTTGAACGGGTGGCGCAGTTTCGCGATCAGGTCGAACGCTTCATGGCTGGCGAGCTGAGCGAAGAGGAGTTCCTGCCGCTGCGCCTGCAGAACGGCCTGTACATGCAGAAACACGCCTACATGCTGCGGGTGGCCATTCCCTACGGCACCCTCAGTGCGCGGCAGATGCGCACCCTGGCCAGCATCGCCCGCGACTACGATCGCGGCTACGGCCACTTCACCACCCGGCAGAACATGCAGTTCAACTGGATCGAGCTGGCCCAGGTGCCGGACATCCTCGAACGCCTGGCCGGGGTGGAGATGCATGCGATCCAGACCTCCGGCAACTGCGTGCGCAACATTACCACCGAAGCCTTCGCCGGGGTGGCCGCCGACGAGCTGATGGACCCGCGGCCCCTGGCGGAGATCCTGCGCCAGTGGTCGACCATCAACCCGGAATTCCTGTTCCTGCCGCGCAAGTTCAAGATCGCCATCTGCTCGGCCCGCCAGGACCGGGCGGCGATCATGATGCATGACATCGGCCTGTACCTGTACCGCGACTGGCGCGGGCAGATGCTGCTGCGGGTGATGGTCGGCGGCGGCCTGGGGCGCACGCCGATCCTCAGCCAGCAGATCCGCGACGGCCTGCCGTGGCAGCACCTGCTGTCCTATGTGGAGGCGGTGCTGCGGGTCTATAACCGCCACGGCCGGCGCGACAACAAGTACAAGGCGCGGATCAAGATCCTGGTCAAGGCCCTGGGTATCGAGGCCTTCGCCAAGGAAGTGGAGGAGGAGTGGCAGCACCTCAAGGACGGCCCGGCGCAGTTGACCGAGGCCGAATACCAGCGGGTCGCCAGTGCCTTTATCCCGCCGCTCTACGAACGCCAGCCGGCCACCGATCTCGACTACGGCAGCCGCCTGGCCGAGGATCCGGCCTTCGAACGCTGGGTGGCGCACAACGTCAAGCCGCACAAGGTGCCGGGCTACGCCAGCGTGGTGCTGTCGACCAAACCCGGCAGCGCCTCGCCGCCCGGCGACGTGACGGCGGCGCAGATGGAGGCGGTGGCCGACTGGTCCGAGGCCTTCGGCTTCGGCGAGATCCGTATCGCCCACGAGCAGAACATCGTCCTGCCGGACGTGCCCAAGTCCGCGCTCCATGAGCTGTGGCGGCTGGCGGGCGAGCAGGGCCTGGGCAGCGCCAACGTCGGCCTGCTGACCGACATCATCGCCTGTCCCGGCGGCGACTTCTGCGCCCTGGCCAACGCCAAGTCGATCCCCATCGCCCAGGCGATCCAGGCGCGCTTCGACAATCTGGATTACCTGCACGACCTGGGGGATATCAGCCTGAACATCTCCGGCTGCATGAACGCCTGCGGCCATCACCACATCGGCAATATCGGCATCCTCGGCGTCGATAAGAACGGCAGCGAGTGGTACCAGATCACCCTCGGCGGCGCCCAGGGCAAGCACAGCGCGCTGGGCAAGGTCATAGGCCCGTCGTTCAGCGCCGAGGAAGTGCCCGGGGTGATCGAACGCATCATCGCCACCTTCGTGCGTTACCGGGAAAGCGAGGAACTGTTCGTCGATACCGTGCAACGCATCGGCCTGGAGCCGTTCAAGGAACGGGTCTATCCGAAAGTGCTGGAGGCGCAGCCATGAGCCAGGAGTTACAACCATGAACAATCTGTTGCGCTTGCAGGATGGCCAGGCCGGGCGGGTCGAGGACGATCCCTGGAGCCTGGTGCGCGAGGTGGACGGCCCGTTGTCCCAGGGACCGCTGATTCTGCCGCTGGCCCGCTGGCTGATCCGCCGCATCGAGCACGAGCCGGCGCGGGACGGGGTCTGGCTCGGCCCGGACGACGAGGTGGAAAGCCTGCGGCCCTGGCTCAAGCTGATCCCGCTGATCGCCCTGGACTTCCCCAGCTTCCGTGATGGCCGGGCCTACAGCCAGGCCTACCTGCTGCGCACCCGGCTGGGCTGGATGGGCGAACTGCGGGCGGTGGGCGATGTGCTGCGCGACCAGCTCAGCCATATGCGCCAATGCGGTTTCGACAGCTTTGCCATCCGCGAAGACAAATGCGCCGACGACGCCCTCAAGGGGCTGGCGGGCATGAGCGTGCTCTACGGCCGTTCGGCGATCGAGCCGCGGCCGCTGTTCCGCCGGCGTTGAAGAGGGGCGCTGGCACAGGCCGGCGCTTCGAACGATGCTCATAGCCGCCCGGGAACAGGGCAGCGACCGCCATTGTTTGGCTGGCAGGGGCATTTGTCCTTGGGTCGATGATGGCGCTTTGGTAGAGTCCCACCTCTTATGAAGGAGCCAGGGATCGGCGTCCGGCGATCAGTCGCCGGCGTGCCTGGCATGGGCCATCCATGGAAGAGAGTCGCGGCTGTGAGCGTTGCTAAAAAGATACTCGGGTTGTTTTCGTTGTTGCTGATCCTGACCCTGTGGGTCGGCTATTTCTACGTGTACCAGGATGCCCGCAGCGGGCGCCTCGGCGATCCCCTCGACAGCTACGGCTGGTGCGGCCCCGCCACGGATTCGGCGCATTCCTTCAAGCGCGACTACCTGCTGCTCAGGGTCACCAACAGCACCCAGGGCGAGTTCAGGGTCTCGGGGGAGGTCAACGTTTCCGAGCGCACCTACAACCGCTACGAGCTGAGCCGCTATCCGCTGAAATTGCGCCTGGAGCCCTTGCAGTCCACCTACAGCATGCCGCCGCTGTTCTTTGAAGAGGTCAAGGTCAAGCCCTTGAACCGCAACTTCAGCTCGCCGCACAAGAATGCCTACGCGGACCTGGAAAGCCGGCCGATCCGGGTGATCGGCGAGTCCAGCCGGTTTCCCTTCGAGGTTTACCGTTACGGCTACAAGCCGGTGCTGTACATCCTCAAGGGCAACGAGCAGGTCGACCTGCCGTTCAAGCGCATCACCACGCAGATGAACCTGTCCAATACCTTCACCCCGACCCGGATGTACAACCCGGCGGACTACATCGCCGAGCAGAACAGCCAGGTCCAGCCCGGCGACTATCCGACCTATGGCGCCAGCGAGTGTGCCTTCAGCATCGAGCGCAAGGGCTCGTTCAAGATCATCGTGCTGCTGTTGTTGCTGGTGCTGTGCCTGCCGCTGTTGATGGTGCTGTACCGCGACGAGCCGACCATCGACTTTCTCGCCACGCTGCTGGGCGTGGCGGCGGTCCGGGTATTCCTGGTCGGGCCGCTGCAGGACTATCAGTTGTACGGCATCGACTTTGTGTTTGGCGCCGTGATCATCCTGGCCGGGACCTTTTCCCTGCTCAAGGCCATGCGCATCAACGCCCTGCGCGAGGCGGCGGCGCGGCGCGGAACGACCTGGTAACGGACGGGCTGGTAACGGGTCTGGGCGAGGTGCGGCTTTGACGCCGCACCTGCATCTGTCCGATTCGCTAAGAGTTCTCTGGCTTGCTTTGGCGATTAATCCGCTTTTACTGTGCTGATATGCCCGCTATTGGCTATACCTAAATTTCCTCAAACCAGTAGCGCTTCCGGATTTCTGACAGGAGTTACCCCATGAAGCTCGCATCAATGATGAGCACGCTGTGCCTGGCCTCCCTAGGGTTGGTGGGCTGCTCCAGCAACATCACCCAGCCCGACGAGTATTCCGGTTTTCTCGGCGACTACAGCCAGCTCAAGGAAGCCAAGTCGCCGTCGGGCGTCGAGGTGATGCGCTGGGTCGATCCCAAACTGGACCTGAAGCAGTACCGCAGCGTCTATATCGAACCCACCCAGTTCTATCCCAAGCCGCAGCCAACGGTGAAGATCCCGCAGAACACCCTGTACGGTATCAACCGCTATTACGACGAGGCGCTCAAGCGCGAGATCGGCAAGGACTTGCCGCTGGCCACCGGACCGGGGCCGGGCGTGATTGTGGTGCGCGCGGCGATCACGGCGGTGAGCAGCAAGACCGAAGGCCTGAAACCCTACGAAATCATTCCCATCGCCCTGGTGGCGGCGGCGGTGAGCACGGCCAGCGGGATCCGCGACCAGGAGACCACCCTGGGGACCGAGGCGCAGTTCATCGACGGCGGCAACAACAAGGTGATCGCCCAGGTGGTGCGCAAGGGCAGCGGCAAGCCGCTGCAGAACGAAACCCAGGTCATGCAGCCTTCGGACGTGAAAAACGTCATCGACGGCTGGGCCTCCGACCTGCATCAGTCCTTCAATAAGCTGAAAAAACAGTAGGGGTCGGGGTTTCTCCCGAGCTTTTTTTGCCAACTGCGTCGGGGTCAGGGCGGGTGCCTGACCCCTTCATCGAGCAGGTCCGGCAGCCAATGAAAAACACGGGTTTCGCTGGCGAGGCGAGGGCGCAAGGCCCACGGCAGGCATCGCCTGTGACAGGATTACGCCCTCCGCACACTGACTGCGTGCTCCAGGATCGAGCGGTGACGGAGCTTCAATGCTTGCTCAAGTCTTCATGTGGATTGTGATTATTTCCATGTATTTATAGTGGTTAATTTAATGTGATTTATTAAGAGTAAAAAATTCAATAAAAACATATAGATAAAATACAAATATGATGTTTTGCATCATGTTTGGTAGGTGTTCTCAAGGGATTTTTCCTGGCATGCCCGTGGTTGAACGCACGACTTTCATTGCCGGTCGCAGCCCGGCCCAGGTGCTGGATTTCTGTCTGGAAGGCGCCAACTTCCCGAAGATCTTTCCCGAGCGCATCACCCCCTTGCGGGGCGTGGACATCAATAACCTGCGGATCAGCGCCGGGCGCCAGTTCAGCTTTCGGCACTGGATGTGGGGTGTAATACCGGCGACATGGACGGTGGTTATACCTGAAGTCAGCGATTGCCATTTCGTCGACGAGATGCTCAAGGGACCGCTGCGCGCCTTCCGTCATGAACACCGGGTCGAGGCCTGCGACGGGGGTACCCTGTATACCGACCGGGTGACTTATCGGGCGCTGGGCGGCGCACCTTTGGAATGGCTGGTGGTCAATGCCTACATGGTGCGCATTTTCGAGGCCCGGCATCGCAACATGCGGCGCCTGCTGAGCTGATGGTCGTCCTGCGGCCTCGCTCCCTGTATCCAGTCAAGGGCGCAAAAGGGCGACAATTTGTATCCCGGGCATAGGTGGCCGGAGCGTTTCATGTTTAACTTCCGGCCTCTCGATTTTCTTTACAGCTGTTCAATGACAATCGTTTAAAAGGACTCCGTTCATGGCTCAAGTCACCCTTAAAGGCAACCCGGTTCAAGTCAACGGCCAACTGCCACAAGCCGGCTCCAAGGCGCCAGCGTTCTCCCTGGTGGGCGCCGGCCTGGCCGACATCACCCTGAGCAGCTTTGCCGGCAAGCGCAAAGTGCTGAACATCTTCCCAAGCGTCGACACCCCGACCTGCGCCACCTCCGTGCGCAAGTTCAACGCCCAGGCCAGCGGCCTGAACAACACCGTGGTGCTGTGCATCTCGGCTGACCTGCCGTTCGCCCAGGCCCGTTTCTGCGGCGCCGAAGGCCTGGAAAACGTGCAGAACCTGTCGACCCTGCGTGGTCGCGAGTTCATCGAGAACTACGGCGTGGCCATTGCCGACGGCCCGCTGGCCGGCCTGACTGCCCGCGCGGTGGTGGTGCTGGACGAGAACGACACCGTGCTGCACAGCGAGCTGGTCAAGGAAATCGCTGACGAACCGAACTACGACGCGGCCTTGGCCGTTCTGAAGTAACAGGTTTTACAATTATTCACGGCCTGGCCCTGTCCAGGCCGTTTTTATTTGTGCTTCAGTGGCTTAGCAGGCACTTGCAAACGTAAGCCCAAGGTAAATTGCCGGTAAAGGCGCTTTGCTAAACACCGGCCAGTGCTTATCTTTCAGCCTTCTGAAAAAGATCCCCTCGCGCCCAATGGTTGATCACTCCATGCAATCCTCCGTTTCCCGCAACTCCCGTCGCTGGCTGTTCGGCCTGCTTGTCCTGTTGGCTATCGTCGGCCTGTGCTGGAAGTTCTGGCCGGCCTCGACCACCCACAAGGATGCCGCCGGGCAAAAGGCCGCGGCCGGGCACACCGGGCGCAGCGGGGCGATGCGCCCGGGGTTCGGGGGCGCGACCGGGCCGATCCCGGTGCGGGTGGCGCCGGCCACGCGCGGGGACTTCCCGCTGTATTACAAGGCGCTGGGCACCGTTACCGCGCTGAACACCATCAATGTGCGCAGCCGGGTCGCCGGTGAACTGGTCAAGGTGAGCTTCGAGGAAGGGCAGATGGTCAAGGCCGGCGACCTGCTGGCGGAAATCGACCCGCGGCCTTACCAGAACGCCTTGCTCCAGGCCGAAGGCACGCTGTTGCAGAACCAGGCCCAGCTGAAGAACGCCCAGGTCGACTACGAGCGTTATCGCGGCCTGTACGCCCAGGACAGTATCGCCAAGCAGACCCTGGACACCGCCGCGGCGCTGGTCGGCCAGTACCAGGGCACGGTCAAGACCAACCAGGCGGCGGTCAACGACGCCAAGCTCAATCTCGAATTCACCAGGATCCGCGCGCCGATCACCGGTCGCGTGGGCCTGCGCCAGCTGGACGTCGGCAACCTGGTGGCGGCCAACGACACCACCGCGCTGGCGATCATCACCCAGACCCAGCCGATCAGCGTCGCCTTCACCCTGCCGGAGAACAACCTGAACAGGGTGCTGGAGCGTTATCGCAGCGGCGCCAAGCTGCCGGTGGAAGCCTGGGACCGTGGCGACCAGGAGCTGCAGGCCAGCGGCGTGCTGCAAAGCCTCGACAACCAGATCGACACCACCACCGGCACCCTGAAGTTCAAGGCGCGCTACGAGAACCGCGACCAGGCGCTGTTCCCCAACCAGTTCGTCAACGTGCGGGTGCTCGCCGATACCCTGAAAAACGTGGTGCTGGCGCCGTCGGCGGCGATCCAGTTCGGCACCAACGGCACCTTCGTCTACGCCCTGGACGGCGACAACAAGGTCAAGATCCGCGAGTTGCAGGTCGGTGACAGCAATGGCGACTCCACCGTGATCAAGACCGGCCTGGAAGCCGGCGACCGCGTGGTGCTGGAAGGCACCGACCGCCTGAAGGACGGCAGCGAAGTGGAGGTGGTCAACACCACCGAAGAGGTGCCGGCCACCCCGACCCAGCACCTGCAGGGCAAGCCGGCCAGTTCGGCGACCACCCCTGCCACGGCCCCGGCCGCTGACGCCCCGGCGAGCAAGGTCGGCGCATGAACCTGTCGCGGCTGTTCATCCTCCGTCCGGTAGCCACCACCCTGAGCATGCTGGCCATTGTCCTGGCCGGCCTGATTGCCTATCGCCTGTTGCCGGTCTCGGCCTTGCCCCAGGTCGATTACCCGACCATCCGGGTGATGACCCTGTACCCCGGCGCGAGCCCCGACGTGATGACCAGCGCGGTCACCGCGCCCCTGGAACGCCAGTTCGGGCAGATGCCCGGCCTGACCCAGATGGCCTCCACCAGCTCCGGCGGCGCCTCGGTGCTGACCCTGCGCTTCAACCTCGACATCAATATGGATGTCGCCGAGCAGCAGGTGCAGGCGGCGATCAACGCCGCGACCAACCTGCTGCCCACCGATCTGCCGGCGCCGCCGGTGTACAACAAGGTCAATCCGGCGGACACCCCGGTGCTGACCCTGGCCATCACCTCCAAGACCATGCTGCTGCCCAAGCTCAATGATCTGGTCGATACCCGCATGGCGCAGAAGATCGCGCAGATCAGCGGCGTCGGCATGGTCAGCATCGCCGGCGGCCAGCGCCAGGCGGTGCGGATCAAGGTCAACCCGGAGGCCCTGGCGGCCAACGGCCTCAACCTGTCGGACGTGCGCACCCTGATCGGCGCCTCCAACGTCAACCAGCCCAAGGGCAACTTCGACGGCCCGACCCGGGTGTCGATGCTCGACGCCAACGACCAGCTGACCTCGCCCAAGGATTACGCCGAGCTGATCCTGGCCTACAAGAATGGCGCGCCACTGCGTCTGAAAGATGTCGCGCAGATCGCCGGCGGCGCCGAGAACGAACGCCTGGCGGCCTGGGCCAATGAAAACCAGGCGGTGCTGCTGAATATCCAGCGCCAGCCCGGGGCCAACGTGATCGAGGTGGTGGACCGGATCAAGGCGCTGCTGCCGAGCATCACCGACAACCTGCCGGCCGGCCTCGACGTCACCGTGCTCACCGACCGCACCCAGACCATCCGCGCCTCGGTCACCGATGTGCAGCACGAACTGCTGATCGCCATTGCCCTGGTGGTGATGGTGACTTTCCTGTTCCTGCGCCGGGCCAGCGCCACGGTGATCCCGTCGATCGCCGTGCCGCTGTCGCTGATCGGTACCTTTGGCGTGATGTACCTGGCGGGCTTCTCGGTCAACAACCTGACCCTGATGGCCCTGACCATCGCCACCGGCTTTGTGGTCGACGACGCCATCGTCATGCTGGAGAACATCTCGCGCTTCATCGAGGAGGGCGACAGCCCGATGCAGGCCGCGCTCAAGGGCGCCAAGCAGATCGGCTTCACCCTGGTGTCGCTGACCCTGTCGCTGATCGCCGTGCTGATCCCGCTGCTGTTCATGGCCGACGTGGTCGGGCGGCTGTTCCGCGAGTTCGCCATCACCCTGGCGGTGGCTATCCTGATTTCCCTGGTGGTGTCCCTGACCCTGACGCCGATGATGTGCGCGCGCCTGCTCAAGCGTGAGCCCAAGGAAGAACAACAGGGCCGCTTCTACCGCGCCAGCGGTGCCTGGATCGACTGGCTGATCGCCAGCTACGGCCGCTGGTTGCAGTGGGTACTCAAGCACCAGCCGCTGACCCTGCTGGTGGCCGTCGGCACCCTGGCGCTGACCGTGTTCCTTTATATGGTGGTGCCCAAGGGCTTCTTCCCGGTACAGGACACCGGGGTGATCCAGGGCATTTCCGAGGCGCCGCAGTCGGTGTCCTTCGCCGCCATGAGCCAGCGCCAGCAGGACCTGGCGAAAATCATCCTGGCCGACCCGGCGGTGGAAAGCCTGTCGTCCTATATCGGCGTCGACGGCGACAACGCCACCCTCAACAGCGGCCGGCTGCTGATCAACCTCAAGCCGCACCGCGAACGCGACCTCAGCGCCGCCGAAGTGATTGCGCGGATCCAGCCCCAGGTCGACCAGTTGGTGGGCATCCGCCTGTTCATGCAGCCGGTGCAGGACCTGACCATCGAGGACCGGGTCAGCCGCACCCAGTACCAGTTCAGCCTGTCGTCGCCGGATGCCGACCTGCTGGCCCTGTGGAGCGGGCGCCTGGTGGATGCCCTGGCCCATCGGCCGGAGCTGACCGACGTTGCCAGCGACCTGCAGGACAAGGGGTTGCAGGTGTACCTGGTGATCGACCGCGACGCTGCGTCGCGCATCGGCGTCTCGGTGTCGAACATCACCGACGCGCTGTACGACGCCTTCGGCCAGCGGCAGATTTCCACCATCTACACCCAGGCCAGCCAGTACCGCGTGGTGTTGCAGGCCCAGGCCGGGGAAACCATCGGCCCGCAGGCGTTGGAGCAGATCCATGTGAAGACCACCGACGGCGGCCAGGTGCGGCTGTCGAGCCTGGCCCGGGTCGAGGAGCGCCAGGCGCAACTGGCCATCGCCCATATCGGCCAGTTCCCGGCGGTGATGATGTCGTTCAACCTGGCGCCCGGCGTGGCCCTGGGCGAGGCGGTGAACGTCATCGAGCAGGTGCAGCGGGACATCGGCATGCCGGTGGGCGTGCAGACCCAGTTCCAGGGCGCGGCCCAGGCGTTCCAGGCCTCGCTGTCGAGCACCTTGCTGCTGATCCTGGCGGCGGTGGTGACCATGTACATCGTGCTGGGGGTGCTCTACGAGAGCTACATCCACCCGATCACCATCCTCTCCACGCTGCCGTCGGCGGCGGTGGGCGCCTTGCTGGCGCTGATCCTCAGCGGCAACGACCTGGGCATGATCGCGATCATCGGCATCATCCTGCTGATCGGCATCGTCAAGAAGAACGCGATCATGATGATCGACTTCGCCCTCGACGCCGAACGCAACCAGGGCATGGCCCCGGAGCAGGCGATCTACCAGGCGGCGCTCCTGCGTTTCCGGCCGATCCTGATGACCACCCTGGCCGCGCTGTTCGGCGCCGTGCCGCTGATGCTGGCCACCGGCTCCGGCGCCGAACTGCGCCAGCCCCTGGGCCTGGTGATGGTCGGCGGCCTGTTGCTGAGCCAGGTCCTGACCCTGTTCACCACCCCGGTGATCTACCTGTACTTCGACCGTCTGGGCCGGCGCTGGCGTTCGGCGCCTGAGCCCGCGGAGCCGGTAGAGCAGCCATGAACCTGTCCGGACCCTTTATCCGCCGGCCGGTGGCCACCATGCTGCTGAGCCTGGCGATCATGCTGCTGGGCGGCGTCAGTTTCGGCCTGCTGCCGGTGTCGCCGCTGCCGCAGATGGACTTCCCGGTGATCGTGGTCCAGGCCAGCCTGCCGGGGGCCAGCCCCGAGGTGATGGCGTCCACCGTGGCCACGCCCCTGGAGCGCTCCTTCGGTGCGATCGCCGGGGTCAACACCATGAGCAGCCGCTCCAGTCAGGGCTCGACCCGGGTCATCCTGCAGTTCGACCTGGACCGCGATATCAACGGCGCGGCGCGGGAAGTGCAGGCGGCGATCAACGCCTCGCGCAACCTGCTGCCCAGTGGCATGCGCAGCATGCCCACCTACAAGAAGGTCAACCCGTCCCAGGCGCCGATCATGGTGCTGTCGCTGACCTCTGATGTACTGGAGAAGGGCCAGCTCTACGACCTGGCCTCGACCATCCTGTCCCAGAGCCTGTCCCAGGTGTCCGGTGTCGGCGAGGTGCAGATCGGCGGCAGTTCGCTGCCGGCGGTGCGCATCGAACTCGAACCGCAGTTGCTCAACCAGTACGGCGTGGCCCTCGACGATGTGCGCAAGACCATCGCCGAAGCCAACGTGCGCCGGCCCAAGGGCTCGGTGGAGAACAGCGAGCAGATGTGGCAGGTGCAGGCCAACGACCAGCTGGAGAAGGCCAAGGACTACGAGCCGCTGATCATCCACTACAAGGACGGCGCGGCCCTGCGCCTGAAAGACGTGGCCAAGGTCAGCGACGGCGTCGAGGACCGCTACAACAGCGGCTTCTTCAACGACGACGCGGCGGTGCTGCTGGTGATCAACCGCCAGGCCGGGGCCAACATCATCGAGACGGTCAACGAGATCAAGGCGCAGCTGCCGGCGTTGCAGGCGGTGCTGCCGGCCAGCGTCAAGCTCAACCTGGCCATGGACCGCTCGCCGGTGATCAAGGCCACCCTGCACGAAGCCGAGATGACCCTGCTGATCGCCGTGGCCCTGGTGATACTGGTGGTCTACCTGTTCCTCGGCAATCTGCGCGCCTCGCTGATCCCGACCCTGGCGGTGCCGGTGTCGCTGGTGGGCACCTTCGCGGTGATGTACCTGTACGGTTTTTCCCTGAACAACCTGTCGCTGATGGCGCTGATTCTCGCCACCGGGCTGGTGGTGGACGACGCTATCGTGGTGCTGGAGAACATTTCCCGGCACATCGACGACGGCATAGCGCCAATGAAGGCGGCTTACCTGGGGGCCAAGGAAGTCGGTTTCACCCTGTTGTCGATGAACGTCTCGCTGGTGGCGGTGTTCCTGTCGATCCTGTTCATGGGCGGGATCATCGAAAGCCTGTTCCGCGAATTTTCCATCACCCTGGCGGCGGCCATCGTCGTGTCCCTGGTGGTGTCCCTGACCCTGACCCCGATGCTCTGCGCCCGCTGGCTCAAGCCCCATGTGCCGGGCCAGGAGAACGGCCTGCAGCGCTGGAGCCAGCGCACCAACGACTGGATGGTGGCGAAGTACGCCAGCAGCCTGGATTGGGTGCTGCGCCACAAACGCCTGACCCTGCTCAGCCTGTTCCTGACCATCGGCGTCAACATCGCGCTGTACGTGGTGGTGCCCAAGACCTTCATGCCGCAGCAGGACACCGGCCAGTTGATCGGTTTCGTACGCGGCGACGACGGCCTGTCGTTCACCGTGATGCAGCCGAAGATGGAGATCTTCCGCCGCGAGGTGCTCAAGGATCCGGCGGTGGAGAGCGTGGCCGGCTTCATCGGCGGCAGCAACGGCACCAACAACGCCTTCATGCTGGTGCGCCTCAAGCCGATCAAGGAACGCAACCTGTCCGCGCAGAAGGTCATCGAGCGCCTGCGCAAGGAAATGCCCAAGGTGCCCGGCGCCCAGCTGATGCTGATGGCCGACCAGGACCTGCAGTTCGGCGGCGGCCGCGAGCAGACCACCTCGCAGTATTCCTACATCATCCAGAGCGGCGACCTGGGGGCGTTGCGCGAGTGGTACCCGAAAGTGGTCACCGCGTTGCGCGCCTTGCCGGAACTGACCGCCATCGACGCCCGCGAAGGGCGGGGCGCGCAGCAGGTGACCCTGGTGGTCGACCGCGACCAGGCCAAGCGCCTGGGGATCGACATGAACATGGTCACCGCGGTGCTCAACAACGCCTACAGCCAGCGGCAGATTTCCACCATCTACGACAGCCTCAACCAGTATCAGGTGGTGATGGAGGTCAACCCGAAATACGCCCAGGACCCGGTCACCCTCAACCAGGTGCAGGTGATCACCGCCGATGGCGCGCGGGTGCCGCTGTCGACCATCGCCCATTACGAAAACAGCCTGGAAGACGACCGGGTCAGCCACGAAGGCCAGTTCGCCTCGGAAAGCATTTCCTTCGACATGGCCGAAGGGGTGACGGTGGAGCAGGGCACCGCGGCCATCGAACGGGCGATCGCCAAGGTCGGCATGCCGGAAGACGTGATCGTCAAGATGGCCGGCACCGCCGACGCCTTCGCCGCGACCCAGAAGAGCCAGCCGTTCATGATCCTTGGCGCCTTGCTGGCGGTGTACCTGGTGCTGGGCGTGCTCTATGAAAGCTACATTCACCCGCTGACCATTCTCTCCACGCTGCCGTCGGCCGGGGTCGGCGCCCTGCTGTCGATCTATGTGCTGGGCAGCCAGTTCAGCCTGATCTCGCTGCTGGGGCTGTTCCTGCTGATCGGCGTGGTGAAGAAAAACGCCATCCTGATGATCGACCTGGCGTTGCAGCTGGAACGCCACCAGGGCATGAGCCCGCTGGACTCGATCCGCAGCGCCTGCCTGCTGCGCCTGCGGCCGATCCTGATGACCACCCTGGCGGCGATCCTCGGCGCCTTGCCGTTGCTGCTGAGCAGCGCCGAAGGCGCGGAAATGCGCCAGCCCCTGGGCCTGACCATCATTGGCGGCCTGGTCTTCAGCCAGATCCTGACCCTCTACACCACCCCGGTGGTCTACCTCTATCTCGATCGCCTGCGCCATAAGTTCAACCACTGGCGTGGGGTTCGTACCGATGCCGCTCTGGAAACGCCGCTATGACTGACTGTTCGCCACGCAACCTTCCTCAGCGCCTGGCCCTGGCCCGCGGTTCGCGGCTGTTGAGCCTGAGCTTGAGCCTGGCGCTGCTCAGCGCCTGCGCCATCGGCCCGGACTATCAGCGCCCGACCGTCGCCGAGCCTGCGCAATACAAGGAGGCGGCGGGCTGGCGCCAGGCCAGCCCCAGCGATGCCCTGGCCCGCGGTGCCTGGTGGGAGCTGTACGGCGACCAGCAGCTCAACGGCCTGATCGACAAGCTCAACAGCGCCAACCAGACCGTGGCGCAGTCCGAGGCCCAGTACCGCCAGGCCCAGGCCCTGGTGCGCAGCGCCCGTGGTTCGCTGTTCCCCACGGTGGACCTGAGCGCCGGGAAAACCCGCGCCAGCCAGGGCACCGGCAGCAGCAGTTCGGCCCTGAGCAGCTCTTCCAGCGGCATTCGCGACACCTACAACACCCAGCTCGGGGTGAGCTGGGAGGCCGATGTCTGGGGCAAGCTGCGCCGCGGCCTGGAAGCCAACGAAGCCAGCGCCGAAGCCAGCTTCGCCGACCTTGCGGCAATGCGCCTGAGCCAGCAGTCGGAGCTGGTGCAGAACTACCTGCAACTGCGGGTCATGGACCAGCAGAAGCGCCTGCTCGAAGCCACGGTGGCGGCCTACCAGCGTTCGCTGACCATGACCGAGAACCAGTACCGCGCCGGGGTTTCCGGCAAGGACGCGGTGGCCCAGGCGCAAACCCAGCTGAAAACCACCCAGGCCGACCTGATCGACCTGATCTGGCAGCGCGCCCAGCTGGAAAACGCCATCGCGGTGCTGATCGGCCTGCCGCCTGCCGAGTTCAGCCTGGCCGAGACCCAGGACATCCCGGCCTTGCCCCAGGTGCCCTTGAGCCTGCCGTCGCAGCTGCTGGAACGGCGCCCGGACATCGCCTCGGCCGAACGTTCGGTGATCGCCGCCAACGCCAATATCGGCGTGGCCAAGGCCGCCTATTACCCGGACCTGACCCTGAGCATGGCCGGCGGCTATAGCAGCAGTACCTACGCCGACTGGATCAGCCTGCCGAACCGCTTCTGGTCGGTGGGGCCGAAACTGGCCATGACCCTGTTCGACGGCGGCCAGCGTTCGGCGGAAGTCGACCGCACCGAGGCGGCCTACGACCAGACCGTGGCCAAGTACCGCCAGACCGTGCTCGACGGCTTCCGCGAGGTGGAGAACTACCTGGTGCAGCTCAAGGTCCTGGAAGACGAGGCGGCGGTGCGCCAGCAGGCCCTGGACGCGGCGCGCGAGTCCCTGCGCCTGACCGAGAACCAGTACAAGGCCGGGGTGATCGCCTACCTGGACGTGGTGGTGGTGCAGGCCACGGCGTTGAGCAACGAACGCAGCGTGCTGAGCCTGCTGCAAAGCCGGCTGGTCACCAGCGTGCAACTGATCGCCGCCCTAGGCGGCGGCTGGGACGGCCAGCTGCAGGCCAGTGACAAGTAACGGGCGTGACCTGCCTGGGTAAGCGCGTTGGCAGGTTTTACGACCGCTACGCGGCCGCACGCAGGCTGCGCCAGCGGCTACATGGATAGCGGCGCATCCGACCTTGTAGCCGCTGCCGAGCCTGCGAGGCTGCGAACGGTATGGGCGGCACTCCGACGTAGCGACCCTAAGCCCTGAGCCCGCCGCCTGCCTGGATAAATGCGTTGCCTGGTTTTACGACCGCTACGCGGTCGCGCGCAGGCTGCGCCAGCGGCTACATCGATAGCGGTGTGCCTGGCGTTGTCAGGAGCCGAGTCGTTGTAACCGATTTGTTTTATCAGCCGGGTACTTTCGTCCGACTGATGGCTTTTTGCTTACATTGTGAGTGTGTTTCTGCACGCAATCGGTACAATTGCGACTTTTTACCGCCGGGCATGGAAGCTTCCGGCTAACGCCACGAGACGTCCATGCTCATCGGTACCTACTCTCCCGCACTGGTTCTGATTTCCCTGTTTGTGGCGATTCTCGCCTCTTACACCGCGCTCGACCTGACCGGTCGCATCGCCACCACTAGTGGTCGAGCGGCACTGTTGTGGATGGCCGGCGGAGCCCTGGCTATGGGCATCGGGGTGTGGTCGATGCACTTTATCGGCATGCTCGCCTTCAGCCTGCCCATCGACCTGGGCTACGACACGGGCATCACCGCGCTGTCACTGCTGATTTCCGTGCTGTCCTGCGGTTTCGCCCTGTGGCTGGTGAGCCAGCAGAGCCTGCCGCTCTGGCAGTTGGCTTTCGGCGCGCTGGTCATGGGCGCCGGGATCAGCGCCATGCATTACACCGGCATGGCGGCGATGCGCATGCAGCCGGGCATCGACTACGACCCGAGCCTGTTCGGCGCCTCGCTGCTGATTGCCGTCGGCGCCTCGGCCGCGGCGCTGTGGATCGCCTTCCGCCTGCGCCGCAACACCCCTTATGTACGCCTGGCCCGTTGCGGCGCCGCGGTGGTGATGGGCATCGCCATTGTCGGCATGCACTACACCGGCATGGCCGCGGCGCGTTTCCCCGACGGCAGTTTCTGTGGCGCGGCGGTGGACGGCCTGAGCGGCAAGGGCCTGGATAACCTGGTGCTGATCACCACCCTGGCGGTGCTGGTCATTGCCTTGCTGACCTCGGTACTCGACGCCCGCCTGGAAGCCCGCACCGCGGTGCTGGCCGAGTCCCTGACCCTGGCCAACCGCGAGCTGACCCAGCTGGCGCTGCACGACACCCTGACCGGCCTGCCGAACCGCACGCTGCTGGCCGACCGTATCGATCAGGCGATGCAGCGGGTGACGGAGCAGGGCGGCTGTTTTGCGCTGATGTTCATCGACCTGGACGGCTTCAAGCCGGTCAACGACGCCTTCGGCCATCACATGGGCGACCAGTTGCTGCGCGAGGTGGCCGTGCGCCTGCGCGAAGACCTGCGCAGCCAGGACACCCTGGCGCGGATCGGCGGCGACGAGTTCGTGCTGCTGGTGCAACTGAATGAGGCGGACGATGCCTTGCGCCTGGCCGCACGCCAGGTGGGCCTGATCGGCCAGGCGTTCCGGGTGGCCGAACACGAGTTGCAGATCTCCGCCAGCGTCGGCATCGCGGTGTATCCGGGCAACGGCCTGACGCCTCAGGAGCTGCTGATGAATGCCGATGCGGCGATGTACCACGCCAAGGGCACCGGCAAGAACGGCTACAGCTTCTTCGACGCCTCGATGAACAGCGACGCGCGCCGCCAGCTGCAACTGCTGCAGGACCTGCGCCATGCCGTCGAGCACGGCGAGTTCAGGCTGTATTACCAGCCCAAGTTCGACGCCGCCAACGGCTCGCCGGTGGGCGCCGAAGCCTTGCTGCGCTGGGAACACCCGCAACTGGGCTTGCTGCTGCCGGACAAGTTCATCGACCTGGCGGAAAAGACCGGGCTGATCATCCCCATCGGCGAATGGGTGCTCAACGAGGCCTGCCGGCAGATGCGCGAGTGGTACAGCCAAGGCTATGAAAGCTGGCGGATCGCGGTGAACATCTCGGCGCTGCAGTTCTGCCATGCCGGGCTGGTCGACAGCGTGGCCAGGGCGCTGAGCCTGCACCGCTTGCCGGCCAACAGCCTGACCCTGGAGATCACCGAGACCACGGCCATGAGCGATGCCGATGCCAGCATGACGGTGCTCAAGCAACTGGCGGACATGGGCGTGGACCTGTCCATCGACGACTTCGGCACCGGTTATTCGAGCCTGATGTACCTCAAGCGCCTGCCGGCCAACGAATTGAAGATCGACCGCGGTTTCGTCCGCGACCTGGAGCACGACAGCGACGACGCGGCAATCGTCTCGGCCATCGTCGCCCTGGGCCAGGCCCTGGGCCTGCGCATCGTCGCCGAGGGCGTGGAAACCGACGTGCAGCAGAACTTCCTGACCCAGCTGGGCTGCGATTCGCTGCAAGGCTATTTCCTCGGCCACCCGCTGCCGGCCGCACGCTTCATGCAGAACATCCATCAGGCCGAACGCCTGACCCTCTGAGCGTCTCGAAAGCCTGCCTGCTTCGCAGGTTCGCAGCCTTCGGCAGCGGCTACAGGTGTGCGTCTGCAGGAGCGGCCGGTCGACGCTCGATTGCCCGCGATGGCGATGGACCGGACAGCGCCGACCTACAAGGACTTGCTGGCATAAGAACGTCACGGCCGTGCCGGCCGATCGCAGCCTTCGGCAGCGGCTACATCGATAGCGTTGTAGCCGACTCCTGTAGCCGCTGCCGAGCCTGCGAGGCTGCGCCCGGTCTGGGCGGCATTCCGACGCAGCGACCGCAAGCGATCTGCCTGGATAGACACGCCGACCGGTGATCAGCCACGGAACGGATGAAGGCCCCGAGAAGGTTTGCAACGCTGGCCCCAGGGTGTTTAATTGGCGGCGTTCAAAGATCAGCGAGGGAGTTGGCAGCATGGACAAAGTCATCCTCATCACCGGTGGCGGTCGCGGTATTGGCGCGGCCACCGCGCTGCTGGCCGCGCAACAGGGCTATCGCATCTGCATCAACTACCAGGCCGACGAACAGGCGGCCTTCCAGGTACTGGAACAGGTGCGCGGCCTGGGCGCCCAGGCGATTGCCGTGCGGGCCGATGTCAGCATCGAGGACGAAGTGATCGGCCTGTACCACCGGGTCGACAGCGAACTGGGGCGGGTTACCGCGCTGGTGAACAACGCCGGGACCGTCGGGCAGAAGTCGCGGCTCGACGAAATGTCCGAATTCCGCATTCTGAAGATCATGAAGACCAATGTGCTCGGGCCGATCCTCTGCGCCAAGCACGCGGTGCTGCGCATGTCGCCAAGGCATGGCGGGCAGGGCGGCAGCATCGTCAACGTGTCCTCGGTCGCCGCCCGCCTGGGCTCGCCCGGCGAGTACATCGACTACGCGGCCTCCAAAGGGGCGCTGGACACCTTCACCATCGGCCTGTCCAAGGAAGTCGCCGGCGAAGGCATCCGCGTCAACGGGGTGCGCCCGGGCTATATCTACACCGACTTCCACGCCCTGAGCGGCGACGCCGACCGCGTCAGCAAGCTGGAGTCCGCCATCCCCATGGGCCGCGGCGGGCGCCCGGACGAAGTGGCGGAGGCGATCATCTGGCTGCTGTCGGACAAGGCCTCGTATTCCACCGGGACCTTTATCGACCTGGGCGGCGGCCGCTGAGAATTCCGCGCATGTAGCCGCTGCCGAGCGCAGCGAGGCTGCGAACGGTCGCGAAGCGGCCGTAAACCCTGAGTCCGCGATCTGTCTGGATAAACGCGCCAGCCGCCTTTGCGACTGCTACGCAGTCGATCGCAGCCTCGCAGGCTCGGCAGCGGCTACAGGTTCCACTCCGGCTTCAAAATGACCGCACGATCCGGCCCAGGGTCTCCATGGCCTTTTCCGCCGCTTCGTTCCACGGGCTGCCGTAGTTGAGGCGGATGCAGTTTCGAAAGCGCTGGGTCGGCGAGAAGATCGGTCCCGGGGCGATGCTGATGCCCTGGGCCAGGGCCATCTGGAACAGCTTCAACGAATCCATCTGCGCCGGCAGTTCCAGCCACAGGAAGTAGCCACCGGCCGGCTGGCTGACCCGGGTCTGCGCCGGGAAATAGCGGGCGATGGCGGCGAGCATGGCGCTCTGCTGTTCTTCCAGGGCGTAGCGCAGCTTGCGCAGGTGGCGGTCGTAGCCGCCGTGTTGCAGGTAATCGGCGATGGCCGCCTGGGCCGGCATCGAGGCACACAGCGAGGTCATCAGTTTCAGCCGTTCGATCTTCTGCGCGTAACGCCCGGCGGCGACCCAGCCGATGCGATAACCCGGCGCCAGGCTCTTGGCGAACGAACCGCAATGCATCACCAGGCCCTCGGTGTCGAAGGCCTTGGCCGGTTTCGGCGCCTGTTGGCCGTAATACAGCTCGGCGTAGACGTCGTCCTCGATCAGCGGCACCTGATGGCTGCGCAGCAACTCCACCAGTTCCTGCTTCTTCGCCTCGGGCATGGTCGCGCCCATGGGGTTCTGGAAGCTGGTCATGCACCAGCAGGCCTTGATCGGATGGCGTTCCAGGGTCTGCGCCAGCACCCCCAGATCAATGCCGTCCCGCGGGTGCACGGGGATTTCCACCGCCTTGAGTTTCAGGCGCTCCAGCACTTGCAGGCTGGCGTAGAAGGCCGGGGCCTCGATGGCCACCAGGTCACCGGGTTCGGTCACCGCCTGCAGGCACAGGTTCAGGGCTTCCAGGGCGCCGTTGGTGATCAGCAGTTCTTCCATGGGCAGCATCAGCCCGCCGACCATGTAGCGCAGGGCGATCTGCCGGCGCAATTGCGGGTTGCCCGGCGACATGTCGGTGACCACCACGCGCGGGTCCATCTCGCGGCTGGCGCTGGCCAGGGAGCGCGACAGGCGCTGCAGCGGGAACAGGGTCGGGCTGGGAAAGGCCGAGCCGAACGGCACGGTGGTCGGGTCCTTGATCGAGTCCAGCACCGAGAACACCAGCTCGCTGACATCGACTTCGGTGGACTCGTTGACCTGGCTGCTGATCACCGGCTCCGAGAACGGGCTGGGCGCATGGGTGTTGACGAAGTAGCCGGAGCGCGGCCGGGCGCGGATCAGGCCGCGCCGCTCCAGCAGGTAATAGGCCTGGAACACCGTGGACGGGCTGACCCCATAGGTCTGGCTGGCATAACGTACCGAAGGTACGCGCTGGCCGGGGCCGAGCACCCCGGAGCGGATCAGTTCTGCGATGTCGTCGGCGAATTTTTCGTAGCGTTTCATGGGGCGGCTCGGGATAGGCGGTAATGGGGCCTGTGCTGGCGCCCCTGTGTAGGAGCGAGGCTTGCCCGCGATTTGGGCGACGCGCTCCATCAGACAGAACGCGGATACAGGTTTCGCGGCCGCTTTGCGGCCCATCGCGGGCAAGCCTCGCTCCCACGGGGGAGGCGAGGCGGCGCCCAGTCTAAGGGATCAACGGTTCAAGGGCGCAACAAACCGGCTCTTGGCCACGCTGTAGATCTGCGGCTGGTCGGCGTCGATCACCTTGAAACTCAGCTCTTGGGAACTGCTCTGCGGCTTGTCGGCGATCATCGCCACCGACACCGGCAGGTCGACGATCTCGCCCGCGGCCAGGCTGATTTCACTCTTGCCCTGCAGCTGGAAGCCGTCGCCGTCCACCAGTTGCAGGCGGTAATCCTGGCGTTGCTGGGTCTTGTTGATGATCTTCAGGCTGTAGATGTTCTCGATCTGGCCCAGGCTGTTCTCGCGGAACAGGCCACGGTCCTTGCTGACGTCCAGCGACACCATCGGCCGCTCCACCAGCGCCAGGGCCAGGGCGCCGATCATCACCAGCAGCACCGCGCTGTAGCCGATCAGGCGCGGGCGCAGCAGGTGGGTCTTGCCACCTTGCAACTGGTGCTCCGAGGTGTAGCTGATCAGGCCCCGGGCATAGCCCATCTTGTCCATGATCGAGTCGCAGGCGTCGATGCAGGCGGCGCAGCCGATGCATTCCATCTGCAGGCCGTCGCGGATGTCGATGCCGGTCGGGCAGACCTGCACGCACAGCTGGCAGTCGATGCAGTCGCCGAGGCCGATGTCGGTCGGTTTCACCCCGCGTTTGCGCGGGCCGCGGATTTCGCCGCGGGCCGGGTCGTAGGAAATGGTCAGGGTGTCCTTGTCGAACATCACGCTCTGGAACCGCGCATAAGGGCACATGTGCATGCACACCGCCTCGCGCAGCCAACCGGCGTTGAGGTAGGTGGCGCCGGTGAAGAACAGCACCCAGAACAGGCTGATGCCGCCGATCTGCAGGGTCAGCAGTTCCTCGGCCAGCGGCCGGATCGGGGTGAAGTAACCGACGAAGGTCAGCCCGGTGAGCAGGCTGATGGCCAGCCACAGGGTGTGCTTGGCCGAACGGCGGATCAGCTTGTTCAGGTTCCAGGGCGCGGCTTGCAGCTTGATGCGCTGGTTGCGTTCACCCTCGGTGATCTTCTCGCACCACATGAACAGCCAGGTCCAGGAGCTCTGCGGGCAGGTGTAGCCGCACCAGACGCGGCCGGCGAACACGGTGATGGCGAACAGGCCGAAGGCGCAGATGATCAGCAGGGCCGAGAGCAGGATGAAATCCTGCGGCCAGAAGGTGGCGCCGAAGATGTGGAACTTGCTTTCCGCAAGGTCCCAGAGCACCGCCTGGCGGCCGCCCCAGTTCAACCACACGGTGCCGAAGAACAGCAGGAACAGGAACCCCGCGCCGCTCATGCGCAAGGTGCGGAACAAGCCGGTGAAGCTGCGGGTGTGGATCAGGTTGTCGCTGGATTTGGCCTTCGTCTTTGGGCGCGCAGGCTCGAATGTTTCTACTAATCGGACGGGGATTCTTTCGCTCATGGTCGTTCGCTCATCAGCCTCCATCAGGCAGATGAACTATGCCCAGCGATCTGTTTGCATAACAGACTCAGGTATCGCAATAAAAAGCAGATCAGATGGCCGCCAGGCGCCGCCCTGCGACAACTTGCCATACCCCGTCAGGCGCCCGTTGTCGGGCGTCGGCAGCCTCTGGCACAGGCCTGCGCCGGGCGCTGTGATGCAGATCAGTCAAATCACCGAATCACTGTCGCTGGTGCGCAGATGGCGCTGGCCGGCGGTGGCGCCTGCTACGGTCAATGGGGCGGCTTCTGCTTCGGTGATGAACAAACCGATTGTCTACGCTTGTCATGGTTTTGGCGTAACGGTCGGCGCAAGCTATGACTGGCGGCGAATCGTTTGGCGACAAGGTCGGGCGATCGATGTTCGGATCGGGCGTTTCGGGAGGGATCGGGATACTCGTCGGCATGGCCTCCTTTGTGCTTGGTTTTGCCCAGTCTCCCAGGGTGGCCCTAGACACGGTGGTTTGAGTCCTGGCGCGAAGGGCGGCAAATCCGGGTGAACTTTCCCGGCCCTGGTGTCTCGGAACCTAAGTGCTTCGCTGATCCGCGCGGGCCGTTGCCGATCATGAGGACCGATCCCCAGGGATGGCACTGCGCAGGAATAGACCAGCAACAGAGCGTCCATGGGGCGTAAGGGGTGATGCTCGATGACTGCCGAAAAAAGACCGACTGAGCTGCAATACAACCCGAACCTGCCACTCTCGCAGGCCTTGTTGCTGCCGCGCATCGTCATCGAGAACACCCGGCCGCTGATCGACGGCGGCCAGTTCGCGGTCAAGGCGGTGGCGGGGCAGATGGTGCAGGTCAGCAGCAAGGTGTTCGCCGATGGCCACGACAAGCTGGCCGTGCGCATCCGCTGGCGCGCCGAGGCCGACAGCATCTGGCGCAGCGAGATCATGCAAGACCTTGGCAACAACGGCTGGGAAGGCCAGTTCAGCGTACCCAGCCAGGGCCGCTACCTGTATTGCATCGAGGCCTGGATCGATCAGTTCGCCAGCTTCTGCTACGACCTGCAGAAAAAACACCAGGCCGGCATCGCGGTCAGCCTCGAATTGCAGGAGGGCCGCAACCATGTGCTGCATGCCGCCGAGCGCAGCGAGGGGCCGCTGCGCGAGCAGTTGCTGGCGCTGCACCATGAACTGGCAACGCTGCTCGAAGCCGAGCAGGTGGCGCTGTTCCTGCACGAGCGCAGTGCACGGCTGATGGCCGAGGCCGACTACCGCCCGTACCTGAGCCTGAGCCCGGAATACCCGCTGGACGTGGAACGCGAACGAGCGCAGTTCGCCAGCTGGTACGAGTTGTTTCCCCGCTCGATCACCGAGGATCCGGCCCGCCACGGTACCTTCGACGATGTGCATTCGCGCCTGGCGATGATCCATGACATGGGTTTCGACGTGCTGTACTTCCCGCCGATCCACCCCATCGGCCGCAGCTTTCGCAAGGGCCGCAACAACGCCCTGAGCGCCGGCCCCGACGAGCCGGGCAGCCCCTATGCGATCGGCAGCGAAGAGGGCGGCCACGAGGCGATCCACCCGCAGCTCGGCAGCCGCGAAGACTTCCGGCGTCTGGTGGCCGCTGCCGCCGAGCACGGTTTGGAGATCGCCCTGGATTTCGCTATCCAGTGTTCCCAGGACCACCCCTGGCTCAAGCAGCATCCGGGCTGGTTCAACTGGCGTCCGGACGGCAGCATCAAATACGCCGAGAACCCGCCGAAGAAATACCAGGACATCGTCAACGTCGACTTCTATGCCATCGAGGCCATCCCCAGCCTGTGGCTGGAACTGCGCGACGTGGTGGTCGGCTGGGTCGAGGAAGGGGTGAAGATCTTTCGCGTGGACAACCCCCATACCAAGCCGCTGCCGTTCTGGCAGTGGCTGATCGCCGATGTGCGGGCGCGGTACCCGGAGGTGATTTTTCTCGCCGAGGCCTTCACCACGCCGGCGATGATGGCGCGCCTGGGCAAAGTCGGTTATTCCCAGAGCTACACCTATTTCACCTGGCGCAACACCAAGAGCGAACTGGCGACTTACTTCACCGAACTGAACCAGTCGCCGTGGCGCGAGTGCTATCGGCCGAACTTTTTCGTCAACACGCCGGACATCAACCCGTTCTTTCTCCATGACTCGGGGCGCCCGGGGTTTCTCATCCGCGCCGCGCTGGCCACCATGGGCTCGGGGCTGTGGGGCATGTATTCGGGGTTCGAGCTGTGCGAGGCGGCGCCGATTCCGGGGCGGGAGGAATACCTGGACTCGGAGAAGTATGAGATCCGCCCCCGGGACTTCAGCGCTCCCGGCAACATCATTGCCGAGATCGCCCAGCTCAACCGCATCCGCCGGCAGAACCCGGCGCTGCATACCCACCTGGGCCTGCAGGTCTACAACGCCTGGAACGACAACATCCTGTACTTCGGCAAGCGCACCGCCGATCTCAGCAACTTCATCCTGGTGGCGGTCAGCCTCGACCCGGTCAACGCCCAGGAGGCGCATTTCGAATTGCCGTTGTGGGAGCTGGGCCTGCCCGACGATGCGCAGACCCAGGGCGAGGACCTGATGACCGGCCACCGCTGGACCTGGAACGGCAAGACCCAGTTCATGCGGATCGAACCCTGGCAGCAACCGTTCGGCATCTGGCGTATCAGCGTTGCCTGATTCGCGGACGGCCCGGAATGGGACGTGTTCCTCGGGGCCTCGAAGGTCCTTCGGACCTTATCGCAGCCTCGCGGGGCTCGGCAGCGGCTACAGGCGCGATCGGTGTAGCCGCTGCCGCAGGCTGCGATCGGCCCGGAACGGGACGCGCTCTTAAGGCCGTCGAAGGCCCTGCGGGCCTTATCGCAGCCTCGCGGGGCTCGGCAGCGGCTACAGGTGCGATCGGTGTAGCCGCTGCCGCAGGCTGCGATCGGCCCGGAACGGGACGCGCTCTTGAGGCCGTCGAAGGTCCTTCGGACCTTATCGCAGTCTCGCGGGCTCGGCAGCGGCTACAGCAGTCGCAGGTAGCCACGGACCAACGAATTTTCAGGAGTTACCCATGGCGAAGAAAACCAGGTCAGCCACCTTCATCAAGGACCCGCTCTGGTACAAGGACGCGGTGATCTATCAGGTTCACGTCAAATCCTATTTCGACTCCAACAACGACGGGATCGGCGATTTTCCCGGGTTGATCGCCAAGCTCGACTACATCGCCGACCTGGGCGTGAACACCATCTGGCTGCTGCCGTTCTATCCCTCACCGCGTCGCGACGACGGCTACGACATCGCCGAATACCGCGGCGTCAGTCCCGACTACGGAACCCTGGCCGATGCCCGGCGCTTTATCGCCGAGGCCCACAAGCGCGGGCTGCGGGTGATCACCGAGCTGGTCATCAACCACACCTCGGACCAGCACCCCTGGTTTCAGCGGGCGCGCAAGGCCAAGGCTGGTTCCAAGGCGCGGGACTTTTATGTGTGGTCCGATGACGATCAGAAGTACGACGGCACGCGGATCATCTTTCTCGACACCGAGAAGTCCAACTGGACCTGGGATCCGGTGGCCGGCCAGTACTTCTGGCACCGCTTCTATTCCCACCAGCCGGACCTCAACTTCGACAACCCGCAGGTGATGAAGGCGGTGCTGTCGGTGATGCGCTACTGGCTGGACATGGGCATCGACGGCCTGCGCCTGGACGCCATTCCCTACCTGATCGAGCGCGACGGCACCAACAACGAGAACCTGCCCGAGACCCACGACGTGCTCAAGCAGATCCGCGCCGAGATCGACGCCAACTACCCGGACCGCATGCTGCTGGCCGAGGCCAACCAGTGGCCGGAAGACACCCAGTTGTACTTCGGTCAAACAAAGAGGGGCGATGTGAAGGGCAACGACGGCGACGAATGCCACATGGCCTTCCACTTCCCGCTGATGCCGCGCATGTACATGGCGCTGGCCCAGGAAGACCGTTTCCCGATCACCGACATCCTGCGCCAGACCCCGGAGATTCCCGCCAACTGCCAGTGGGCGATCTTCCTGCGCAACCACGATGAGCTGACCCTGGAGATGGTCACCGACCGCGAGCGCGACTACCTGTGGAACTACTACGCCGCCGACCGCCGCGCGCGGATCAACCTGGGGATTCGCCGGCGCCTGGCGCCGCTGATGGAGCGCGACCGGCGCCGGGTCGAGCTGCTCAACAGCCTGCTGCTGTCGATGCCCGGCACGCCGACCCTGTATTACGGCGACGAGATCGGCATGGGCGACAACATCTACCTGGGCGACCGCGATGGCGTGCGCACGCCGATGCAATGGTCCATCGACCGCAACGGCGGCTTCTCCCGGGCCGACCCGGCGAGCCTGGTGTTGCCGCCGATCATGGACCCGCTGTACGGCTACCAGTCGGTGAATGTCGAGACCCAGGCCGGCGATCCCCATTCGCTGCTCAACTGGACCCGGCGCATGCTGGCGATCCGCAAGCAGTCCAAGGCCTTCGGCCGCGGCAGCCTGAAGATGCTGTCGCCGAGCAACCGTCGGATCCTGGCCTACACCCGCGAATACACCGGCCCCGACAGCAAGCACGAAATCATCCTCTGCGTGGCCAACGTGTCGCGCAGCGCCCAGGCGGCGGAGCTGGACCTGTCGGCGTTCGCCGGCATGGTGCCGGTGGAGATGCTCGGCGGGAACGCCTTCCCACCGATCGGCCAGCTGAATTTCCTCCTGACCCTGGCGCCCTACGGGTTCTACTGGTTCGTCCTGGCGGCGGAAAACCAGATGCCGAGCTGGCATGTGGAGCCGGCCCAGAGCATGCCGGACTTCACCACCCTGGTGCTGAAAAAACGCCTCGAGGAATTGCTCGAAGCGCCGTCGCGCACCACCCTGGAGCAGAGTTCGCTGCCGACCTGGCTGCCCAAGCGCCGCTGGTTCGCCGGCAAGGACAGCGCCATCGAGCAGGTGCATATCGTTTACGGCGTGCGCTTTGGCGATCCGCAGCATCCGGTGCTGCTCAGCGAGCTGGAGGTCAGCGGCGGCGGCCAGAGCGGGCGCTACCAGCTGCCGTTCGGTCTGCTCGGCGAAGAGCAGATCGGCGCCGCGCTGCCGCAGCAACTGGCCCTGGCCCGGGTTCGCCGTGGCCGCCAGGTGGGGCTGATCACCGACGCCTTTGCCCTGGAAAGTTTTGTGCGCAATGTCGTGCAGGCGATCCAGGCGCAGACCGTGTTGCCCTGTGGCGAGGGCGAGATCCGCTTCGAGGCTACGCAGCAGTTGGCCGGGCTCGGCCTGGGCGCGGAATCCGAAGTGCGCTACCTGTCCGCCGAGCAATCCAACAGCTCGGTGGTGATAGGTGGCAGCCTGGTGCTCAAGCTGATCCGCAAGCTGGCCAGCGGGGTGCACCCGGAACTGGAGATGGGCGCTTACCTGACCGCCGCCGGCTTCCAGCACATTTCACCCTTGCTCGGTTCGGTGATTCGCCGGGACGGGCAGGGCGACAGCCTGCTGATGATCGCCCAGGGTTACCTGAGCAATCAGGGCGACGCCTGGGAGTGGACCCAGAACAACCTGGAGCGGGCGATCCGCGACGAGCTGGCCGACGCCATGTCCGAACAGGAGCAGCATTACAACGCCCTGGGCGAGCTGCGCGACTTTGCCGGCATGCTCGGCCAGCGCCTGGGGGAAATGCACCTGGTCCTCGCGGCGCCGACCGCCAACCCGGACTTCCGCGCGCGGCCGAGCACGGCCAAGGATGCCCAGGCCTGGGCCAGACAGATCGGCGCGCAGCTGGAACGGGCCTTGCACTTGCTCCAGCAGCATCAATCCGAACTGGCGACCGAGGATCAACAGCGCGTGGCGTCATTGACCCAACACAAGAAGGCGATCCTGGCGCATATCCAAGGCCTGGCGAAGCAGGCGGTCGGTGGCCTGCGCATGCGTGTCCACGGCGACCTGCACCTCGGCCAGGTGCTGGTGATCAAGGGCGATGCCTACCTGATCGATTTCGAGGGCGAACCGGCGCGGCCGCTGGACGAGCGCCGGGGCAAGCACAGCCCGTACAAGGACGTCAGCGGCGTGCTGCGCTCCTTCGACTACGCGGCAGCGCTAGCCCTCGGCGGCCAGAGCCTCGACGCCTCGGCCCACACCCTGGCGGCCCGGCAGCGGGTCGCCGAGCGTTATCTGCACGAAGCCCGCGAGTCGTTTGTCCGGGCGTACCGGCTGGCGGCAGCTAGTCTTGCTCATGCCTGGCAGGACAGAAACGGCGAGGATGCCGCGCTGGCCTTGTTCAGTCTGGAGAAAGCAGCCTACGAAGTGGCCTATGAAGCGGAAAACCGTCCGGCCTGGCTCGCGGTGCCGCTGCGCGGGCTGCAGGCGCTGCTGAGTGATATGAAGGTTGAGTGATGTGAAACCCTTTTCCGATACAAAAAGTGGTGGAGAGCAGTCATGAGTTTCTCGAACAAGGAACAGGGTGAGGTCAAACAGGCAATGCCCAGCGCCCGGGATGTCGAGGCGCTGGTGCGTGCCGAGCACCAGGATCCCTTTGCCGTACTCGGCCCCCATGGCGACGGTGCTGGCGGTCAATTCATTCGTGCCTTCCTGCCGGGCGCCCTGAGTGTGCAGGTGCTGGCCCGCGATGGCGCCAGGGTGCTGGGCAGCCTGGAGGGCAGCGAGGTGCCGGGGCTGTTCATTGGGCACTTTGCCCAGGCCCAGCCCTATCTGTTGCGCACGCAATGGGCCGGTGGCGAGCATATCGGCGAAGACCCTTACAGCTTCGGCCCGTTGCTGGGGGAGATGGACCTGTACCTGTTCGCCGAGGGCAACCACCGCGACCTCAGTAGCTGCCTCGGCGCCCAGCTGAAAACTGTGGATGGCGTCGACGGCGTGCGGTTCGCGGTCTGGGCGCCGAATGCCCGGCGGGTCTCGGTGGTCGGCGACTTCAACGTCTGGGACGGGCGGCGGCACCCGATGCGCCTGCGTCATCCGTCCGGGGTCTGGGAGCTGTTCGTGCCGCGCCTGGGCCCGGGCGAAGCCTACAAATATGAAATCCTCGGCGCCCACGGCATCCTGCCGCTGAAGTCCGACCCGGTGGCGCTGGCCACCCAGCTGCCGCCGGACACCGCCTCGAAAGTCGCCACGCCCTTGGCCATCGACTGGCAGGACCTCGACTGGATGCAGGCCCGTGGCGAACGCCAGCGCGCGGACGCGCCCTTGTCGATCTACGAGCTGCATGCCGGCTCCTGGCAATGCGAGGTGGACGATCTGGGCGAGGTGGCGCGCCAGTACGACTGGCACGAACTGGCCGAACGCCTGATCCCCTATGTGCAGAACCTGGGGTTCACCCATATCGAGCTGATGCCGATCATGGAGCACCCCTTCGGCGGCTCCTGGGGTTATCAGCCGCTGTCGCAGTTCGCCCCCAGCGCCCGCTACGGCAGCGCCGACGATTTCGCGGCGTTCGTCAACGCCTGCCACCTGGCGGGCATCGGCGTGATCCTCGACTGGGTGCCGGCGCACTTTCCCACCGACGCCCACGGCCTGGCACAGTTCGACGGCACCGCGCTGTACGAATACGGCAACCCGCTGGAAGGTTTCCACCAGGACTGGGACACCCTGATCTACAACCTGGGGCGCACCGAGGTCCACGGTTTCATGTTGGCGTCGGCGCTGCACTGGCTCAAGCATTTCCATGTCGACGGCCTGCGGGTGGATGCCGTGGCCTCGATGCTCTATCGCGACTATTCGCGCAACGCCGGGGAGTGGGTGCCCAATCGCCACGGCGGGCGCGAGAACCTAGAAGCCATCGATTTCCTCCGTCACCTGAATGACGTGGTGTCCCTCGAGGCGCCAGGTGCCCTGGTGATCGCCGAGGAATCCACAGCCTGGCCGGGCGTCAGCCAGAGCACCCAGCAGGGCGGCCTGGGCTTCGCCTATAAATGGAACATGGGCTGGATGCACGACTCGCTGCACTACATCCAGCAGGACCCGGTGTACCGCGCCCATCACCACAACGAGCTGAGCTTCGGCCTGGTGTATGCCTGGTCCGAGCGCTTTATCCTGCCGATCTCCCACGACGAGGTGGTGCACGGCAAACATTCGCTGATCGACAAGATGCCCGGCGATCGCTGGCAGAAGTTCGCCAACCTGCGGGCCTACCTGAGCTTCATGTGGACCCACCCGGGCAAGAAGCTGCTGTTCATGGGCTGCGAGTTCGGCCAGTGGCGCGAGTGGAATCACGACCAGCAACTGGACTGGTACCTGCTGCAATACCCCGAACACCGCGGCGTGCAGAAACTGGTAGGCGACCTCAACCGGCTGTACCGCGAGCACCCGGCGCTGCACGACCAGGACGACGCGCCCCAGGGCTTCCAGTGGCTGATCGGCGACGACGCGATCAACAGCGTCTACGCCTGGTTGCGCTGGAGCAAGGAGGGCAAGCCGCTGCTGGTGGTGGCCAACTTCACCCCGGTGCCGCGCCAGGCCTACCGGGTTGGGGTGCCGTTCGCCGGGCGCTGGGGCGAGTTGTTCAACAGCGACTCCGATACCTATGCCGGTTCCAACTATGGCAACGGCGGCGGGGTCGTCACCGAGGATGAGCCGAGCCACGGCCAGGCATTGTCGCTGGCGTTGAACCTGCCGCCGCTGGCGGTGCTGATCCTGCAGCCCGAGGGCTGATCCGGCTGGCCGCTGCGCGCAGCGGATCGNGAAGCTTGCTCGCGATAAGGCCCGCCCAGACCCCACCGGATTTCGTCCATCTCCCAATCCCCGTAGCCGCTGCCGTAGGCTGCGATCGGCCCGGAACGGGACGTGCTCTTGAGGGCCTCGAAGGCCCTGCGGGCCTTGTCGCAGCCTCGCTGGCGCTTGGCAGCGGCTACAGGGACGGTGCGGGCCTTACCAGCGCATCCGCACACCCAGGCTGCCGATCAGCCCGTTGAGGTCATTGTCGTCCACGTCGCTGCTGTAGTCGGCGCTCACGTACAGGCTGACGGCGGGGGTGAGCCTGGCCACCAGGCCCAGGCCGACTTCGACCGTGGAAGACTTGTGGCTGCTGCTGATCTTGTCGACCTTGTCCAGGCTCAGCATGTCGCCGCTGTACACCGTGTGCCACAAGCTGGTGCGCACATAGGGTTCCACCGAGTGCCCGGCGACGTCATAACGACCTTGCAAGTGGGCACCGACGCGGCCGCTCCAGGAGTTCAGGTTGCCGGCCGAGCTGGTGCCGCTGTCGGCATTCGGGTTGTCCAGGCTGACGCGCTGGTTGATCAATTGCGCCTGGGGTTCGACCACCCAGTTGTCGCTGATGCCGATGGGAATCCCGCCTTGTACCGACAAGGTCACCGCGCTGCCCTCGGCGGCTTGCCGCTGGCCCTGTTCGGTGCGGCTGAAACCGCTGACCCGGGCGCCGCTGGCCGACAGATCGACGTGCCAGCCTTGCGGGCCGGTCAGGCTCCAGAACGCGCCAAGACTTTGACCCTGGACACTGAAACTGTCGTTACGCGGGTCGCTGAAACCACCGGGCACGCCCTGGCCGTTGGCCTGGAACTGGCTCTGGCCGCCCAACAGGCCGATGCGCTGGGTATGCCCGCTGCTGCTTTCCAGGGTGTAGAGCACCGGGCCGCCCGGCGTGCCGTTGATGCTGCTGGCAAAGCGCGAACCCAGGTAGCTGGCTTCGGTCTGCCGCGCCGCGGGCCCGTACAGCGGGTCCCAGGCCTGCGGGCTGCCTTGTACGATGCCCAGGCTGTTGCCCGCGGGCGGGTTGAGTGGCATGGGTGTCGCGGATGGCGCGGGTGTCAACAGACGGTTCAGGAGCAGGTCCTGGCGATACCAGAGCTGCGCCTCATCCTCGGCAGGGGATGCTTGTACCTCCATGGAAGAACACAGCAACACTGAAGCGGAAACTGTGCACAGAATGATCTTGATCTCTTGTGGGGTGAGTGAAGTTTTCATGGAGGGCTACCTTGCAATCGCATGCCGTGTCTCGCTGTGGCGTCTCTCCTACCCCGAATGAGGGGCGACCGAGTTCGTTGAGGCAAGGCTCGGCGACCCGCTCTGAAGCAGGTATCCGAGGCTTGCCCCTGGTTGTATTTCCGGGGGTAGTAAGCAGTAGCTAAGGAGACGACAGGGCTGCCGTCAAGAAAATGACCGACCAGTGGCGTAGGTAATTCAGGCTTTGTAACTGCCTGAAAAAAAGCAATTCTCTAAGTTCTTGTTTGTGCGAAAAAACGTCAGGAAAGGCGGGAAAAAGCGATTTTCGGTAGTTAACTACCGACTCGCCCTTTGCGGGCGAGTCGGTCATTTCCTGGCGTGAAGGACTGCGTCAACCCTTGGCCAGTTCGCTGGCCGCTTCATCGATCAGCCCGGCGACTTCGCTGGCCTGGGAGGCGAGGGAGGCATGGCTGGCCGCCAGGCTGATGATTTTTTTCGCCCCCAGGCGCGCGGCCATGCGCTGCTGGTTTTGCGGGGCGATCATCCGGTCCTCGGTGGAAATCTGATACCAGGACGGCTTGTGCTTCCAGGCGGGAGTGCCAATGGTGTCGCCGAAGGTGCTGGCCAGCGGCGCCTTCTGGGTCAGGCCCATGACCAGCCCGTCCTGCTCCGGCAGGTCCTGGCAGAAGCTTTCATGGAACAGCTCCGGCTTGACCCAGAGGTAACCGTCGCTGTCGGGCTGCAGGTTCGCCGCCGCCACTGGCGGATGCTGCTGGGTGATGCCGCCCGGGCTTTCGCCGGAATCGGGAGCGAAGGCGGCGATGTACACCAGGCCCGCGACATTCGGCGCCAGGCCGGCTTCGGTGATCACCGCGCCGCCATAGGAGTGACCGACCAGCAGCACCGGACCCTCCTGCTGGGCCACCAGTTTGCGGGTACGCTCGACGTCCTCGGCCAGCGAGGTCAGCGGCAACTCCACCGCGCGGATCCGCGTGTAGCCCCGTTGCAACAGCTCGACTATGACCTTGTTCCAGTGGGCGGCTCCGCCCCAGAAACCATGGACCAGCACAATCACGGGTTTGTCACTCATGGGATGACTCCTAGCTAAGAACACCAGACATAGCCCGACGCTGCAGGCAGCGCGCGGAGTGGAGTGATCGAGTATCAGTGACAATCGCCGGCCGTGCACGGCCATTGGGCGGCGAATGTTGCTGCGGATCTTCAGAGGTGCACTTCTACCGCCAATGGCAGGTGATCCGACAGGTGCGTCCAGGGCTTGTGCCCGAGGATCTTCGGCGCGTGGCTGCTGGCATTGCGCAGGTAGATGCGGTCCAGGCGCAGCAGCGGCCAGCGTGCCGGGTAGGTCTTGGCCGGGCTGCCATGGTGGCGTTCGAAGGCTTCGTGCAGGTCGTCGCGACGGGCCAGGGTGGCGTTGCCATGCAGCTGCCAGTCGTTGAAGTCGCCGGCGATGATCACCGGCGCGTCGGCCGGCAGCGACTCCAGCAGCTGGCACAACAGCGCCAGTTGCAGTTGGCGATGGCTTTCCAGCAGGCTCAGGTGCACGCAGATCGCGTGCACTTCGGCATGCCCCGGTACATCCAGCACGCAATGCAACAGCCCGCGACGTTCCGGGCCGGTGATCGAGACATCGAGGTTGCGGTACTGGCGGATCGGGTATTTCGACAGCAGGGCGTTGCCGTGATGGCCGTCGGGATAGACTGCGTTGCGCCCGTAGGCGAAGTCGCCCCACATGCTGTCGGCGAGAAACTCGTATTGCGACTGCTGTGGCCAGTTGCTGTAGCGGTTGGCGTGGCGGTCGTGCTCGCCCAGCACTTCCTGGAGAAACACCAGGTCGGCCTGGGTGCTGCGTACCGCGTCACGCAGTTCCGGGAGAATGAAACGGCGGTTCAGGGCGGTGAAGCCCTTGTGGGTGTTGACGGTCAGGATGCGCAGGCGATGGACCGCCGGGGTTTTGTCTGGCGCTGCCGACGTGACCGGGTGCCTGGTTGAATCGGTGTTCACGCTCACTCCTCGTAATCAGGGCGGTTACTCATGCGACTGAGACTTTGCCGGTCAGTTCAGGTTTTCCCCCGGGTGCGGGTATCGGGGTGGCGTTACATGAAAATGATTTCGTAGGACTGGCGCAGTCGCTCCAGCACCACCGGTGTCAGGGTCGGGGCCAGGCCGATGCCCGGATCGCCCTGCAACTGGCTGGCATAGGCATGCGCCGCGTGGCGCTTGCGGGCCACGGTCCAGGTGTCGAGGCGCAGCTTGCGGGCGCGGTGCCAGGGCAGCAGGTGCTCGTCGCGCGCCGGCCAGTGCCAGGCCCACACCGGCACTTCGTGGAAGGCCACGCCGGCCTGGGCCGCGGCCTTGGCGCTGGCGCGGCCGACGGCATCGTGGTCGTCGTTGCCGTCTTCGCGCCAGGTGCTGAACACCACGTCATCGGGGCGCAGGTAGCGGCCGATGAACTGGCTCAGCTGATGCTCGCGCTCCTGCAGCCCACTGTCGGCAAAACCGCCGCGAATCCATTTCAGGCTGTGCAGGGGCAACCCCAGGCGGCGCAGGGCCTCGACACTTTCCTGGGGGCGGAACACGCTCAGGCGCCGCTCCGACCACAGGTCGGAGCCGGGGTGGCTGGCGCTGCCATCGGTGACGGAAATCAGTTGCAGTGGATGGCCGTGGTGGGCCAGTACCTGCAGCAGGCCGCCGCAGGTCAGCACTTCGTCGCCGGGGTGCGGGGCGATGACCACCGCGCGAAATCCGGGCGGCACCAGGCTGGCCAGGTTGATGGGGGGGACGTCGAGCAGTTGGCGGGCGCCGTTCCAGACCTGCTCCGGCCAGTTGTCGCTCAGAGGTATGGGTTTCATGGGTGTCACATCCTTGTTCCGGGGCAGCCGGCGCGCGGTGATGAACCGGGCCGCTTGGGTTCGCACCCGGTGTCGGTCCGGGTGCCGGCGCTCCATACCTTGGATTGCCGTCCTGCAAGAGCGTTCAATCATACACAGCCGTTGGTCGCCGTCGCAGGGGGCCAGCGGTTTTTTCTGACGGCGACGCTCAGGGGTTCAAGATAGCGGGGAATGGGTGTTCGGCACCATCGTACATCTGTCCGGGGTGCTGGCCACTGGCTGCTATCCAGTGCGGCAAATGGCCAACAACCTGTTCAATCCTCATCCTCGTGCTGCAGTTCGAACAGCAGCAGCGAGCGACCGGTCACCGAGTACGGGTGGCCGAACTCGAAGCGTTCCTGGCCTTTCACCGAGGGCTGGTTGGTGTCGATCATGCAGGTCCAGAAGCCGCCATCAGGCACTTCCGGCAGGCTGAAGTTGACGATGTCGTGATGGGCGTTGACCACCAGCAGCAGGGTCGCGTCGGCGCCGGGACGGCGTATCCCGGTTTCCTGGGCGCGACCGTCGAGCAGTATGCCCAGGCAGCGGCCGTGGCTGTCCTGCCATTGTTCGATGGTCATCTCGCTGGCGTCCGGGGCGAGCCAGGTGACGTCCTTGACCCCGATGTCCTCGTTGTAATTGCCCACCAGGAAACGGCCGCGGCGCAGGATCGGATAGTTCATGCGCAGCTTGATCAGGCGCTTGACGAACTTGAGCAGCGACTTGCCGTCGTCGTCCAGCTCCCAGTTGACCCAGCCGATTTCGCTGTCCTGGCAATAGGCGTTGTTGTTGCCGTGCTGGGTGCGGGCGAACTCGTCGCCGGCGACCAGCATCGGCGTGCCCTGGGCCAGCAGCAGGGTGGCGAAGAAGTTGCGCATCTGGCGCAGGCGCAGGGCATTGATCTGCGGGTCGTCGGTGGGGCCTTCGACGCCGTGGTTCCACGACAGGTTGTGGTTGCTGCCGTCCTGGTTGCCCTCGTCGTTGGCTTCGTTGTGCTTGTCGTTGTAGGACACCAGGTCATGCAGGGTGAAACCGTCGTGGGCAGTCACGAAATTGACAGAGGTATAGGGCCGCCGCCCGCGCTGGTTGAACAGCTCGCCGGAGGCGGTCATGCGCGCGGCGAAGTCGGCGAGCTGGCCGTCGTCGCCTTTCCAGAAGGCGCGCACGGTGTCGCGGAACTTGTCGTTCCACTCCATCCAGCCCGGTGGGAACCCGCCCACCTGATAACCGCCGGGGCCGATGTCCCAGGGCTCGGCGATCATCTTCACCTGGAGCAGCACCGGGTCCTGGCGACAGGTCACGAGGAAGCTGTGGCGCTCGTCGAAGCCGTCGTGGTAGCGCCCGAGAATGGTCGCCAGGTCGAAGCGGAAACCGTCCACGTGCATTTCCGTGGCCCAGTAGCGCAGCGAATCGGTGACCATCTGCAGCACGCAAGGATGGCTGAGGTCGAGGGTGTTGCCGGTGCCGGAGTCGTTGATATAGAAGCGTTTGTCGTCCGGTCGCAGGCGGTAGTAGGAGGCGTTGTCGATACCGCGCATGGACAGGGTCGGGCCTTGTTCGTTGCCCTCGGCGGTGTGGTTGTAGACCACGTCGAGCAGCACTTCGAGCCCGGCGTCGTGCAGGTGCGCGACCATCTCCTTGAACTCGGCGATCTTGCCGCTGGCCAGGTAACGCGGGTCGGGGGCGAAGAACGCGATGCTGTTGTAGCCCCAGTAGTTGGTCATGCCCTTGTGCAGCAGGTGCTGGTCGTTGACGAAGGCATGGATCGGCAGCAGCTCCACCGCGGACACCCCGAGCTTGCGAATATGCTCCAGCACCTCGTCGACCATCAGCCCGGCGAAGGTGCCGCGCAACGCTTGCGGCACTGCCGGATGGCGCATGGTGAAGCCGCGTACGTGGGTCTCATAAATGATCGTTTTTTCCCAGGGGGCGCTGATTCGCTGATCATGGCCCCAGGTGTGGGCCGGGTCGATCACTTTGCATTTGGGCACGAAGGGCGCGCTGTCGCGTTCGTCGAAACTGAGGTCGGCGTCGGGGTGCCCGATGGTGTAGCCGAACAGCGCCTCGGACCATTTCAGCTCGCCCACCAGTTGCTTGGCGTAAGGGTCGATCAGCAGCTTGTTGGGGTTGAAGCGATGGCCCTTGGCCGGTTCGTAGGGGCCATGCACCCGGAAGCCGTAGATCAGCCCCGGATGCGCGTCGGGCAGGTAGCCGTGGAAGATCTCGTCGGTGTATTCCGGCAGTTCGAGACGCTCCAGCTCGACTTCGCCCGAGTCATCGAACAGGCACAGCTCGACCTTGGTGGCGTTGGCCGAGAACAGGGCGAAGTTGACCCCCAGGCCGTCCCAGGTCGCGCCGAGCGGGAAGGGCAGGCCTTCGCGGATGCGCGAGGGTTCGGTCGCTGGCGGGTTTTTCGGCGTGGCGGCTGCTTTGGGCGTGGTCATGGAGGCTCCTGGGAATCAGATGGCGAACAGGCTCCCGTGGCGCTCGGCGCGCCACACACAGGGGGGAAGGGCGGTGGTGGAGGGTGGCGCGAGCGCCTCGGCGACAGGGGCGTCAGCTGGCCGATGGCTTGCGCGGTGCTCGCGGCTTTTTCGCCGGGCTGCTTTTGCCCCCGGGTGGCAGCCCTTTTTCTCCAGGAGACACCTTTCCACCAGGAGGCAGCAGGGGCGCCGCGGCCGCGGGTTTGGCGGCGGTCTTGGGCTTTGCCGCGGGTTTGCCGGGCTTGGCGCTGGCGGCACGGGTCGCCTTGGGCGGCTTGCTCGGGGCCAGGGCCTCGGCTTCGGCCAGCTTGCGGGCCATTTCCCAATGCCGGTGTTCCTGGCCGTCGGGCCGGCCTTCCGATTCCCAGATTTGATAGGCGAACTCACGAATGCGTTTGTCGTCGGTACTCATCGCAATGCTCCTGAACTGAACTCAAGTTTGGATGAAGAGGTTGACCGGGAAATCCCGCAATGCGCTGCTGATCATCAGATCCTTGTGGGGTGTGACTGCCCCCGTGGAAAAAAGTCCCTTCAGGTTTTGCCCTGGCGCGGCGAATGGCAGATGCACTCGCGTATCGCCCCAATCCGGCGCGTCGACCCGGGGCCGCGCGCCGCTTTCCAGCAGCCCGGCGACCAGTCTGGGCACTATCACTACGGCGCGCTGGCCCTGGTGTTCGCGTATGAAGGCCAGCACCTTGCCGGCGTGTCGGCCCTCTACCTGCAGCGCCTGGTAAGTGCCCCGGCGAAACAGCTCCGGGTACTGGCCACGGCGCGTCAGCGTGGCGGCGATCAGGGCCTGCTTGATGCGCCCGTCGCGCCAGTGGGCCAACAGTTCCATGGTTTCGCCGCAAGGGTCCAGGGCCTGCTGTCGGGCGGCGAAGTCCACCGGACGGCGGTTGTCCGGGTCCACCAGGCTGAAGTCCCAGAACTCGTTGCCCTGATACAGGTCCGGCACACCCGGCACAGTCATGCGCAGCAAGGATTGAGCCAGGCCGTTGAGGGCGCCAACGGGGGCGATGACCTGGACGGCCGCGCCTATGGCGCTGCGCAACGGCTGGCCCTCGGGGCTGAGCAACAGCCGCTCGATGAAATCGTGCACGGCAGTTTCATAGGTCTCGTTGGCCGCCGCCCAGCTGCTGTGCAGCTTGGCTTCGCGCAGGGCTTTTTCCTGCCATTGCCACAGGCGCCGGGCATAGTCCCGCAGGCCCTGGCTGTCGTCGCTGTGCAGCTCCAGCGGCCAGCTGCCGAGCAGGGCCTGATAGAGGATCAGCTCGTCGCCGGCGTCGGGCGCCTGGGGATCGCTGCGCAGGACCTGGGCCAGGCTGCGCCAGTGTTCCACCTGTTCGACGTACCAGGGGCTAAGCTCGCTGAGCACCGCCAGGCGCGCACGGGCATCTTCGCCGCGCTTGTGGTCGTGGGTGGCGCTGGCCAGCAGGTTGTCGGGGAAGGTCGCCAGGCGCTCGCGGCAGGCCGCGTGGAAATCTTCCAGCGGGGCGCAGAACTGCTCGGTGGAAAAGCCCACGTCGTTGCGCGACAGCAGCACCGCCGAGCGATAGAGCGCGGTGTCTTCCACCGCCTTGGCCGCGGTCGGCGAGGTCAGCTGCTGGAAGCGCACGCAGGCATGCTTGAGCACCTTGCGCTGGCGTCCCGATGGCAGCTGGCGCCAGCCGCGGCCGCCGAGCCACTGTTGCAGGTATTCCAGCACCGGCCAGTCGGCTTCGCCCAGGGTGTCGCGGGCGCCTTGCAGGGCCTGCTGGAAAAACACCTCGTCCGCCGCCGAGCGCCCGCAGGCGCCGATGTAGGTGCGGTACACCGGGAAGTGCACGATCAGTTCCTGCAAGGCGCGGCGAATCGCGCCCAGGGTCAGGTCGCGGCTCATCACGTCGTTGCGCGCCACTTGCAGCAGGGCCTGGGCCACGCTTTCGAAGTCGCTGGCCAGCGAGCCGTTGAGCAACTGCTGGCGCGCCAGCCGGGCTTCTTCGAGAAAGGCCGCCGGGCGTTCGCTGTGCCGGCTCCAGAGTTCGGCCAGCGGTGCAGCGCCTTGCGGGTCGTGTTGCAGCAGTGACAGCTGGTTCATGAATTCATAGCCGGTGCTGCCGTCCACGCCCCAGTCGCGGCGCAGGCTTTCGCCTACGCCCAGGATCTTTTCCACGTAGATCGGCAGGTGCTGGCCGGGGCGCAGGGCATCGACCCGGCGCCGCAGTTTACGGCAGTAGCCGCGGGGATCGGCCAGGCCGTCGATATGGTCGATGCGCAGCCCGTCCACCAGGCCGGCGGCGATCAGCTGGAAGATTTTCCCATGGGTGGCCTCGAACACCGCCGGGCGCTCGACCCGCAGCCCGCCCAGCTCGTTGATGTCGAAGAAACGCCGCCAGTTGATATCGTCGGCCGCGGTGCGCCAGCTGGCCAGGCGATAGCTCTGCTGCTCCAGCAGGGCGTGCAGACGGGCGAAGCCCTGCGGCTGGCGCGCGTCGTAGAGCGCCAGTTGCTGCTCGATGGGCGCACGGATCCGCGGGTCACGGGCAGCGTCCTGCAGCTGCTGTTGCAGGGGCTCGGCCTGGGAATGGGCGTCGGGCTGGTAGCGCAGGGTGCTGAAGGCGTCGGCCAGTGGCTTGAGGCGCTCGGCCGGCTCGGCGTCGAGCTCGTCCTGGACCCGGAGCAGCTCGCCATAGTCGCTGGGGCAGATCGGGAAGTGATGCTGGTAATGCTCGACATGAAACTCGCCCCGTTCGGCGGCGAAGCACAGCCTCAGCGCGCCTTCCTGCAGGGCCACGCCGTAGTCGCTGCCGAGGAAGGGCAGCAGCAACTGGCCCTCCAGCAACGGGTCGGGGGAGTGCCACTGGATATCGAAGAACTCGCCGTAGGGGCTCAGGCGGCCCCAGCGCAGCAGGTCCTGCCACCAGGGATTGTCTGCGCCGCCGACCGCCATGTGGTTGGAGACGATATCCAGCAGCAGGCCCATGTCGTGCTGGCGCAGGCAGCGCACCAGGCGCTCCAGGGCGGCCTCGCCACCCAGCTCGGGATTGACCCGGGTCGGGTCGACCACGTCGTAGCCGTGCAGCGAGCCGGCGCGGGCGCAGAGCAGCGGCGAGGCGTACAGGTGGCTGATGCCCAGGCGGGCGAAGTAGGGCACCAGCGGCACCGCGTCATCGAGGCTGAAGCCACGATGAAACTGCAGGCGCAAGGTAGCCCGCACAGGCCGGGTCGGCGCCTGGTTCATCGGTCGCGCTCGTGGGCCTGTTGCCGGGCGCAGGCCAGCAGCTCCAGGCGGCGCGCGGCGTCCGGGTCATCGAGCAAGGCCGCGCTGCTGCCGGCCAGGCGCCGACGCCAGTTGGGGTGGCTGTCGAGGGTGCCGGGCAGGTTGGCCTGTTCGTCGATGCCCAGGGCATCCTCCAGAGGCAGCAGCACCAGCGGCGCGCGGGTATGGCCGAGGAAGCGCACGCTGGCGTCCACCACCTGGTCGGCTTCATGGGTGGCTATGTGGGGAGCTTCGCGAAAATTCTGCGGGTCGCGGCTCAGGGCGTGGCGCAGGCCCTCGCGTTCGCGCTGGCGATGTTCGCGCCAATGGGTTTCGCCGCTTTCGTCCACCAGGCCCAGGCGCGCGCTCCAGTCGATGTCGCGGCCTTGCCACCAGCCGTTGAGGGTCGGCAGGTCATGGGTGCTGGTGGTGGCCAGGGCGTTGTCCGGCCAGTCGAGGATCGGCCGGAAATGGGTGCCGTGCTCCTGCTCGAACAGCAGCACGCGCATGCCGAGCATGGCCCGCGCGCTGAGTTTTTCCCGCAGGCCGTCGGGCACCGTGCCGAGGTCTTCGCCGAGGACGATCGCCTGGTGCCGGTGCGACTCCAGGGTCAGCAGGCGCAGTAGGTCGTCCACCGGGTAATACAGGTAGGCGCCGTCGCAGGGCGGGGCGCCGAGGGGGATCACCCACAGCCGTTGCAGGCCCATCACATGGTCGATGCGCAGGCCGCCGGCATGGGCGAAGTTGGCCCGGAGCATTTCGATAAAGGCGTGGAAGCCGTTGCGCACCAGGCCCTCCGGGGAGAAGGCGGAAATGCCCCAGCCCTGGCCCTGGCGATTGAGAATGTCCGGCGGCGCGCCGACGGTCAGCGCCGCCAGCAGTTCGTCCTGGCGACTCCAGGCCTGGCTGCCGCCGCCATCGGCGCCCACCGCCAGGTCGGCGATCAGGCCGATGCCCATGCCGCTGCTGCGGGCGGTGCTCTGCACCCGCTCCAGGCAACGGGCGATCAGCCATTGGCAGAAAGCATAGAAGCCGATGTCGCTGGCGTGCTCCTCGGCGAACTGCGCCAGCGCCGGGCTGCGTGGGGTGCGCCAGGCATCGGGCCATTGGCGCCAGTCGAGGCTTTCACCGCGGGCCGCGCGTTGGGCCTGGATGGCTTCGAAGCGGCAGTGGTTTTCCAGGGCCTCGCCGCTGGCGTGGCGGAAGCTGGCGAAGTCCTGGTGCAGCGGGTGCTCGCCCTGGCAGAACCCGTCATAAAGAGCGCGCAAGACTTTCTGCCGGGCCTGGGCCGCCACCGGCCAGTCGACCATCGGCTGTTGTTCCAGTTGTTGCAGTTGCGGTCCCAGGCCACTGGCGTCGATGGCGCTGCGCCAGGCGCGCTCGCCGAGAATGGTTCCTGGGGCGGCGTACAGGCTGTTGAGAAACAACCGGCTGGACGGCGAGTAGGGGCTGTAGCGTCCGGTGTCGCTGCTGAACATGGCATGCAGCGGGCTGATGGCCAGGGCCTCGGCACCCCGTTCGCCGGCCACCCGGGCCAGGTCTTCCAGCGCCTGGGTATCGCCATAACCGCCGTCGCCGCTGCGCCGCAGCGAATACAGCTGCACGCCCAGGCCCCAGGCGCGGGGCGTGGCCTGGTCCACGGCGTCGGCGACGCTGTAGCAACGCTCGGGCGCCACGGCCAGGGTGAAGTGCTGGCCGGCGATGCTCACCTCCTGGTAACCCACCGGGACCAGGCCCGGCAGCATGGCGTCGGCGTCCAGCTTGAGGTTGATCAGGCTGCCGTCTTCCAGGTGGATTTCGCAGGGCGTGTCCGGGGCGAAGTAATGCCCCAGGTCCAGGCCCTGGCCGGCATCGGCGGTCAGCAGCGGTGGCAGTTGCCGGCTCTGTTGCACCTGTAGCAGCTGGCGCAGGCTGGCTTCGATCTGCGGGTCGTTGTCGGCCGGATGGCCGAGGCTGGCCAGCACCGCTCGCAGCACCCGTGGCTCGACCCGTTGCGGGCGGCCGTTGGCGTCGATCCAGTCGACGGCCAGGCCGGCCCGGCTGGCGAGGATTTCCAGTTGCGCGTCGCTCATGGGCGTTCTCCGTCAAGGTCAGGCATGGGGGCAAGCGTGCCGAGGCTGACCAATGCGCTATAGGGGGCGAGGCTGCCTCGCTGCAGAAGCTCGAAAGCCCGGGCCGGGTAGTCGAACAGGCACTGCGCTGCGTCCGGCGGTCGCTGCTCGACCTGGTGCGGGCTCAGGTTGAGATCGATGCGCAGCTCCTGGCCATTGCCCAGGCGCCAGCGGGTACACAGCGCACCCTCGGCCAGCACCTCGGCGCCCAGGGCTTCGGCGCCGGGCAGGTAGGGCACTATGTGCTCGCGGCGCAGTTGCAAGAGTTGGCGATACAGGGCCTGGGTCTGCTCGCCCTGGACCGGGTCCGCCTGCGGCCTCGACGCGAGGAAGGTATCGGGCGCGTTCGGGTCGGGAATCTGCTCGCGTTTATCGGGATCGGCAAAGGCGCTGAAGGCGGCGAATTCGCCGCGTCGGCCTTCGCGCACCGCGTCCGCCAGTTCGCCGTGATGGCTGGTGAAAAACAGGAAGGGTTGCGGCGCCGCCAGTTCGTCGCCCATGAACAGCAGCGGGATCATCGGCGACAGCAGCAACAGCACCGTGGCCGCCCGCAGCGCCTGTGGCTCGGCCAGGCGCACCAGGCGTTCGCCGAAGGCGCGGTTGCCGATCTGGTCGTGATTCTGCAAAAACAGCACGAAGGCGCTGGGCGGCAGGTGGCCGCTGGGCTCGCCGCGGGTGGTGCCGTGGCGGGTGACATGGCCCTGGTAGGCGAAGCCCTGGCTCAGGCAGCGCGCCAGTTTCTCGCTGGGGCGTTCGGCGAAGTCGGCGTAATAGGCATCGGTTTCCCCGGTGAGCAGCACATGCAGGGCGTTGTGCCCGTCGTCGTTCCACTGCGCGTCGAAGTGCTGCTCCAGCAGGCTGGCCTGGTTGTGCTCGTTTTCCAGGGTCAGCCAGACCTGCCGCGCCGGGTCGATCCGTGGGCGCACCCGCTGCGCCAGTTCCTGCAGGAAGTCCGGGTCGTCGATGGCATGCACCGCGTCCAGGCGCAGGCCGTCGAAGCGGTACTCCAGCAGCCACATCAGGGCATTGTCGATAAAGAAGTCGCGCACCTCGCGGCGGCGAAAGTCGATGGCCGCGCCCCAGGGGGTGTGCCGGTCCTCCCTGAAGAAGGCCTTGGCGTAGTGGTGCAGGTAATTGCCGTCGGGGCCGAAGTGGTTGTAGACCACGTCGAGCATCACCGCCAGACCCAGGCCGTGGGCGCAGTCGATCAGGTGCTTGAGGTCGTCGGGCGAGCCGTAGGAGGCTTCCGGCGCATAAGGCAGGACGCCGTCGTAGCCCCAGTTGCGGTCGCCAGGAAACTCCGCCAGGGGCATCAGTTCGATGGCGGTGATGCCCAGCTCGGCCAGGCGCGGCAGGTGTTTTTCCACTTCGCGGTAGCCGCCGAGCACACCCACATGCAGCTCGTAGATCACCGCTTGGTGCCACGGCCGGCCTGGCCAGTGCGGGTGCTGCCAGCGATAGGCCTGGGGATCGACCACCAGGCTGGGGCCGTGGACATCGCCGTCCTGGGCCCGGGAGGCCGGGTCGGGTACGCGGATCCGCTCATCGATCTTGAAGCGGTAGCGGGTGCCGGGCGGACAGCGGCCGATGATCATGAACCAGCCGTTGGCCTGGGGCTGCATGGGCAGCGACATGCCGTCTTCGAGTTCGACGCTGACGTGCTGCGCATCCGGCGCCCAGAGGGCAAAGCGGGTGCGCTCGGCATCGAGTGGGACTGTGCCGTGGGGCCAGGTTTCCAGTGTCCTTGACGGCATCTTGGAGTGCCCTCTCAGGCTTTGGCCGATTTTCCCAAGGCCTTGGCCACCAGCTGTTCATAGAGTTCGGCGTAGGGTTCCACCGCCTTGCACCAGTTGAAGGGTGCGGCCATGGCCCGGCAGCGCATGGCGTTGAGCAGCTGCGGATAGGCGAACACCTTGAGGGCGCGGCTCAGGGCCTCTTCGTAGCTGGCCACCGTGGACTCGTCGAACAGAAAGCCGGTGACGCCGTTCTCGATGGTGTCGGCCAGGCCGCCGGTATTGCGCGCCACCGGCAGCGAACCGAAGCGCTGGGCGTACATCTGGCTCAGGCCGCAGGGCTCGTAGCGCGAAGGCATCAGCAGGAAGTCGCTGCCGGCGAACATGCGCCGGGCGTCGGTTTCGTTGAAGCCGATATTCACCCCGATGCGCCCGGGGAAGCGCGCGGCCAGGGCGCGCATGGCCTGTTCTTCTTCCGGTTCGCCGCGACCGATGATGGCGATCTGGCCACCGGACTTGACGATGTACTCGGCCACGCCTTCGGTGAGGTCCAGGCCTTTCTGGTAGACCAGGCGCGAGACCACGGCGAACAGCGGGCCGCTGCTGGGATCGAGGCCGAACATCCGCCGCACATGGGCGGCATTGGCGGCCTTGCCCTCCCAGTCGCCGATGGCGAAGGGAGTGGACAGGTGCGGGTCGCTGGCGGCATCCCAGCTTTCGTCGATGCCGTTGGGGATGCCGCTGAGCAGGCCTTGCTGGGTCTTGCTGGCGAGGAAACCGTCGAGCCCGCAGCCGAAGGCCGGGGTGGTGATTTCCTGGGCATAGGTGGCGCTGACGGTGGTGATGTGGCTGGCGTAGGCCATGCCCGCCTTGAGGAACGACAGCTTGCCGTAGAACTCCATGCCTTCCTGTTGCAGGGCGTGTTCGGGGATGCCCAGCTCCGGGCAGCAGGCCAGGCTGACCACGCCCTGGTACGCCAGGTTGTGGATGGTGAACAAGGTCGGCGTGCGTTGCCCGCGCCAGTGCATATAGGCCGGCGCCAGCCCGGCGGGCCAGTCATGGGCGTGCACCAGATCCGGGCACCAGTGGATCTGCGCCAGGTTGGCGGCGATGTCGGCGGCGGCCAGGCCCAGGCGGGCGAAGCGGATATGGTTGTCCGGCCAGTCGCGGCCATTGTTGGCGCCGTAGGGAGTACCTTCGCGCTCGTAGAGTTCGGGGCAGATCAGCACATAGATCACCAGGCCGTCGGGCATGTCCATGCGCCCGATCTTGCAGGCCGGCAGGGCCGCGTGGCCGCCCAGCTCGCCAATGATATGAATCGGGTTTTCGCTGTGCAGCACTTGCGGGTAGCCGGGGATCAGCACCCGCACGTCATGCAGGTGCGCCATGGCGCGGGGCAGGGCAGCCGACACGTCGCCCAGGCCGCCGGTCTTGACCAGGTCGGCGATCTCCGAGGTGACGAACAGGACTTTCTTGCGATTGGGGTTGTGATGGATCAGGGGCAGTGACGTCTTGCCGCCAGGGGCGAGAATCGATTTGGAAGCCGGTTCACCGGCCAGATGCAGAGGATGCGTTCCCTGGGTTTGCAATACGGCACTGGTCATCTGTCTCTCCCGTTTTATTGATCTGTTCCTGGCATCAGCCGGCGGTGTCAAAAGGCCAATCCACTGGCCGGGGCACAAAAACGTTGCGCATGCGAAAGCCGAACGCAGCCTCATGCGTCGACGCAAAGAGGGTGAAGGGGCCGTTGCAAGGATTGCACCAGTCGCGAAGGCCCTACCTTTAACCTGACCCAAGGCGTGAGCCAAAAGTTTCGACTTTATTTCCCCGGGAGTGACTGCATGGTCACTTTTCGAATTCCAGTCTAGGACAGAAGTTAGAGCGCGGGCGTGACGATTAGATTTTCTCAGGGCGAAGGTTGCGCTACCGCGGAATAAAGCCGACGAAAGGCAGTCTCGCGCACCGGCCGGGGGCGAGGCTTTTTTGCCTTGGCGCGAAAAGGGTGAGGGGGTGCAAGCGGGCGGTGCGGGGAAAAACCGCCCGTGCCCGATGATGGTGCAGGGCAGTGCTGGCGCAATGCCCTGCGGCGGTTTCAGCCCAATTGCCGGATCGGCTGGCCGGCGGCCCAGGCCTGGATGTCCTCGATCATCTGGGCGAAGAACTGCCGGTAGTTCTGCTGGCTGACATAACCGACATGGGGCGTGGCCAGCACGTTGGACAGGCGGCGAAATGGATGGTCGAGGGGCAGCGGCTCCTGCTCGAACACATCCAGCGCCGCGCCGGCCAGGCGCCCGCGTTCGAGGGCGCTGATCAGCGCGGCTTCATCGACGATCGGCCCGCGGGCGGTGTTGACCAGCAGCGCCGAGGGTTTCATCCAGGCCAGCGCCTGGGCGTCCACCAGGCCGCGGCTGCGTTCGCTGAGCACCAGGTGCACCGAGAGTACGTCGGCCTGCTGGAACAGCTGCTGCTTGTTCACGTAGGTCACGCCGGCCGCCGCGGCCCGCTCGGCGGTGAGGTTCTCGCTCCAGGCGATCACCCGCATGCCGAACACCTGGCCGAACTGCGCCACCCGCTGGCCGATGCTGCCCAGGCCGAGAATGGCCAGGGTCTTGTCATGCAGGTCGCCGCCCAGCCCCTGTTGCCAGAGGCCGGCGCGCAGGGCGCTGGCTTCGCTGAGCAGATTGCGGGTCTGGGCCATGATCAGCGCCCAGGTCAGCTCCGGCGCCGCGTGCTTGTAACTGTCGGTGCCGCACACCTGGATGCCCAGGCTGGTCGCGGCCGCAAGGTCGATGGCGGCGTTGCGCATGCCGCCGGTGAGCAACAGCTTGAGCCGCGGCAGGCTGCGCAGCAGGGCCGCGTCGAAACGGCTGCGCTCGCGCATCACGCAGATCACCTCGAACGGCGCCAGGCGCTCGCTCATGGCGGCGGTGTCGCTGGGGTAGTCATGGATAAAGCTGACCTGGCCGATGCCCGACAGCGCCGACCAGTCCACCACGTCACGGGCAACGTCCTGCCAGTCATCGATTACCGCGATCTGCACACTCATGAAGGCTCCGGGGAAAAAACATCAATGTGTTTCCAGCCAGCCCAGCAGGGCCTGGTGGAATTGCGCCGGTTGTTCCATCTGCGGGGCATGGCCCAGGCCCGGGAACTCGATCAGGGTCGAGTGCGGGATGAGCCCGGCGACCTGCTTGCCCAGCACCTGGTAGTTGCCGATCCGCGCCTTGACCGCCGGCGGCGCGATGTCGCTGCCGATCGCCGTGGTGTCGGCGGTGCCGATCAGCAGCAGGGTCGGCATCTTCAGGTCCTTGAACTCGTAGTACACCGGCTGGGTGAAGATCATGTCGTAAATCAGCGCCGAGTTCCACGCCACCCGCGTATGCCCCGGCCCCTTGTTGAGGCCGGCGAGCATGTCCACCCAGCGCTCGAATTCCGGCTGCCAGCGGCCGCCGTAATAGGTGCTGCGTTCATAGTTGCGGATGCCCTCGGCCGACAGCTTGAGTTCGCGGGCGTACCACTGGTCGACGCTGCGGTAGGGCACGCCCAGGGCCTTCCAGTCTTCCAGGCCGATGGGGTTGACCAGCGCCAGTTGCTGCACCTGCTCGGGGTATTGCAGGGCATAGCGGGTAGCCAGCATGCCGCCGGTGGAATGGCCCAGCAGGCTGACCTGCTGGACGCCCAGCCGGTCCAGCAACTGCCGGGTGTTCTGCGCCAGCTGCTGGAAGCTGTATTGATAGTGCTCGGGCTTGCTGGAGGTGCAGAAGCCGATCTGGTCCGGGGCTATGACCCGGTAGCCGGCGTCGCTCAAGGCCTTGATCGAACTGTCCCAGGTCGCGCCGCAGAAATTCTTGCCGTGCATCAGCACCACGCTGCGTCCGTTGGGCGTGCCCTTGGCCGGCACGTCCATATAGCCCATCTGCAAGGCCTGGCCCTGGGACTCGAAGGCAAAGTGCAGCAGCGGGTAGGGATAGTCGAAGCCTTGCAACTCGGGACCGTAGGCCGGGCCCTCGGCGGCAAGGCTGGGCAGGGCGGCGGTCAGCAGCAGGCCGGGCAACCAGCGGGTGAGGTTCCAGCGGGTGAGGCTGAGGGACATACATGACCTCCGAGAGCAATGGGGCGATCCTGGAGCGGCGCGATTAGGGCGACATTAATAAGCAGAGGCCATCGCCAGGGCGAAACGTTCCATTCGAGGCCACGCTCGTCTGAGGCCAGAGGCGTGCCCAGGCCGGCTCAACCGACCCAGCCGAGGGTCATCCAGGCCAGCACGCCATAACGCGCGCCCTTGGCCAGGGTGACGATCAGCAGGAAGCGTTTCAGCGGCTCGCCCATGATTCCGGCCACCAGGGTCAGCGGGTCGCCGATGATCGGCAGCCAGCTCAGCAGCAGGGACCAATGGCCGTAGCGCTGGTAATGGCTGCGGGCGGTTTGCAGATGACGCGGGCCGACGGGGAACCAGCGGCGGTCCTTGTAATGTTCCAGGCGCTGGCCCAGCCACCAGTTCACCAGGGAGCCGAGGACATTGCCGAGGGTGGCCACGGCCAGCAGCAACCACAGGTTGAACTGACCGTTGAGCAGCAGGCCCACCAGCACGGCTTCGGATTGCAGCGGCAGCAGGGTGGCGGCGCCGAAGGCCGCCAGGAACAGACCGAGGCAGGCGGTGAGGATCAATGGGCCGGGTAGTCCGCGACCACCACGTCCTTGCCGTCTTTGGTCAGGCCGATGACCTGGTAGGCATCGGCGGGCATGCCGTCCATTTCCATGCCGGGCGAGCCCATGGGCATGCCGGGGGCAGCGACGCCGAGCAGGTCATCGCGCTTGCTCAGGGCCAGCACCTGGTCCGCCGGCACATGGCCTTCGACGAATTTGCCGTTGATCACCGCGGTATGGCAGGACGCCAGGCGCGGGGCCACGCCCAGGCGCTGCTTGACTTCGCTCATGTTGCTTTCGACGTGGTCGTTGACCTTGAAACCGTTGGCTTGCAGATGCTCGATCCATTTCTTGCAGCAGCCGCAGTTGGCATCGCGGTGCACATCGATGGGGATCAGGTCGGCGGCCTGGGCCAGGGAGCCGACGAGCAGGGCAGACAGGGCTGCCAGGCGCAGAGTGTTGTGCATAGGGCGTCTCTTGATCATCAGGGGCGCCACGGAGGGCGCGGTCTTGGGTCGACAGGGTGGCGTATTTTGCTACTTTTCTCGAGCTCGGCGCGGCGCTTGTGTTTCAACGTTATACCGAGTGCTTGTCGTCCGGGCGCTGCGGTTTGTCTGTTGCTGCGCGTTATCCTTCATCGCGAGCAAGCTTCGCTCCTACACAAGCACGCGCATTCTCCGTAGGAGCGAGGCTTGCCCGCGATAGGGGCGCCGCGGTTTGCCTGGCACTGCGCGTTATCCTTCATCGCGAGCAAGCTTCGCTCCTACAGAAGCGTGCGCATTCTTCGTAGGAGCGAGGCTTGCCCGCGATGGGGACGCCGCGGTTTGCCTGGCACTACGCGTTATCGTTTATCGCGAGCAAGCTTCGTTCCTACACAAGCGTGCGTATTCTTCGTAGGAGCGAGGCTTGCCCGCGATGGGGACGCCGCGGTTTGTCTGGCACTACGCGTCATTGGGGCTCAGGATCCCGAGCGTGGCCACCAGGCCGATAATCAGCAGGGCCGCCGCCAGCTCCAGGAACATGCTGCGGCGCAAGGCGGGCAGGGCTGCCTAGGGCGAGGCCTGGTGTAGCGCCTGTTCCAGCTGCGGGACCAGATGGAAGCGATTCAACGCGGCGAACACCAGCATGCTGGCGAACACCGCCACCTTCAGGCTGAGGAGCAGGCCGTAGGTGCTGGCGCTCAACGTTGCCAGGTCCGGGCCGACGATCAGCAGGTAGTTGAGCACCCCGCTGAGACTCAGGCTGACCACGATCAGCGTGCCCAGGTTGGCAAACCCCTTCAGGGCATCGAGCAGGTGGCCTGCCTGCTGTTCGTCTTCGCAGGCGCCACGGCGCAGCAGCAGGGCGAAAGCCGTCAGCGCCCCCAGCCAGGCGCCGGCGCCCAGCAAATGCAGGATGTCGCTGCCCAGATGCAGGTAACGCCGGCCACCTTCGCTCATCGCCCCGTGGCCGCTCCAGGCCAGGGTGGCCAGGGCTGCCGCCGTGCACAGGATCAGGCCGTAGAGCGCGAACTTCGGCCAGCCACTGCTGAACTGAAGCAGCGCGCCCGCCAGCAGCAACGCCGCCAGGCGCAGCAGCCAGCTTTGGCCGACATCGGTTTCCAGCATCAGCACGGGCATCAGCGCCGGGTCCAGTTCGGCCAGGCTGGTCGCGCCACTCATCGACAGCGCCAGTTGCAGCAGCGCGGCGCCCGACAGCAGCACACCCAGCACCAGGGCTATCGCCAGCGGCCGGCGAAAACGCCAGCGGCTCTGCGCGCCACGCAGCCCGTAAAGGCTGAACAGCGCCAGGCCGAACAGCAGCGTCAGGTCGAGGTACAGGGCAAAACGCAGGGCGACGTTGATGAGTTCGCCCATGGCTCAGTTGACTTCGAAGGTCAGGTTGCCGGTGATTGGATGGGTGTCGGCGGACACCGCCCGCCACTCGACCTTGTAGCTGCCCTTCGAGAGCGGGGCGGCGGGGTTGATGACCATGCTCTTCGGATCGCTGCCGCCGGCCACGCTGGCCTTGACCGGCATAGGTGCGTGGCTCATCCCGGGCATACCGGTCATCAGCAAGCGGGCCCCGGAAAACTTGGTGGTGAGGGGTTCCGAGAATTGCAGTTCGATCTTCGCCGGTGCCGCGCCCTTGGCGCCTTCGGCCGGGGTCGAGGCCAGCAGCTTGGGGTGTGCCTGGGCGACGCCGGCGAGTAACAGGCCGGCACCGAAAGTGACGGCGATGGCGAGATGCTTGAGGTAGGACATGCAAGGCTCCAGGCGGCATTGGCCGCGTGATGTTTTTGGTTATCTATTGAACGGAACTCAGAACCACAGGCGCACACCGAGCACCAGGCGGGCTTCGCTGCTGTCTTCGCCTTCTTCCCGGGCGTAGTCCGCGGTCTTGCCGTAGCTGCGGCTCCAGGTCACGCCGACATAGGGCGCGAACTGGCGGTGCAGCTCGTAGCGCAGGCGCAGGCCGGCCTCCAGCGAGGAGAGCCCCGAGCCGATGCCCCGTTGCGGGTCGTTCTTGCCGTACAGGCTGACCTCCGCGTTGGGCTGCAGGATCAGGCGGTTGGTCAGCAGGATGTCGTATTCGGCCTGGAGCCCCAGGGCGCTCTGGCCGCCTTCGCCGAGGTAGGCGGTGGCCTGGCTTTCGAAGTTGTACAGGGCCATGCCTTGCAGCCCGAGGGCGGCCCAGGTCTGCGGCGCGCCGGGCTTGAAGTCCTGGCGCACGCCGCTGACCACGTCCCACCAGGGGCCGATGGCATGGCCCCAGAGCGCTTCGACCTGGGCGTTTTCGGTCCGGCCGTTGGTGCGCTCGCCCTCGCTGCGCAGCCACAGCCGGTCGATGTCGCCGCCGATCCAGCCGTTCATTTCCCAGGCCAGGGCACTGCCGTCATCGGCGTCCTGGTATTCCAGGCGATCGACCAGCCACAGCGAGTTGATCGCCTTGTCGTTCACGCCGTGGCCGGCCACCGGCGGGAAGGCGGCGCGGCGGTCGGCGTCGGTGAGCACCGGGATCGGCGTGCGGCTTTGGCTGGGCGCCGCGGGTTCCATGCTCTGCAGCGGTTCGCCGTCCATGCCGGTCATCTGGCTGTGGTCCATGCCCGGCATCGTGCTGCCCTGCATGGCGGCAGCCGGCATGGACGAATGATCCATGCTGGAGTGATCCATGCTTTCGGCGGCCTGCAGGGTGCCGGCGCTGAGGCCGAGCAGGGCGGTGAACAGGGTCAAGGCGTTTTTCGGCATCATGCGGCGCTCCCGGCTTCGTCCACTCGTACTTCGCGAAACATGCCCATCTCCATGTGAAACAGCAGGTGGCAGTGATAGGCCCAGCGCCCCAGGGCATCGGCGGTCACCCGGTAACTGCGCTTGCTGCCCGGCGGCATGTCGATGGTGTGCTTGCGCACCAGGAAGCGCCCCTGTTCGTCTTCCAGGTCGCTCCACATGCCGTGCAGGTGGATGGGGTGGGTCATCATGGTGTCGTTGACCAGGGTGATGCGCACCCGCTCGCCGTAGATCAGGCGCAGGGGCTCGGCGTCGCTGAACTTGATGCCGTCGAACGACCAGGAGAATTTCTCCATGTGCCCGGTCAGGTGCAGCTCGATGGTGCGGCTCGGTTCACGCCCGTCCGGGTCTTCGAAGGTGCTGCGCAGGTCGGCGTAGGTCAGCACCCGGCGGCCGTTATTGCGCAGGCCGATGCCCGGGTCGGCGAGTTTCGGTGTCGGGCTCATGGTCTGCATGTCCACCAGCGGGTTGCCGTCTTCCGAGGCCGGGTGGCTTTGCATGGCGCCACCCATGGCGCCGTGGTCCATGCCCGACATGCCGGCCATGGCGCTGTGATCCATACCGGCCATGTTGCCGGAATCCATCCCCTGCATCTGGCCATGATCCATGCCGGGCATCGCGCCCATGTCCATGCCAGCCATGCTGCCGTGATCCATGCCCATGTCGGCCATGCTGATCAGCGGCCGCGGGTCCAGGGGCGGCACGGGCGCGCTCAGCCCTGGACGCTGGCTCAGGGTGCCGCGGGCGTAGCCGCTGCGGTCCATGGCCTGGGCGAACAGGGTGTAGGCCTCCTGCGAGCCGGGCTCGACCAGCACGTCGTAGGTTTCCGCCACGGCGATGCGCAGTTCATCGACGCTGACCGGCTGCACGTACTGGCCGTCGGCGGCGACCACGGTCATCTTCAGGCCGGGAATGCGCAGGTCGAAGTAGCTCATGGCCGAGCCGTTGATCAGGCGCAGGCGCAGCTTCTCGCCGGGCTTGAACAGCCCGGTCCAGTTGCCGCCCGGGCTCTGGCCGTTGATCAGGTAGGTGTAGGTATAACCGCTGACGTCCGCGAGGTCGGTGGGGGTCATTTTCATCTGCGCCCACATCTTGCGATCGGCCAGGGTGGCGGCCCAACCGTCGCGGCTGACGTCCTCGATAAAGTCACCGACCGTGCGCTTGTGGAAGTTGTAGTAGCCGGGCTGCTTTTTCAGGATGTGCATCAGGCGCTCGGGCGCCTCGTCACTCCAGTCGCTGAGCATCACCACGTAGTCGCGGTCGTACTGGAAAGGCTCCGGCTCGCGCGCCTCGATCACCAGCGGCCCGTAGACCCCGGCCTGCTCCTGCAACCCAGAGTGGCTGTGGTACCAGTAGGTGCCGTTCTGCTGGACCTTGAAGCGGTATTCGTAGAGGCCGCCCGGAGTGATGCCGTGAAAGCTCAGGCCCGGCACGCCGTCCATGTTGGCCGGCAGGATCAGGCCGTGCCAGTGGATCGAGGTGTCCTCCTGGAGGCGGTTGCGCACCCGGATGGTCACGGTGTCGCCCTCGCGCCAGCGCAGCAGCGGGCCGGGCAGGCCGCCGTTGATGGTCATCGCGGTGCGCGACGTGCCGCTGTAGTTGACCTGGGATTCACCGATGAACAGGTCGAACTGCTGGCCGCTGAGGGCAGGCAGCTGGCCATCCTCGCTGCGCGCCCAGAGCGGCTGTTGCCACAGCCCGGTGCCGGCCAGTACGCCACCGGCGGCCAGGCCCTTGATAAAACTGCGTCGTGTGGGTTTTACATGCATGCCCCAAGGCTCCCTCGATCCTGCTGTGTCAGGTACGAGGCGACCTTAAGCGGCGCGGCCTGTCAGAAAACTGAGGCGAAGATTACAGATTTGTCAGCCAGCGCGACGCCACCCGTTGCCGGGTCAATGGGCGATGTCCTCCAGGTTGCGCTTGAGGTTGGCCAGGGCCAATTGGGACAGGTGCTCGATACGCGGGCGCAGACCGCTCAGGTTGAGGTCGGAGCAGTAGTGCAGGCTGCGCTTGAACAGGGTTCCGTCCCCGTACTTGCGCAACTGATAGTGGATAGAGCCGTCTGCTGGCGGAGAACTGAAGACGATCTTGAACTCCTTGGGAAACACCGCGACCAGCACCCGGCAGCTCATGTGGATCTGCAGGCCGAGCAGGTCGATGGTTTTGCTGAAGCGATGCCCAGCCGGCAACGAGCCGGCCAGGCCGGTATCGGCGCGCAGGGAAGCGGGATGCCACTCGTACCAGCGATCCGGCTGGGTCACGTAGTAGTAGACGGTATCGATCGGCGCGTCGATGTAGAGCTCATGACAGATGAGCTCGTCCAAAAGGTGCTGCTGACGTTGTTCCATGATGCACCTCCTTGTGTAGGAACCCTCAAATATAGTTGCCCCGCGCCCGTCATGGGGCTGGGTCACCGACCGTCCGGCACGGACCACAACCGCCCATGAGAAACCGGGGATGGCCGCCGTACTTTTCCGAGCGGGGACGGTAGTGGGGAAAGTTGCGCAACCCCCCGGCAAATGGCGCGAAAGTCACTGGAAAAGCATCCGAAGTAAATTAACCGCCTGGTGCGTTTTGTTGTGCAGGTTGTCGCTTAGTTGCTGTGGGTTGGATTGTTAAACAATTGTTTCAGCCAGTAAAAACGCGGCTTCCAGGCATTTGTATCGAGAATGTACGAAAATTGTAAATTCCCGAAATATTTATTGGAGCAACCTTCTGCCGTGCCGATACTTCGAACATCTCTTCCCTTCAATCAGGCTTTCCAGACGGCCCTTAGTTGTACTTGCGCGACCTTCCCGTTGGCCGCGCAAGAGGGGCAAAAGTTGCGGGAAGCCCGTACACAGGAGTTTTTATGACAATCGGAAATGTCGGCGGCTGGACCAGCAAGGCCGGCCTGCTGGTGCAGGACACCGGCACCCGCGGCAAACCGGTCAGCCAGAGCACCAAGGTCAAGCAGATGCTCGCCCTTGTCGGCCAGAACCCGCTGGCGCTGAACGTGTTCAAGATGGACGAAATGAAGCTGCACAAGCAGATCAAGGGGTTCGATCCGGAGAACGTCAGCGCCAAGCAACTGGGCAACATGAGTACCTTCCTGAAGGAAAAGGGCCTGATCAGCGACGTGACGGCGATGACCCTGCTCAACGCCGGCGACAAGTTCGACCGCTTCGGCGTGCAGAAGGACCCTGAAGCCAAGTTCAACGCCCTGGAATACTTCGCGATCCAGCTGGACACCATCCAGAGCAACAACCTCAAGGGCAACAAGTACGCCAACTACCTGATCCCCGAGTACAAGAAAGCCATCTACGTGCTGCAGAACCTGCAAAGCTACGGCAAGGGCAACGGCACCACGGTGACCGACAAGAATCGCTCCACCAAGGCGTGAGCCCCCCCCAAAAAAGGCCCTCGACCGATCAACCGGTCGAGGGCCTTTTTTGTGGCCGGCTGTCTACCGGTCGAGCAAGGCCATCACCGCTTGCGGGTAACGCTCGCCGGCGGTGGCGTCGGGGCTGAAGATCCGCTCCAGGGCCTGCAGTTCATCGGCGCCGAGGCGGACCTGCAGCGCGGCGACGTTCTCCTCCAGGTACTTGCGTTGCTTGGTGCCCGGAATCGGAATCAGATAATCGCCCTGCGCCAGCACCCAGGCCAGGGCCAGTTGCCCGGTGGTGATGCCCTTGGCCGCCGCGAGTTGCTTGACCTGTTCCACCAGCAGCAGGTTCTTGGTGAAGTTCTCGCCCTGGAAGCGCGGGCTGAAACGCCGGTAGTCGTCGGCGGCGAAGTCCTCCGGGCTCTTCAGGGCGCCGGTGAGAAAACCTCGTCCCAGCGGGCTGTAGGGCACAAAGGCGATGCCCAGGCGCTGGCAGGTCGCGAGGCAGCCGTTGTCTTCCTGGTCGCGGCTCCACAACGAGTACTCGCTTTGCAGGGCGCTGATCGGATGCACCTTGTGGGCCCGCTCCAGGGTTGCCGCCGAGGCTTCGCTGAGCCCCAGGTAGCGCACCTTGCCGGCCCGCACCAGCTCGGCCATGGCGCCGACGGTCTCCTCGATGGCCACGTCCGGGTCGATACGGTGCTGGTAATACAGATCCAGGGTTTCCACCCCCAGGCGCCGCAGGCTGCCCTCGATCGCCTGGCGGACGTATTCGGGCCGGCCGTTCACCCCGCGCGCCGCCGGGTCGCCGGGGTCGCGGACGATGCCGAACTTGCTGGCCAGGAACACCTGTTCGCGTTTGCCGCGGATCGCCTGGCCGATCAGGGTTTCGTTGCTGTGGGGCCCGTACATGTCGGCGGTGTCCAGCAGGTTGATCCCCAGTTCCAGGGCGCGATGCAAGGTGGCGGTGGCCTCCTTGGTATCGGTGCCGGTGGTGTAGAAGTCGGTCATGCCCATGCAGCCAAGGCCGATGGCGGACACCTGCGGGCCGTTCTTGCCCAGTTGACGGGTTTGCATAGGAGAAGCTCCGATTGATGGCGTGGCGGCCATTGTTCTCCTCGACAAAAACAAGATAAACCGGCTAAAAGCGCTATCACTATTCGTGATTTCTAAATAATCCGTGACAGGCCAAGCCAATGGACCGTTTTAATGCCATGCGTGTGTTCACCCGCATCGTCGACCTCGGCGGTTTCGCCAAGGCCGCCGACAGCCTGCAGATGCCCCGGGCTTCGGTGACGGTGCTGATCAAGCAGCTGGAGGCGCATCTGGGCGTGCAGCTGCTGTTGCGCACCACCCGCCAGGTCACCCCGACCCTGGACGGCGCTGCCTATTACCAGCGTTGCGTGCGGCTGCTGGCCGACCTGGAGGAAACCGAGGCGGTGTTTTCCGCCGCGCGCCACAACCCGCGGGGCACCTTGCGCATCGACATGCCGGCGGGGATCGGGCGGCTGGTGGTGATCCCGGCGCTGCCGACATTCTCCGAGCGCTACCCGTTGATCGACCTGGAAATCGGCCTCAACGACCGGCCGGTGGACCTGATTCGCGAAGGGGTGGACTGCGTGTTGCGCGGCGGCCTGTGCCTCGACGATTCGCTGGTGGCCCGGCCGTTGCTGCTGATGGAGCAGGTGACCTGCGCCAGTCCCGCCTACCTGCACCAGCGCGGTGTGCCGCAGAACCTGGACGAGCTGGCCGGGCATCGGGTGATCGAGTATTTCTCCAGCGTCAGCGGCAAGCGTTATGGCCTGGAGTTCGAGGTGCAGGGCCAGGTGCTGCTGCCGGAGCTGCCCAAGCAGGTGTCGGTCAACAGTGCCGATGGTTACCTGGCCGCCTGCGAGGCCGGCTACGGGCTGGTGCAGACGCCTTATTACCATGTCGCCCAGCAGTTGGCCGAAGGTCGGCTGGTCGAGGTGCTCAGGCACATCCCGCCGCCCAGGATGTCGTTGAGCGCGCTGTACCCGCCGCACCGGCACCTGTCGACGCGGGTCAGGGTGTTCGTCGACTGGCTGGTGGAGCTGTTCGCCCAGCCGGGGATTCACAACACCCGGCTCGGCTGATCTGTGGCCGCGAAACTGACGATGCGCAGCATCAGTGGACCGGCAGCGCCTGATTTGCGAGTGCTACGCCCTCGAGCGCAGGCTGCGCCAGCGGCTACAAATGCACATCCCTGTAACCGCTGCCGAGCCTGCGAGGCTGCGATCGGCCGCGCAGCAGCCGCAAAACCAGGCAGCACGGTGTGTTGGGCTCATCAGCGAGGGGATAACAAAACGCCCGCAATCATGCGGGCGTAGGGAGTGTCGGGTGGCTGGGCGGCGTTACAGCATCATGCCGGATGTCGGAATTCCCGGGTCGAGGCGTTCAACGATGGTAGTAGCCGGGGCCGCCGTCGTAATGGCGGTGATGCCAGCCGTCGTGAGGGAAGATGATGCAGCCGGACAGGGTCAGCATCGCCAGCAGGGGAATCAGCCATGTGATTCGACGGAACATTGCGCAATCCTCAAGGGGCTCTCAGGGTTAAAACCACCGCGATGCAGCGAAAACTCTTCGGCGGCTGTAACATGAGACCCCGTTTGCCCGCGCCCATCCCCGATTCCCGGTAGGCGTTTGGCATCTGTTTCGATACAGAGTCGATACATTTTCAGGCCGTACTTTTACAGGTTCAGGAACCCGCAATGACCCAGAAGCAACGTTTGATCTATTCGATTGTGATTTCCCTGGTGGTACTGGGAATCATGCTTGGCCTTTCTTACCTGCAGAACGCCGGAATGATCACCGAGAAAATGTTCCAGTACATCGCCATTGGCGTGGCGGTGACCGTGGTCGTGATCAATGGCGTGATGCGGCGCAAGGTCAAGCCTTGAGGGACACCCCCCGACGGCCTCAGTCGCGGCCGTCGAGTATGGCTTCAGCCTGTTGATGCAGGCTGAAACTCTTGTCTGCATTGAGGGTGATCACGCCTTCGCTGCACAGCCGCTTCAACACCTCGCGCACGCTGAGGAACGACAGCGGGATATCCAGCTCCAGCAAATGACTGTGAATGCCTCGCACCCCCAGGGCGCGCTGGCTTTCGGCTGCCTGTAGCAAGGCATCGATGACTTTCAGGCGAATCAGGCTGGTGCGCAGGCCGAAGCTCTTGAGCAGGTGCCTGATACGTTCGTTGCGGTTGCGCTCGGCTTGCTTGCCGAAGACACCGACACTGGCGTTCAGGGAGGACGCGGGTTGTGTGGTGTGGCCATCCGTTGGCAGTTGCGGGTCGTACATGCAAAAACTCCTTTTCAGAGCCTGATCAGGAAAATGACGGGTGCTCTCATATAACTAGACGAACGAGCCGCGCAAATCATGAGGAATCGGATGTAGAAAATTTGTCAGGCCTTTGTCACCGCCGGGTTGGCGGGCGATCCGCGCCTGGCGCGGGGCGGCTAAATTTTCCGTGGCGGTTTCGTCTGTAAGGGCAGGCGGGCCTCGGCTGTTGTCGGGCCGCGCCGTTCTTTCCAGGCTGGAATCCGTGTCCCCTGTGTGCTCATCGCATGCCGCGCCAGCCTTGGTGGTGCATCTTTTTCGATCAGGAGTCGGCGTGATTATTTCCAGCCAGTTGCCCAGGTTTTGCCTTGCGGGTTTGTTTCTGGGGCTGAGCCTTGCGGCTCAGGGGCGTGAGGTCCAGGGCGGCGAGGCGAGTGCGGATATTCGCCGTACCGGTTTCGGCGTCCCGCATATCCGCGCCGCCGACGAGCGCGGCCTGGGTTACGGCATCGGCTATGCCTACGCCCAGGACAACCTGTGCCTGCTGGCCAACGAAGTGCTGACGGTCAATGGCGAGCGTTCGAAGTATTTCGGCCCGCAGCAACAGACCCTCGAACAACGGGAAAACCTCACCAGCGACCTGTTCTTCAACTGGCTGAACACGCCCCAGGCGGTGTTCGGCTTCTGGCAGGCGCAGACGCCGCAGGTGCGGCAACTGATCGAAGGTTATGTCGCCGGCTATAACCGCTCCCTGGCCGAACGCCGGGCCCAGGGCCTGCCCGAGCAGTGCCAGGGTGACTGGGTGCGGCCGTTGACCACCCTGGACCTGGTCAAGCTGACCCGCCGTCTGTTGGTGGAAGGCGGCGTCGGCCAGTTCGCCGAAGCCCTGGTGGGCGCGACGCCGCCATCGGTCACGGCGCAGCTGAAGCAATCGGCCCAGGCCTTCGCCCAGGCGGATGCCCGTGGCCAGCGTTTCGCCCTGGACCGCGGCAGCAACGCGGTGGCCGTGGGGCGCGAGCGCTCGTTCAATGGCCGCGGCATGCTGCTGGCCAACCCGCATTTCCCCTGGGTGGGCGGCATGCGCTTCTACCAGATGCACCTGACCATTCCGGGCAAGCTGGATGTCATGGGCGCCGCGCTGCCTGGCCTGCCGATGATCAATATCGGTTTCAGCCAGCACCTGGCCTGGACCCACACGGTGGACACCTCCAAGCACTTCACCCTGTACCGCCTGCAACTGGACCCCAAGGATCCGACCCGCTACCTGCTCGACGGCAAGTCCCTGCCGCTGGACAAGCAGACGCTCAGCGTCAAGGTGAAGGGCGAGGACGGCCAGCTCACCACTGTCAGCCACAGTGTCTACAGTTCGCAGTTCGGCCCGCTGGTGCAGTGGCCCGGCAAGCTGGACTGGGACAACCGCTTCGCCTATAGCCTGCGCGACGCCAACCTGGAGAACGACCGGGTGCTGCAACAGTGGTACGCGATGAACCAGGCCCGCAGCCTCAAGGAGCTGCAGGCGTCCGTGCATCAGTTGCAGGGCATTCCCTGGGTCAACACCCTGGCCGTGGATGACCAGGGCCAGACCCTGTACATGAACCAATCGGTGGTGCCCAACGTCAGCGCGGAAAAACTCGCCCATTGCAGCGACCCGCGGATCGGCACCCGGCTGATCATTCTCGACGGCTCGCGCAGTGCCTGCGCCTGGGACATCGACCCGACCGCCGCGCAACAGGGCATCTACCCGGCCAGCCAGCTGCCGCAACTGCTGCGCAGCGATTATGTGCAGAACTCCAATGACTCGGCGTGGATGGTCAACCCGGCCGCGCCGCTGCAAGGCTTCTCGCCGCTGATCAGCCAGCAGGACCTGCCGCTGGGGCAGCGCGCGCGTTTTGCCCTGAACCGCCTGATCGGCACGGGCAAGGCCGCGCCGCTGAGCGCCGCCGACCTCAAGCACATGGTGATGGACGACCAGGTGTACCAGGCCGGGCAAGTGATGCCGGACCTGCTGCAGTTCTGTGCCGCCGACCTGGGCAGCGATGCCCAGGCCCTGGCGCCGCTGTGTGCCAGCCTCAAGGCCTGGGACCGCAGCGCCAACCTGCAAAGCGGATTGGGCCTGGTGCATTTCCAGAATGTCATGGAGCAGTTGGAGGCGGTCGACGACCGCTGGCGCGTGGCCTTCGATGCCCGGGACCCGCAGCACACGCCGCGCGGCCTGGCGATCGACCGGCCGCCCGTGGCCAAGGCGCTGCGCGAGGCGATGCTGGCCTCGGTGCAGCAGGTGGCCGAGTCAGGCCTGAAGGCCGACAGTCGTTGGGGCGATATCCAGGTGGTCAGCAGCGGTGGCCGGCAGACACCGATTCATGGCGGCCCGGCCAGCCTGGGGGTGTACAACGCAATCCAGAGCGTGCCCACGGCCGACGGCAAGCGTGAGGTGGTCAGCGGCACCAGCTACCTGCAAGTGGTGACCTTCGACGACAAGGGCCCGCATGCCCAGGGCCTGCTGGCGTTTTCCCTGTCCAGCGACCCGGCGTCGCCACACTCGCGGGACCAGACCGAGGCGTTCTCGAACAAGCAGTGGAGTGTGTTGCCGTTCACCGAGCAGCAGATCCAGGCGGACCCGCAGTACCGGTTGCAGGTGATTCACGAAGTGGAGGATCGGTTGCGCAAGGTCGCGACCCAGTAAGCGCGCTCAACCTGGCGTCAAGCGAAGGCCGCACCCGCGAGGGTAGCGGCCTTCAGCTTTTTGGCGCGGTGCCTGGCAGCGAATTGATGACCGGATTGCCGTCCTGGTTGCGGGTCAGGTACACCGGCAACACCTTGGGCAGGGTGGTCACCAGGCTCTTGACCGCGGTGACGTCGTAGATGCCGCCGACCCGAATGTTGCCCGTGGCGCTGTCGGCCAGCATCACCGGCTTGCTGAGGTAGCGGTTGATCAGCGGCAGGGCCTCGCCGAGCGCCAGGTTGTCCAGCACCAGCTTGCCCTGGCGCCAGGCCAGCGAGCTGTCGTTGGCATAGGTCTGGCTGATCTGCGGCTGGTAGTCGCCCCGGCGATAACGCGCCTGCATGCCCGGATCGAGACGGAAGCCGCCATCGGGGTGGCTGTTGTCACTGTTCACCAGTACCGAACCTTCGAGCAGGATGACCCGTACCTGATCCTCGTACATCCAGACGTTGAACTGGGTGCCGGTGACCCGGACCTCGCCGCTGGCGGCCTTGACCACGAACGGGTGGCTGCTGTCGTGGCTGACCTTGAAGAAGGCTTCGCCTTTTTTCAGGGTGACCCGGCGCTGGTCCTTGTAGTTGCTGTAGGTCAGCTCGGTGCCCAGGTTGAGTTCGACCTGGCTGCCGTCGGCCAGGGTTACCTGGCGCATGCTGCCGTCGGCCTGGAAATGTTCGTAGGAGGAGGGCAGCCAGCCCAGGCTCCAGCCGCTGTAGGCGGCCAGGGGCAGGGCCAGGGCGCTGATCGCCGCGGCCATGCCGTAGGCGCGCCAGGATCTGCGCGCCGGCAAGGGCAGGACGGTGGCGGTTGGCGGGCGTGGCAGGTGGTCGGCGACTTCCCAGATTTCCTGCATCGCTTCGTACTCGAAGGCATGCAGCGGATGGGCATCGCGCCATTGCTCGAAGGCCTGGCGTTCGGCGGCCGTACAGTCCGCGGCATGCAGACGCATGCACCACTGCGCGGCGGCATCGGTGATGGCGTCGTATTCGGCTTCTGTGAGGTGCTGTTGGCTCATTGGCTCTTCCTGGTTTCGCGCATTCTACCCTTCGCAGCCAGGCTTGGAGAACCGCCGTCATGGCTGATGCCTATCAAAAGTGGAACTTATTTTTGTCCCGAAGCCCCTGAAACACGGGACTTTCGTCAGCAGTATCCACAGTTGGAGTGAAAAAATGATCAAAAACACAGGGGCCGCTGCCATCGTGATTGCCACCTTGCCGAGTGCCGGAAGCCACTTTGGCGCACCATCCTCGGCTGACGGCCGGTTTGCAGCGACGCTGTCACTTCCTGGCATCGCCTGTGCAAGGCCATGGCCGAGGTTGACAGGGCGCGCGCAAAGCGTTGTTTAATCGTCGGGCGCACTCACCTACGTGCACCCTCATACGCTGTAGCCCATTCCAATAATTAATCCGGAGCTCCAGATGTCTGTATCGCCCCTGGCTGTTGAAACACCGCAGGAACACCTGTCGCTCGAGGCACTGGTGAAGCTGCTGGAAACGATCTTCCTGCGCCATGGCACCAGCGCCGAAGTGGCGCGCAGCCTGGCGCAGAACTGTGCGGCTGCCGAACGCGACGGCGCCCACAGTCATGGCGTGTTCCGTATTCCCGGCTACGTGTCGACCCTCAAGAGCGGCTGGGTCAATGGCAAGGCCGTACCGGTGGTCGAAGACGTGGCCCCGGCCTTTGTCCGGGTCGATGCCGGCAACGGTTTCGCCCAACCGGCGCTGGCGGCGGCGCGGGCGCTGCTGGTGGAGAAAGCCCGCCACGCCGGGATCGCCATTCTGGCCATCCGCAACTCCCATCACTTCGCTGCGCTGTGGCCGGACGTCGAGCCCTTCGCCGAGGAAGGGCTGGTCGCCCTGAGTGTGGTCAACAGCATGACCTGCGTGGTGCCCCACGGTGCCGACCGGCCGTTGTTCGGCACCAACCCGATCGCCTTCGCCGCGCCCCAGGCCGCTGGCGATCCCATCGTTTTCGACCTGGCTACCAGCGCCATCGCCCACGGCGACGTGCAGATCGCCGCGCGCAAGGGCGAACGCCTGCCGCCGGGCATGGGCGTGGATGGCCTCGGCCAGCCTACCGACGACCCGAAAGCCATTCTCGAAGGCGGCGCGCTGTTGCCGTTCGGCGGGCACAAGGGTTCGGCGCTGTCGATGATGGTCGAGCTGCTGGCGGCGGCCCTGACGGGGGGCAATTTCTCGTTCGAGTTCGACTGGTCCAACCATCCGGGCGCGAAGACGCCCTGGACCGGTCAGCTGCTGATCGTCATCGATCCGAGCAAGGGCGCCGGGCAGAATTTCGCCGAGCGCAGCCAGGAGCTGATCCGGCAGATGCACGGCGTAGGGCTCAAGCGCCTGCCGGGGGATCGCCGCCATCGCCAGCGGGAAAAGTCCCTGCGCGAGGGGGTTGCCCTGGACGCCGCGGAGCTCAAGCAGCTGCGGGAGCTGGCCGGGCTTTAAAACGCGGTTCTAAAACGCAAGGACCAGGCGAGCATGCTGCTGGCCTGGTCCTTTTTTATCGGTTGCGGGTGGCAAGGCTGGTTACGAACGACGCCCCAGCAACAGGCCCACCACCAGGCCGAAGCCGGCGGAGATGGCCACGGTCTGCCACGGGTGGCCGCCGATGTACTGCTCGGTGGCTTCCACTACCGGCTTGCTGCGCTCGCGCACGCTGGACACCGAGTCCAGCGCCTGCTTGAGTTTCAACCCCACCTGCTGGCGCAGGTTCTCGCCTTCCTCACCCACCAGCGACGCGCTGTTTTTCAGGAGCTTTTCCGATTCTTCGATCAGCGCCTGAAGCTCGCTGAATGCCTGGTCCTTGATTTGTTCGTCAACCGCTTGCGCGGCAGTTTTACGAGCCATTGAGTTACTCCTTGCGGGTCAGTGATGCGATGAACAATGGAGTTGCGGGGGGAATGAAAAGTTGCAGCTATTTTCCGCGCCGGCTCCATGCCGGCGGGAAAACCCCAGCCGTCACAGTGTAAGATGTCGGCAATTTTACGCAGCAGGAAATTCCCATGAGCTTCAATCTGGCCAACAAGACTCTCGCCGAGCGCGCAGAGATCGAAGATGAAAAGTCCCGTCTGTTCGAGCTGTGGCAGAGCAACCTGGGCAAGGCCAAGGGCGAAGCCGCGCGGTTGTTCGGCGAGCGCGGCAAGCGCAAGGGCAAATGGGCCGAATGGGTGCGCTCCGAGCTCGACGGCATGTCGCCGCCGGAATACGCCAACATGGTGCGCAGTGAAGTCAATCGCCTGATGGCGGCGAACAAGTAGCTTCGAAGCTTGCGACTATCGCTTCCCGTACTTTCAGCACCACCGGGTCGATCTGCGCGCTGGTGCGCCAGCCCAGTTCGATCGGGTAACGCGGCAGGTCCAGCGGGCAGGGCAGCAGTGCCAGCCCGGTCAGCTCGGCGATGCTCCGTGCGGCATGGGCCGGAATGGTCGCCACCGCCTGGCAGCCCTTGAGCAGATGGGGCAGCGCGGCAAAATGCGTGGTCGAGGCGCAGACCTGGCGACTCAACCCCAGGGCCGCCAGACCCTCGTCGGTAATCCCGATAAAACCTTGCGACGACACCAGCACATGCTCGCGGGCGACGAACTCGTCGAGATCGATGGCCTGCTGTCCCGGGCTCAGGCTTGCCGGGTCCGCCAGGCACAGGTAACCACCTTCCCCCAAGACCTGACGGCTGAGCATGCGTTCGGCGAAACCGCCGGCGCTGATGGCCAGGTCGATGCTGCGCTGCAACAGCGCTTCGCCGACGATCTGGCTGTGGCTCTGGCGAAAGATCAGGCGCAGCTTCGGCGCCCGCCGGGCGACTTCCTCGATCAGGCGCCGGCCGTAGGCAATCTCGAAATCGTCTGACAGCCCGATCGCCACCGAGCGGCCCTGATAGTGGCTGGCCTGGGGATCGACCATGGCCAGGCTCTGCCGACATTTGTTCAGGGCCTCGCTGACCACCGGCTTGAGCTGGTTGGCCCGCAGGGTCGGCGCCAGGCCGCGGCCGGTGCGCACGAACAACTGATCGCCGTAAAGCTCGCGCAAGCGCCGCAGCGCCGCGCTCATGGCCGACTGGGTGACGCCCAGGCGCAGGGCGGCGCGACTGGCGCTGGATTCGTCATGCAAGGCTTCGAAGGCCTTGAGCAGGTTGAGATCGACCTGGGCGATATTCATCTGGTTCATATCATTCAGTATCAGGAGGGGCTTTCTGCATGATCGGCGAGGGCCGGACAATGGGCAACACTTCACCGCCACAGGAGTTTCCACGATGTCCAAGTCCGTTGTCGCTGCGTTGCAGATCGGCTCCCTGCCAGAAGGCAAGGCCGCTACCCTGGAGCAGATCCTGTCCTATGAGGACGCCATCATCGAGGCCGGCGCGCAGCTGGTGGTGATGCCCGAAGCCTTGCTTGGCGGCTACCCCAAGGGTGAGGGCTTCGGCACCCAGCTCGGCTATCGCCTGCCGGAAGGCCGCGACGCCTTTGCCCGCTATTTCGCCAACGCGGTCGAGGTGCCGGGCGTGGAAACCGAGGTATTGGCCGGCCTGGCGGCGCGCACCGGGGCCAACCTGGTGCTGGGGGTGATCGAGCGCGCCGGCAGTACCCTGTATTGCACGGCGCTGTATTTCGATCCGCAGCACGGCCTGGTGGGCAAGCACCGCAAGCTGATGCCCACCGGCACCGAACGGCTGATCTGGGGCAAGGGCGACGGTTCGACCCTGCCAGTGCTGGACACTCAGGTCGGCCGGGTCGGCGCGGTGATCTGCTGGGAAAACATGATGCCGTTGCTGCGCACCGCGATGTACGCCAAGGGTGTGGAAGTCTGGTGCGCGCCGACCGTGGACGAGCGCGAGATGTGGCAGGTCAGCATGCGTCACATCGCCCATGAAGGCCGCTGCTTCGTGGTCAGCGCCTGCCAGGTGCAGGCGTCACCCCAGGAGCTGGGGCTGGAGATCGCCAACTGGCCGGCCGAGCGCCCGCTGATTGCCGGCGGCAGCCTGATTGTCGGGCCCATGGGCGAGGTGCTCGCCGGGCCGCTGGTGGGCCGTGCCGGCCTGCTGACGGCGCAGATCGACACCACCGAGCTGGTGCGGGCGCGCTACGACTACGACGTGGTTGGCCACTATGCCCGCCCGGACGTGTTCGAGCTTACGGTGGACGAGCGGGCCAAGGCCGGCGTGCGTTTCATCTGAGGCGGCGCCATTGCTCTCGGGTGATTTCCCAGATGTCACGGGGCAATCGCCCGCAGACGAAGTCGTCTTCGTCACTGCGGATCAGGCGCATGCCCGCGCGTTCGGAAATCCGCCGCGAGGCCAGGTTCGGCGCGGCCTTGGGCACTCGCATCACCTCGCGCCTCAGCACTTCGAACCAGTATTGGGTGACCGCCGCACTGGCTTCGCTCATATAGCCCTGGCCCTGCCACGCCGGAGCCAGCCAGAAGCCGCGGTTGTTGTCGGCCTGGTCCATCAGGCTGACATTGCCGATCAATTGTCCGGTCGCGCTTTTCAGGCGGATCGACCAGTGCCATTCCTCGCCGCGCTCGATGGCCGGCAGCGCCAGGTCGCGCAGGTAACTCAGGGCGCCGTCGGCGGGATAGGGCCAGGGCACCCGGGCGTTGAGAAAACGCACCACTTCCCAGTGCGGGAACTGCTGCTGGACGGCATCCGCGTCGGCCAGCTCCAGCGGGCGCAGGATCAGGCGTTCGGTGTAGAGGGTAGGGGTAGGTTGCATGTTCGCGGCACATTCCTTGTGTGGATCGGCTGTGGTTTTTCAGCGTGCGCCCAGCACCAGGCGTTCGCTGAGAAAGTCGACGAACACTCGCAGTTTCGGCAGCAGATGTCGACTGCCGGGCCAGAGCAGCGAGAACTTGCCGTTGTCGATCTGATAGTCGTCCAGCACCGACACCAGCGAGCCGTCGGCCAGTGCCGTGCGCACCACGAAATCCGGCACGAAGGCGAGGCCCAGGCCTTGACCTTTGCGCCTTCGGTACTCTGGCTCGACCTGTTGCTGGCCAGCGGCAACCAGCAGGCCAGCGCGGCGTTGTTGCCCGAGCTGGGCCGGGAGCTGTTGCTCGGGCTCCACGCTGCTGTATGGGCTGATGGTCGCGGCGCTGGTGGCGCGGCTGATGCTGCATGAGCCGCGCCGGGCTTGAAGGCGTTCAGCGGAACTCGAAGAACTCGTAGTGCAGGTTGTGTTCGGGAATCGCGTGTTCGCGCATCAACGCCTTGACCCGCGCGAGCAAGCCCTTGGGCCCGCAGAAACTGATCTGGATCTGTTGCGGATCGGTTTCGCTGACGACCCGTTTCAGGGTTTCCCCCAGGCGGTCGGCGCCGTCGGTGTGGCCGATGAAATCCACCCCGCGTTCCTCGGCCAGGCCCTGCAAGGTTTCGAGGCTGGGGAAGGCCCGTGACGGGTTGCAGCAGTACACCAGGGTCGCCTGGTCGAAGCGCCCGGCGGCGGCATCCTGCAGCCACGAGATAAAAGGCGAGATACCCACGCCACCGCCGATCCAGATCTCCCGGCCGGCATCGAGCCGGCGCTTGAAGCGGCCATAGGGCGCGTAGAGGTCGGCGAGCATGCCGACCTTGACCTGCTGGCGCAGCTTCTGGGTGTAGTCGCCCAGGGCGCGGATCACGAACTCGATGCGCCCGTCGCTGGCGTGGGCGCTGGCGATGGTGAAGGGGTGCGGTTCGCGCAGGCCTTTTTCGCGCATGGCGAGAAAGGCGAACTGTCCGGCCTTGAAGGCGAAACCGCGGTGCAGCGGGGTCAGCTCCAGGTGCAGGGAGTTTTTCTCCAGGGTCACGGCGCTGACCCGGTATTCGCCGGCCTTGGCCAGCAGCGGATAGAGCAGCAGCTTGTACAGGGCGCCGAGCAGGCCCAGGCCGCAGAGTGCGGTGAGCCAGATGCCCGAGGGGTTATCCAGGGCGATCGGCGACTTGAAGCTCAGCCAGTGCAGGATGACGATCGCGAACAGCGGCCCGGACAGCTTGTGCCACCAGCGCCACTGGCCGTAGGGAATGTTGCGGTTCAGCGCCAGCAGCACGATCAGGCCAAGGGCGACGTAACTCAGCTGCCGCACCATGCGCGTCCAGTACTTGGACAGCTCGATGATAGGCACGCTCTGCCAGAGATCCAGGTTGGCCTTGAACACCAGGTGATAGCTGGCGAAGACCAGCGCCCAGATGCCCAGCCACTTGTGGCTTTCATAGACCCGGTCGAGGCCGCCGAACAGCCGCTCGACCCAGCGCCAGCGGCTGGCCAGCAGGCAGGACAGGGCCATATAGGCCAGCGCCGTGGCGCCGAGGACCAGGCTCAGGGTGGCGGAGGTGAGCCAGGTATCGCTGGGGATTTCCAGCAGCAGGGTGAAGGTGGTGATCAGCAGGACGCCGACCACCGAGTACCAGGTTTTCAAGGGGACACCTCCAGAAAGATGGCGCCAGTGTCGACGCATAGGATGGGTCGCGGGCTGCGGGCGGGTGGTGGCGCAGCCGGGGTGAGGGCCTATTTTACCGGCGGGGCGGCGAGCCCGGGCTGATCTGCATCAGCGCCCGCTCAGTGCGGTTGGGGCAAGGGGTTTTCCACCAGCCAGGCCTGGGCGAAATCCAGGTAGGCGCGGACGATGTTCGAGGTCGGGCGCTGGTTCGGGTAAAGCAGGTACAGCTGTTGTTCCGGCATCGGCAGGCGCGGCAGCAGGGCCCGCAGACGGCCGTCGCGCAGGGCTTCGGCGGCGAGAAAGGCCGGCAGCTCGGTGACCACCTTAGCGGTCAGCGCCAGCTGGCGCAGGTGCAGGTAATCGTTGGCGGCGAACAGCGGATTGGGGCTGTAGGACTGGTCGCCCAGCTGCCACTGTTCCCGGGCATCGGCATGGCGCGACCAGACGGCGCAGGGAAAACCGCGAAGGTCGGCGGGGGTTTGCGGGGTGCCGAGGCGCTCCAGCAGCAGCGGGCTGGCGACCAGCATATGGCGGTAGCTGCCAAGCAGGCGCGCCGGGCGATCCTGGTCGAACAGCGGCCCGGCGCGCAGGGCGACGTCGACCCCGTCCTCCGCCAGGTCGCTTTCCCGTTCACTGGTATAGACCGCGACCTGGACCTCGGGATGGCGCCGCTGGAACTCGGCCAGCAGCTTCCACCAGCTCTCGAATGCCGCCGGCACCGACACGCTCAGGCGGCCCTGCAAGTGCATTCGATCATTTCTGACAGCCTGTTCGCCCTCGGCCAGGGCCTCGATACCACGGCTGGCGTGCTCGTAGAGCTGGCTGCCGGCGGCGGTCAGCCGGGTGCCGCGGGCGGAGCGTTCCAGCAGTTGCACGTTGAGGCTGCGTTCCAGTTCACGGATGCCTCGGCGGATGGTGGCCAGCGGTAGTTGCAGCAGGTTGGCGGCGGACGAAATGCTGCCGCATTGGACCACGCTGACAAACATCCTGGCGGCGTTGAGATCCATGAGCGCTCCCTGTCGAATATAGGGGAAAGCCTATCAGCTGCGGCTCTGCCCGATCAAAAATGCGCGGTCAGCGAGCGATTTTTATCGCCGGTTTTACTCCCGCGCGGGGGGCTGTACGGGGGGCGGGTGAGGGCCGTGTGAGGGCCATGTGAGGGATAAGCACGACAACTGTGTTCTCGACCCGGCGGGGTGCGTCTAGCAGCGGTAGCTTCGCGGCGGTGCGAGGCACGAAGTGCGAGTCTGAACATGCAAGCGTTGTTGAACGAGATCCTCGACGAGGTCCGTCCCCTGATTGGCCAGGGCAAAGTGGCCAGCTACATTCCGGCGCTGGCCGACGTGCCGGCCAACCAGCTGGGGATTGCCGTGTATGGCAACGATGGCCAGGTGTTCAGCGCCGGCGACGCCGATACGCCGTTCTCGGTGCAGAGCATTTCCAAGGTGTTCAGCCTGGTGCAGGCCATCGGCCATTCCGGCGAGGCGATCTGGCAGCGCCTGGGCCATGAGCCCTCGGGGCAGCCTTTCAACTCGCTGGTGCAGCTGGAGTTCGAGCGTGGCCGTCCACGCAACCCCTTCATCAACGCCGGGGCGCTGGTGATCTGCGATATCAACCAGTCGCGTTTCGCCGCGCCGGCGTTGTCCATGCGCGATTTTGTGCGGCGCCTGTCCGGTAACATGCAGGTGCTGGTGGACGGCCGCGTCGCCGATTCGGAATACCAGCACCGCGCGCGCAATGCGGCGATGGCCTACCTGATGCAGTCCTTCGGCAACTTCCACAACGACGTCGAGTCGGTACTGCGCAGCTACTTCAGCCACTGCGCGCTGCGCATGAGTTGCGTCGACCTGGCGCGGGCCTTCTGCTTCCTGGCCAACGACGGCTTCTGCAAGCACAGCGGCGAGCAGATCCTCACGGCGCGCCAGACCCAGCAAGTCAACTCGATCATGGCCACCAGCGGCCTGTACGACGAAGCCGGTAATTTCGCCTACCGCGTCGGCCTGCCGGGCAAGAGCGGCGTGGGCGGCGGCATCGTCGCGGTGGTGCCGGGGCAGTTCACGGTGTGCGTGTGGTCGCCGGAATTGAACCCGGCGGGCAATTCCCTGGTGGGCATGGCGGCGCTGGAGTTGCTGAGCCAGCGCATTGGCTGGTCGGTGTTCTAAGGACGGGGGAGCGTTGCGGCCGGTTGCGGGTGCTGCGCACCCGATCGCAGGCTGCGCCAGCGGCTACAGGGGAGCGGTGTTTGGGTAGCCGCTGCCGAGCCTGC
>NZ_JBQENK010000026.1:0-84835 GCF_052044735.1 Pseudomonas sp. 22526
CCGCGGGTGCTGGGCAGCCAGACCGCGGTGGTCACCGGGCCCAAGGGCGAAGAAATCCACTGCGACCAGTACGGCCGGGTGAAGGTGCAATTCCACTGGGACCGCGAAGGCAAAGCCGACGACAAGACCAGCTGCTGGCTGCGCGTGTCCTCCAGCTGGGCCGGCGACCGCTACGGCGCCATCGTCATCCCGCGCATCGGCATGGAAGTGCTGGTGACCTTCCTCGAAGGCGACCCGGATCAACCGCTGATCACCGGCTGCCTGTACCACAAGGAACACCCGGTGCCCTACGCCCTGCCGGCGAACAAGACCCGCACCGTATTCAAGTCCATGAGCTCACCGGGCGGCGCGGGCTACAACGAGCTGCGCATCGAAGACAAAAAAGGCGCCGAACAGATCTTCATCCACGCCCAGCGCGACTGGGACGAAAACATCGAGCACGACCAGAAAATCCGCATCGGCCACGAACGCCACGACACCGTGGTGAAGAACACCTACACCGAACTCAAGGCCGAAGAACACCGCATCACCCACGCCGACCGCAAGATCGAAGCCCGCGTCGACGACCACCTGACCGTGGGCGAAAACCAGCACATCAAACTCGGCACCGCCCAACTGACCAAAGCCGGCCAGGAAATCCACCTCAAGGCCGGGGCCAAGATGGTCATCGAAGCCGGCAGCGAACTGACCATCAAGGCCGGAGGCAGCTTTATCAAGCTCGATGCCGGTGGAGTTACGGTGGTGGGGCCGGTGGTGAAGATCAATGCGGGGGGATCGCCGGGGAGTGGGACTGGGATCGGCATTCTGATGCCGGGCCTGCCGGGGGCGGCCGATGCGGACAAGGCTGGCAGCCTGATGGAGGAGGCGTTGGTGAACTCGCTGCAATCCCCTCCATCGGAAAGCTTCCGCAAAAGCTTTCGTATTCAAATGAAACGTCCCTATGACAAGAAAGGGATTTCAGGACAGCCCTATATATTGGAAGCCGATGGTGTGATTTATAAGGGCACAACATCTACTGATGGGTTTGTAGATCAACCGGTTTCGCTAAGTGCTAAAAAAGGAAAGTTAACCTTCTATGCATTTGGGCTAGAGGCGCAACCTTGGGTATGGGAACTTGATCTAAGTTCGCAATCAGCTGCTTCGGATGTTAAGGGGCTTCAATCACGACTGAAAAATCTTGGCTTCTATCACGGAAAAATTGACGGTGAAAATGGCCCGAAAACAAAGTACGCCACCCGCTGCTTCAATCGTTCATGTGAGTTGACAGATAAAGATTATCTATCTGCCAGTGATGTTAAACGATTAAAAGAGCAACATATTGCATAAGGAAGTGAATCATGATTTATGGAGGTTTCGATCTTCGTCTTGGAGATCATGATGGTAAGCCAGCACAGAACTTACCTCCACGATGGGGTGGTGTCGAAAATCCGAGTCTTTCCGTTATTTCTGCTGAAACAGCTATTGCGTCTTCAGGTAATAGTGCGGCTTTAGCTGTTTTAGAGTATGTAAGAAAACTTCAGGAGGATTTGGCTTTTTTAGGGTTCTCCATAGTTGGAAAGCCAGATGGCGGGTTTGGAGTTCGTACTGGCTGGGCTGTTAGAGAGTTTCAAATTTACGCATCCATGGCTCAAGTGGCATGTGTTAGACAAAATAAAAAAGGCCAACTCCTATTAGATCAAGCAGGTTCTCCTGTAAAGGTGGAAAATTCAGATGTATATTTTGATAGCTCAGCAGTCATTTTGGTAAAAGCTGGGAAAGCATCTGTCGTGGGTGGATCAACTCTCGGTCCGGTTAGTTGTTACGTAGACAGTCTACAATCAGTCGCCAATTCAGCACGATACTCTGGTCCTATAAGTGGGGTTCTGAATGCACAGACTAGATCAACGATAGATCACTGGCTGGATAATGATTATAGATGTCCGGTAGTGTTTGAAGCTTGGAAAATGGTTCGTGGGGTCAGGAGCGATATTGCTGTTTCTGGGTGTAATATTTGGGCGCATGATAGCTTCACTGAGGGAGCACCGAGGGTTCTGGTGAGGGACTTCTCAAGTTATTTTGATTTTCTGGTTGGACGGGCGCAAAACGATTACCATGCTGTAGGTTATTACGAGTCTCGAGGTTTCGGGGGACCTAATGCAACTAAAGGGCATAGTTGGTCGCCAGAGGCTGAAATGACAGTGCAAAATATAATCGGATCAGCAGTAAATCCGGCACAGCTTAATAGTCCGGCACTTTCAACTTATCGTACTATTCGAGTGGTTGCTGAGGCAGAGTGTTTTGGACGTTTTGATGTGCTTAATGCGTGGGATAACGCGCTGGTATCTGCGGGGGCGTGCCACTGGACTATGGGCTTGTTCGACAATGATAAGTACGGGAAGGGTGAGTTTGTTGGTTTTATTTCTTACCTGAAAGAAAGGGATAATGAGGTGTTTAGGAAGGTCTTTGGTGGTTTTGGACTTTATCCTAAATATGATTGGGGAGATTCGAGGTTATACGTCGAGGACCTAAAAACTTATTCTGGATGGGTGAGGTTAACAAATGATACATATGTCCCTGCTCAGCAAATTCATGATGAGAGTGAGTTTGACGATCTACCGAGGACTAAAGAAGAAGCCCATTACTTAAAAACGTGGCATTGGTTCTATCGGTTGAGTATGGCAGGTCGAACCTTGTCGGGATATAGGGATGCGATGTGGTCAATGGCCAAAGTTAGGCTCAGGGATATTTTGGGTAAAGAGGTTCGGTTTCGTGTTGGTACTGCGAATGTAACTAGTACCTTGGGTGGTGTTTTTACTTCAGAGAAGAGTGTGGCAATACTTTTGAGATGGCACGTATATCGACCATCTCATGTTGTTCATGATGATTATCAAAGAATCGTGCCAGTCATACAGCAGGCAATAAATGAAGTAACCACAGTGAACTGGCAGTTACCAGTGTCAAGTTGGGGTGATACACATGAGGTTGCCTTGTCTAGAAGGCTTTTGTCTGCGGCCGCAGTTGTAAATTCCACTATAACGGCTAGTATAATTTTTGGCTCTACCCAGCCCCAGGGAGCAGTCCGAACTGGTAGTAATACATTTATTTTGGATGAGTGAATATGAAGTATGCCCTAGCATTTCTGCTGTTTTCTCCGATTGCTCAAGCAGCGACAGTAGAAGTTTGTGATGCCAATGGTCCTAAACATTTTATTTCGCAGTGGGCAGAAGATGGCGATCCTGTTTATACGCTCTCAAGAGTTGATGGGGTAAAGTTCTCTGTTCAAGAGGGTAGGGTTGTCTATAATGATGATCTTAATGGTGATGGGGTGAAAGACTTTGTTTTTTCTTCTTCCGGTAGTGAAGGGTCAAGTAAGGATAAGGTTTATGGTTTTTTTATCCAGTGTCGAGGGTATTTGAAGTTTGTTGGTGGGGATTATTTTGCAGGTGTTAAGGTTTTAGATGTTGCTTCTGGTGGTGAAAATAGATATAAAGATATTGAAGTGTATTCCTATCAGAGAGATAGGGAAGGTGGCGTTATCTATAAGGGTAAGGATGCGTTGACTAGATCGCATGTGTGGAGTTTCAATCAAAGTGCTCAAAAGTATGAGGGAGAGTCTGAATAGAGTTTTGTGACCCTTCGTCCTGTAACGCCTGCCATACAAGCGAGCCTGCTCGCGAAGAGGGAGTACCGGTGGCTATCAATGATTACCGATATACCGCAAACAGGCCCGTTCCTGTGTGGGTTGCGCTTGATTGGCATTGGGAGCGATTGATTACTTTTGCTGCGCCTCCTTAGTCAATTCATTGTTCAGCCGCAAAATAATACGTTCAATCACACAGGCCGAAACGTTGTAAGACTCAACACTCGGGTGTGAAGCGATCCATCCATTGTCTTTGAACTTATGCAGCAGATCATCCAGGCTCATTTTCTGCTCTTCGAATTCCACCCAGGTATTCTTCTCCGCTTCGAAGAGCGCCTTGAGGGTCTGGGTGCGGCCTTCGTTCCAGTAGACATTCGGGGTGTCCGCTGGCCCCTTCAGCTCCTTCTTGATGATTCTTTCTTCTGGCAAAACCCTGTTGCGCCCATCTTTGCTCAGGCCGAGTTCCTTGCTCATCAACATGTCTTCGCCACCTGCAACCATATAAGGAGGGTAAATGCCATCCTCCCATTGCTTGCGAAACGGCGCCTTGATCGAAACGAACTGTTCCGCTGGCCCGTTCAGATCCGCTGGCGTGGGTGGGAGTGTTTCTCCGAAAGGTGTGGGAGGCGACTGTCGTGCCGGGTAACCGATACCGTAGCCGACAATCGGCTGCTGGCTTGTCTGGTGCAGACCTTCTACCGCAGTTCGCACCCTTGGGTTGGTATGTCTGGTCTGTTCCGTCTTTACAACATCCTGATCGATCATCATGACTCTTTCAGGGCGATACGAAAGGGAATCGGCAAAGGCCAGGGCCGATGCTCGCGCGGCACCAAACCCTGTCAGCTTTCCTCCATCCCAACCGACCAGATGCAGGTTCGGGTACTGTTCAAGCAGCTCTTTCAGCGTCGAGGCGTAGGTCGGGTAATCGAGCCTGTGGACAAGCAGATAGACAGGCTCGGCATGCGTGCCACGCTCATTCGTCATGTTTTTCGGGTGCCATGCCAGGCTGTAGTCCTTACTGAGATCTGCACTCAGCTTGTTGGCACTTCCGCCACTGATGACCAGTGCCGGAACAGTGCCCTTGTTCAGATGCGGCTCATGCAACTGCGGGCCCCTGACAAATGAAAACCAACTGCCAGCACTGGGTATTGCGCGGTCCATGGCAAGTTCCCTGCAGGTATCAATCCGCTTATCAAGAACCGCCTGCATACTTTTAATGGCGTCTTCCCGAGTGCCTTTGATGGCGTCTTTATGCGGCAGATCGCCTACTTTGACCGGGGAGTATTTACACGCCGGCCTGGTCTCGGGATTGATCCAGCGCGGATTGCGCTCCAGATTGATAGGCACGGCATTCACAGGGTTCTTGATGTCGTTTGCAGCAGTGACAGCGCCTGCACCCTCCAGCTTCACAGGGTCCTGGAGTCCCTCTTGCCACAGCGCTCCCAGCACGGTGCGCTGTTCAAGGGCATTGCCAGCCAACTGCTTGCGAAACTCGGCGGCTTGTTTGTCACTGATCGCATCTACGGAGACATCCCCTCTGACGGCCAGCATCGTTTTGAAAAAAGCATCTTCGCCGCAGGCTGCCCAGACCTCTCCGGATTTGCTTGCCGAGTAGTTATCCTTGCCGTCATGGCATATCTCGATACTCTGTTTTTGTTGATCCGCGGATAACATCCCGACATCCACCCAGCATTTTCCCTCCCCAGGGACAAATGCCGTATAGGGCCGGGTATCAGCATCATGTTTCCAGACCAGGGGCACATCGACGGGCCAGTCCTTGTTCTTGACCAGCGTCAAACTTAATAACTCCAAGGTGCTGCCGTTCAGCGAACAAGGCGCGTCTTGGGCAAGTCGATGGGAGGCATCATCGACCTTGCACAGCATTGCTGCTGATGTGTTGTAGGCAAATATGCCGGAGTTGGCTGAGTTGGATTTTTTTCCAGAGGGGTTTTCGTTCTCGGACAATTCATGGGGACGACTGGCGGCGTGTAGGTTGGGTAGCGAATGACTCGGAGTCAGCATGGGGATTTCCTCTTGCGTTAGTTGTTGCTTTCGACTGCTCGTGGAGGCTGGTCATGCAGTTTCACTATGGCGCGGGGCGCTGCTCCCAGCTCAATGCCAGCCAGGTTGTTTGCTGCGTTTATCCATCCTCGTGTTCCGGCGAAGCCAGCAGCAGTGAGCCCAGGGTGTGTAAGAACACCGCGGCACTGCGCAGGGCTGTCGATGGATTTTCCGTTGCGCGGACTTCGGGTTGGCGCGTCTGGTCAGGAGCAGCAAACCCCATGGTGTTTTCCCGGTAGCGGGCCATGACGCGAGTGACATAAGTCTGGGTTTCGGGGTAAGGCGGAATTTCCCGGCCGTACTTTTTTATCGCGCCTTCTCCTGCGTTGTAGGCGGCGATGGACAGTTCCAGGTTGTGATCGAAATGATCGAGCAGCCATCTCAGGTAGGCCGCGCCGGCGCGCAGGTTGTCGGGTGCGTTGCTCAGGTCGGTGTAGCCAAATCGCGCGCCTGTGAGGGGCATGACTTGCATCAGGCCGACCGCGCCTTTATTTGAAACAGCGCCCTGTTGGTAGCGGGACTCCACGTGAATCATGGCGTGCAGCAAACGCGGGTCGAGGTGGTACTCCCTGGCCACGCTGTCAATCAGTGGACCATAGGGGAGGAGGGGGCGGGATGGCACCACGCTGGCCGCAGAAGCAGGAGGCGAAGGGGGCGGCACAAGGGGGGCCGGCGCAGGAGAAATGTCGCTTTCAAGGTCGCCTCGGGTCCAGGTCAGGGGCGCGTCCAACCCGCTGTCCTGGGCGCAGACCAGGGCAACCGGGCCACAGGCCAGGAGCAGCCCCATGCCGACCACTGACCTTCGCCAGCGGATCATGGCGCTTGCTGCTCGTAGTCCAGCTGCATGGCGATTCGCAGAATATGCGCCACCGGTTCGAACAGCTCGGCGGGAATGTAGCGACCCACGTCGCACTGGGCCGCCAGGGCGCGGGCGGTGGCGATGTTCTCGACCACCGGAATCCCCGCCTTTTCGGCAAGGGCGACGATGTTCAAGGCCACATGGTCGTGGCCGATTTCGATCACCCGTGGCAAGGGGGTTTCACCGGGCTTGAAGTACAGGCAGACCGCAATGTGGGTGGGGTTGCGCACCACCGCTGTGGATTTGGCGACATTCGCCGCCAGGCTGCCGCTTTGCACTTCCCGGTGCGCTTCCTTGCGTTTCTGCTTCATGTGCGGATCGCCTTCGGCGTTCTTGTACTCCTGCTTGATGTCCTCCAGCGACATCATCAATTGCTGGTTGGTGTTGTAGCGTTGGAAGGCGAAATCGGCGATGCCGACCATCACGTAGAACCCGATCAGCACCGCCCACATCCAGTACAGCAATTGTGTGCTGACCTCCAGGCCGCACGCCACGCTGCACAGGGGCAGGAACTGGATGGACGGCGCGTACTGTCGGATCAGGTAGAAAAATATCAGTGACAGGACCCCGACCTTGGCCAGGGATTTGCCGAACTCGAACAGGCTGTGCATGGAAAACATCTGCTTGGCGTTGGCCAGCGGGTTGAGTTTTTCCAGGGAGGGCTGGATCGCCTCGGGCGCGAGCAAGGGTCCGGTCTGGGCAACGATGGCCACCAGGGTGGTGAGGATGAGCATGGCGGCGATACCTCCCGCCACTCGCACAACGATCGCTGAGAACAGTTCGCCCAACTGTTTGAGCGCCGAGGCCAGGTCCAGGTTGATGGCGTTGATCGTGGTGTCGAGCAGTGCCGTGAAGCTGTCGAGCAGGTAGTCGCCTTCGAACATGAAATAGCCGAGCATCACCGCCAGTTGCACGCCGCTGGTGACCTCCATGCTTTTGGCAACCTGGCCCTTGGCGCGAGCTTCGCGGATTTTTTTCGCCGTGGGTTGCTCGGTTTTTTCGCTCATCGCAGGTGGTCCATCAAGGTGAGTACGTGCTGCACCCATTGGCTGCTCTGTTCAAGGGGCGCCTTGAACGCGAAGCCCAGGCTCATGACCAGCATCAGCAGGGCGAAGGCGCTTTTGATCGGCATCGACAGAAAAAACACGTTCAGTTGCTGGGCCGAGCGATTGACCAGGCCAAGGGCCATATCCACCAGAAGAATGGCGACAATCGCCGGCATCGAGAAACGCAGGCACAACTCATAGGCCAGTTGCCACTGCCGGGACAGGAACGCCAGAAAACCCGGGCCGAAATGAAAGACTTCGCCAGGGGGCAAGACGCTGTAGGAGTGATAGATCCCCGCGATCAACTGGTTGAAACCGCCGGTCACCAGGAACAACACGCCAAATACCTGGGTAAACAGGATGCCGAACAGCGACGATTGCTGGCCCAGCAGGGGGTTGAGCACGCTGGCCATGGAAGCGCCCCGCAGGGTGTCGATCAGGAACCCGGCCATGTCCATGGCCCAGAACGGGATGGCCGCGCAAAAACCCATCATCAGGCCGATGCTCAACTCACCGCAGATCAGCATCAGGTAACGTCCGGCCGTGGCGTCCTGGCGGACGCTTTCCAGGGTTGGCCAGGTGTCATGAAGGGGAATCAGTGGCAGGGCAATCATCAGCACCAGGGCATTGCGCACCAGCGTGCCGCCGAGGGTGGCCTGGTTGAACAGCGGCACCATCAGCATCAGCCCCAGGGGGCGCAGCATGCACAGGCCGATCACGGGTAGCCATTGAGCCAGGATGTCCACGTTCAGGCCCTCATCTGGTTGATCAGCTCGAACGACCGGTTGGCGTAGGCCAGCAGGATGTCGCCCATCCAGTTGAAGGTCATTGCCAGGGTAATGGCGACAGCCACCAGCTTGATCAGGAACTGAATGGTCTGGTCCTGCACCTGGGTCAGGGCCTGCACCAGGCTGACCAGCACCCCGACCACGGAGGCGACCACCACCACCGGCAACGACAGCAGCAGGACCAACCACATCATCTGCATGGCCAGTTGAGTAATCAGCGCTTCACTCATCCGCCATTCCCTCAGTTGAACGACAACATCAGCTGGCCGAGCAGCTTTTCCCAGCCATTCATCAAGACGAACACCAGCAGCTTGAGGGGCATCGAGATGGTCATCGGCGAGACCATCATCATGCCCATGGCGAGCAGGACGTTGGAGACGATCAGGTCGATCGCGATAAAGGGCAGGTACAGCAGCAGGCCGATCTTGAACGCTTCGATCAACTGGCTGACGGTGAAGGCGGGCATCAGCACCAGCAAGGAGCTGTCGGGGAGACGGTCGTGGTACTTCTGTGGCCAGATGTCGCGGCCGATGCTTGAGAAGAAGTGCGCCTGGTCCGGCGCGGTATTGCGTTCAAGAAACACCCGATACGGCGCCAGTATTCCACTGTCGACCTGCCTGATGAAATCGTCGGACTCGCTTTGAATGGGATTGGCCGCCAGGTTGTCCTGAATCTCCAGGCCGATGGGCGCCATGATGAACATCGTCAGGATCAATGCCAGGCCGTACAGGGCAATGTTCGGTGGAATCTGCTGGATGCCCAGGGCGTTGCGCAGGAGCGAGAACACCACCGCCAGTTTCAGGAAAGAGGTTCCAAGGATCAGCAGCAACGGCAATATGGAGACAGCGGACAGCAGAAGGATCAGGTGCAGCGGCTGGTCCAGCAGGTTCATCGATTCGCTCCGGGGGCTGTTTTTCCATTATCGGGCGAGGACCGCACAGCGCCCATCCGGCGCATACCTGAGATTTTCCGCCGGGTCAGAAAAGCCGGTCGATCCGCACCGCCAGCCTTCCATCGATCTCCAGCAGCAGGCCATGGGCAATGGTTTTGCCGGCGACCTTCAGGGTGACGAAGTCGTCGATACAGGCCGGACCTTGCAGTACCTCTCCCTCCTGTAGATGGGCCAGTTGGTGCAGCGGTACTTCGAGCGAGCCGACTTGAGCGACAACGGTCACCAGCAGCTCGCTGCCGGAGGGGGAACCGGGGGCGCCGGGCCCCGGGGCGATGTCCATCCAGTCATTGAAATCGTGCAAGACAGTCTCCAGGGCAAGTGGCGCGGCATCGTGGGTCGAAAGGGTGGCCAGCGGGCGAGACAGGAACAGCCCCAACTGGCCCTCGGTCGCCCGGTAGGCGTGGTGTAGCAGCAAGCCGTCACCGGGCCGCAAGCGTTTCAGGCTGTCTCGATCGACATGGCTCCAGCCGACGATCAGGGCCGCGGGGAGCGTTCGATGGTCGCTGTCGTCCTGGGTATCCATCGGCTGGAACAGTTCACTGAGGCTATCGAGCCATTGCACGGGGGCTTCCAGGACCGAGGCGACCAGCGACCGCTCCTCATGCTCGAAGCACAGGCACCAGTTGGGGCTTGTCTCGACCGTTGCCGCCTCCAGGCGGCTGGCCGTGGGCCAGGCAACCATACTGTCCGCCAGCCCGGCTCCTGCCGAGGCGAGGGTCCAGCTCGCCAGGACCTCGTGCAGTTCAGTCGGGACTGCCGACCAGTCCGGTACATCGAGCTGCGGGCGGATCCAGCGGCACCAGGCAGGGGCGGCGACCCAGAGACGAACCGGTTGGTTCAATACCTGGGCGTGCAGGATCAGTCCATCGCCCCCTGCCAGGCCGTAGGTGAGGGTCATGCCCCCCTCGAGCAGTTCCAGGCGCCGTCCACGACCGAGTTTGCGCAGCAATCGGCCCTCGGCCTGACTCAGTTTCGGCAATTTCACCAGGGTTCTCCGTTCAGCTGTTGCAGCGTCAGTGCCACCGGACGATTGAGGATCGCCGCCAATTGGTTTTCGAGTAGCCCGCGGCTGCCGACGATGCGTTCAAAGGTGTCGCGGTCGGCGACCTTGATGTTCAGGCACAACAGGCTGGCCTGGGCGCTGGCCTGTATCTCCAGTCCTGCCAGCGGGCCGTTGGTCAGCCGCAGGTCGAGGCTACCGGGATTGCGCCGGCCCAGGCCGCGCAACTGGGCGATCTCAGGCGTGAAGGCTTGCGCCAGGGCCGAATGCGGGTGTCGTGGCCAGGCAGCCTCGAGGGCCGGCGCTGTCGAAGCAAGGCGCCTGGGAGGCGCCGGGTTCAACAGCGCGTCGAAGTCTCGTTGCTGTTCGTGGTCCGGGCGCGGGTCGCATGCAATGTGCGAGGTGTCGCGCCTCGATGGGTTGGAGAGTGCTTTCAGGCAAGGCATGGGTCACTCCAGAAGCCAGTTCAGTTTTTCTTGTTCCACCAGCAGCTTGCGCAGTTGTATCTGCCCCTGCGCCTGTTCACCGCGGATCCGCTGCTGTTCGGCGTGCAACGCTTCCAGCCGTTCGGTCATGGCATGGTCTTGCTGGTGGTATTGGGCGAGTTCGATCTTCAGGTCCCGCAGCGCCCGGTGATCGAGGACTTGTGAAACCTCGCAGCATTCGCGCCACTGGCGCTGCAGTTGGAGGCGCTGCTGCAGTGCCCCGGCGATGCTGTCCTGCAGTTGGTTTTCCTGCCGGGCCAGCGCGCTCAGCGCGGCACGCAGGCTTTGTTCGCGCCGCTGCTTGAGCGATAGCAGGCGCCGCAGGGTCAGGCTGTCAGTGTCTGGCATAGGTGCTGGATGGTTTCCTGGAAGCTGTTCTTCTGCGTGGTGGATTGGCACAGCAATCCCCGGATCGCGTCACGACGGGCGAGGGCCTCATCGGCTTCGTCGTCTTGGCCGGCCTGGTATTCACCGACCCTGACCAACAACTCGATGTCCTTGTAGGCCGCCATCAGGCGCCGCACTTTGCCGGCCATGTGCCGATGCTCGGGATCGACGATCTGGCTCATCACCCGACTGACGCTGGCGCCGATATCGATGGCCGGATAATGGTTGGCTTCGGCGAGCTTGCGCGACAGCACGATATGGCCGTCGAGAATCGAGCGCACTTCATCGGCCACCGGCTCATTCATGTTGTCGCCCTCGACCAGCACCGTGTAGATCCCCGTGATGCTGCCGATGGCGGCGGGGCCCGCGCGTTCGAGCAAGCGGGGCAGGCGGGCGAAGAAACTGGGCGGATAACCGCCGGCAGCGCACACTTCTCCGGCGGCCAGGCCAATTTCCCGGGCGGCGCGGGCAAACCGGGTCAATGAGTCCATCATCAGCAGGACGGTCTTGCCCTGGTCGCGAAAATACTCGGCAATGGTGGTCGCCGTGTAGGCGGCTTTCAGCCGTTCGAGCGCCGGGCGGTCGGAGGTCGACACCACCACAATGGTGCGCGCGCGCGCGGCCGGGGACAGCGTATGTTCAAGAAACTCACGGACTTCGCGTCCCCGTTCGCCAATCAGGGCAAGCACGATCACGTCAGCCAGGCTGCCATCGCACACCATCCCCAGCAGCGTGCTTTTACCGCCTCCCGCCGCTGCAAAGATGCCGACCCGCTGGCCGACCCCGCAGGTCAGCAGGGCATCGATCGCCCGCACGCCCAGCGGCAGAGGCGTGTCGATGATCGGGCGGGTGAGGGCTTCGGGGGCCTCGCGCTCGACGCCGCGCCACAGGCAACCGGCCGGGGCATCGCTGCCGTCCAGCGGGCGCCCCAGGCCATCGACGACGCCGCCAAGCAGGAAGGCCCCCAGGGCGATTTCATGGGGTTTGCCCAGCGCGTGCACCTGGCTGCCGGTGGTCACGCCGAGGGGGTCGCTGAAGGGTGACAACACCGCGTAATCACCCTCCACGGCGACGACCTCGGCCTCGATCCCGGAGGGTTCCAGCCGACACCGTTCGCCGAGCCCGACGCCAGGCAGGGATGCGCGCAACAGGGTCGGGCCGACTTCGCTGATGCGGCCGTTGAAGTACTCGCCGACCTCGGCCGTCGTGGCCCCCGCCCGCTGGAAGCAGGGCCTTTGCTCGAGCAGGTCGCGCAGGGTGGTGAGGTTCGGCGCGCGCATATCAAGCCTGCTCGATCAGGTCGATGTTGCCAATGACCCGCAACTCGACTTCATCGCCCAGTTCCTGGAACGACAGGACGTGCAGGCCCGAGTATTCACGCTCGACAATCTTGCGCACAAACCGCCGGACATCGATGGCGGTGATCAGCACGGCGCGACGAGGGTCGCCGTCGCCGACGCGCTCGCGGATGCCTTCGATAATGGCTTGGTTCTGGGTGGCTTCCAGCGTCGAGTAAGAGCCGGCGGCTGTCTGCCGGATCGATTCACGCACCAGCCCCTCGATGCCGTCGCCGATCATCCAGCCACTGATCCACGCCTGGTTGCCACGGTAGCGCGTGGCAATGTGGCGACGCAGGGCCACCCGTACGTATTCAGTGAGCATGATCGGGTCTTTTTCTCGCGGAGACCATTCCGTCAGGGCCTCGAGAATACTGCGCAGGTCGCGGATGGAAACGCCTTCGCCTACCAGGCGTTGCAATACATCGGCAATGCGCCCGATGGGCATTTGCCGCTGCACTTCCTTGACCAGTTCGGCATGGCTGTTTTCCATGGAGTCCATGAGGAAACGGGTCTCCTGGACACCGATGAAGTCGGCGGCATAACGGTCCATGACCAGGGACAGGCAATGAGTGACGCGGGCCTGGTCCCGATGCAGCACCACGCCGAGGGCGGCCAGCGTCTCATGCTGCTCGGGGTCGAGCCATTGCAGGGTATGGCCGCCAAAGGGCAACTTGTCTGTGTGGCGTGCTTGCGCCAGGGGCATCGAGTGCGCATCGGCCAGCAGCAACCCCTCCGGCACCTTCAGGGTCAGGACGGGCTCCTGGTACAAAAGAATGCGCAAGGTCCCGGCTTCGAGCGAGGCATCGATCTGCTGGTGAATGTCAGGCAGCGGAATGCCCAGCTGTTCGAATTTCTTCTGCCGAAGCTGCTGGAAAGCCTCGTCGAGCCCCCTTGAGCGCCCGAGGTCGCTGGCCATGAGCACCATCAGCGGAATCGCCCCCGGCGTCATCGCCGGCTGACTGTCATCGCCGATCGAGCCTGGCGGCGCATCGGCCGAGGTGCTGTTCGAGGCGGCACGGGGTTGACGTTTCCTGATCCACCAGGCGCCGCCGTAGACCGCCCCGGCCAGGCCGACGAAGTAGATGACCGGGAAACCGGGGATCAGGGCGAATACCAGCAACACCCCGGCGGCCAGCGTCAAGGCCTGGGGTTGTCGGGTGATTTGCTCGCTCAGGTCGCTGGCCAGGTTCTTGCGCTGCTCCCCCGGGACGCGGGTCACGATAATACCGGCGGTGATGGAGATCAGCAGCGCCGGAATCTGGCTGATCAGGCCATCGCCGATGGACAGAATGGCGTAGGTGGACATGGCGGTGCCCGCGCTCATGCCATGGATGAACACGCCGACCGCGGTGCCTCCGAGGATGTTGACCAGGATAATGATGATGCCCGCAATCGCATCGCCCTTGACGAACTTCATCGCCCCGTCCATCGCGCCGTACAGCTGGCTTTCCTTCTGCACCAGGCCGCGTTGGCGGCGGGCTTCATTGGCGTCGATGATCCCGGCGCGCATGTCGCCATCGATACTCATCTGCTTGCCTGGCATGGCATCGAGGGAAAAGCGCGCGCCCACTTCGGCGACCCGTTCGGAGCCTTTGGTGATCACGATGAACTGCACGATGGTGATGATCATGAACACAATCAGGCCGACGCCGAGGTTGCCCCCGACGGCGAAGTTGCCAAAGGTGTAGACGATTTCACCGGCGTCCGCCTGCAGCAGAATCAAGCGGGTGGTGCTGATGGTCAGCGCCAGGCGAAACAGGGTGGTGATCAGCAAGACGGCCGGGAAGGTGGAGAATTCCAGCGGCTCGCGGATGTACAGGGCCATCATCAACAGCACGATGGAAATCGTGAGGTTGATGGCAATCAGCAGGTCCACCAGTCCCGTGGGCAACGGAACTATCATCATGAACACCGCAAGCAACAGCAGTACCGCCAGCACGATGTCCTGGCGGCCCGCGGCCAGCGAAAGCCAGTGGCCGAGGCGGTTCATTGACGGTCCCCGGCGTGGCGTTCGAGCAGCCGCCGCATGCATTTCAGGCACTCGATCCATTGCGTGACGCTACTGCCGGGTACCAGTGCGCCACTGAGCATTTGCCGGTCGCCCACGACATAGGCGCGCAGCGCGACCCCCTGGGTGGATGCCGGGTGGCAGTGCCCCAGCAGGGCCTTGAGCGTGCTGAAACGCCGACAGGCTTCGACCTGGCGCGCCAGTGAAAGCAGCACCCGGCCCTGGGTGTATTCGATGTATAACCGAAAGGGCGGCAGGGAGAACTCCATCCGCGCCTCGACACGGCCAGGGCAAAGGTCCGACAAACGCAGGAACTCTTCAAGGCTGCGTTGCGTTTGTAGGTCCATCTGCATCCTTATTTTTTACACAATGGGCTACCGGGCGCTCCGGTCCATGGCCTTATGGGGCGGGCCTGCGGTGGCTGCGTCATCCGGCGGCAATGATCCCGAGTCGGCGGACCTTCGAGCTATCGGGCCTTCACCTGATTTATCAAGCCTGTCTCGTGGCGTATCGTTTTGTGTGCTGCGCGTTGTGCAGCCTGTCGAGACCGTTATCCACATGCATAAACTTTGGCAAGCCTCACTGACCCGTAGTGTCATCGTCACCCTGACCTGCGCCATGAGCGCATTCTGGCTGTTGTCCGAGACCATCAGTTTCTACTACCGCTACAGCAAGGCCGAGGTCGAAGTCAGGGAAGACCTGGACTGGGAGCTGAACGGGGTGGCCGAGGAAGAGAATCGTCGTTATGAGCTGGCCCAGGTCAGGGTTAACACCCTGTTGCGCCTGTGGAGCGAGCTGCTCAGGAATGCGAGCCTGCCGGGTACCCAGACCAACGAACTGAAACATACGGTGTTCGTCCCCTTCGACGGGGTCGAGGTGGACCAGGAACGCATTGCCGTTGCTGGCCAGGTCATTGAGATCTTTGGCAACTCGGACTCGGTCAACCGGACGGAAACCTTTCTGTTGGTGCCGGGACAGGGCGTGCTTTTCTACCGCCCCGAGGGCCAGACGGCTGCCGACATGCAGGCCAAGATGCATGCGCTGCTGTCGCGTCAGTACCGATCGACCACCAGCGACAACTGCTGGGGCAGTGTGTTCGAGGATGGCCAGGGGCACCTGCGCAGCGCTGTGACCGCGATTGACGCGCGTTCGGGGATCACCGCCGGGCAGTTGTTGCGGATCGACGACCTGAACGCGCGCAAATATGACTTTTCGTACATCCTGCGCGATGCCGGCGGCAGACTGTTATGGAGCGACAACAGGGAGGAGAGCGCCTTGCTTGCCGCCCAGGGCGTGCAACCGGACTGCCAGCGCAAGGCCATGGAAATGGCCGGTTTCATTGTCGACTGTACGCTGCTCAAGGGGCCGCCCTGGCAGTTGTCCGCCATCGCCCGCGGTGATGTGGTGATGGACCGGGTACTGCCGTTGCTGGGGTCGACAGCGCCCTGGACGCTGCTGGCCCAGTTGTTGTTACTGGTGTTTATCGCCTTGATTCTCCAGGGTCAGCTGGGCCGGCCCCTGAGTCATATCGTCGAGCTCATCCATCGCCAGAAACAGCTCACCGACCTGAGCTATCGATTGCCGGAAGGGCGCAAGGATGAGCTGGGCCGCATTGCCAGCGCCTATAACACGCTGCTCAAGACCCTCAATGCCTATCACCAGACACTGGAAGACAAGGTCAGGAGTCGAACCCGCGAACTGGACGTGGCCAAGCGTATCGCCGAGCGGGCCAGTCACCGCAAGAGCGAACACCTGACGAGCATCAGCCATGAGATACGCACGCCGCTCAATGGCATTGTCGGCGCGCTCAGCCTGCTCGAGCGCAGTGGCTTGTCCGAGCAACAGCAGGAACTGATCGGCACCGCGCGCCAGTCCTCCGGCTTTTTGTTGAGCATCATCAACAACCTGCTGGATTTCTCTCGAATCGAAGCCGGACAGCTGGAGTTGTCCTACGAGCAGACGGCGATCCTGCCGATGCTCGATCAGGTGTTGCTGACGATCAATTTGCGGGCACAGGAAAAACGCTTGTCGCTGCGAACCCTGGTGGCGGCCAATGTGCCTCGCTCGATGTCCCTCGACGGCGTGCGCGTGCAACAGATCCTGATCAACCTCCTGGCCAACGCCGTAAAGTTCACCGCGCAGGGCGAGATCTGCGTCCGGCTTGAACGGCGGGCGGAGATGCTGGTCATCGCGGTGCGGGATACCGGCAAAGGCATACCGGAAGAGAATCAGCTCGATATCTTCATGCCTTTCATCCAGGTGCGCGCCCATGACAACGGCAGCGGCCTGGGACTGGCCATTGCATCGCGGCTGGCGAACCTGATGGGCGGGGAAATCCTGCTCGACAGCCAGGTTGGCGCAGGATCGACCTTCACCCTGTTGCTACCGATATGCGATCCCAGTGAACCCCCATTGGCTTTTTCAGCCCGGCTGCCGGCCCCGGCGGCATTGCAGACGCAGTTGGCCATTTGGGGCATCGAAGCCCAGCCGGGAGACTCGCCCTTGCTCGATATGCCCGAGCTGGTCTATCTGCCCGGCCGCTTGTGGCAGAAGGTCAGCGCCATTCTGTTCGAGGAGAAGCTGCCGGGCGATGAACCGGCCTCGATTGCCCCCTGTGCGTGGGCGCTCAAGGTCCTGGTGGTCGATGACATGCAAGTCAATCGCGATATCGTCGGCAAGATGCTCCAGGAGCTCGGGCACCTGGCCTATTCGGCCTCCTCGGGGGAAGAAGCGTTGCACTGCGGCAGAACCCATGTCTTCGATTGGGTGCTGATGGATATCCGCATGCCGGACATGGACGGCCTGCAAGTCACCCGGCTCTGGCGCGACATGGCCAGCGGGATGCTTGACCCGGACACCCCCATCATGGCGCTCACGGCGAATGCACTGCCCGACGAGCGCTATCGAGCCCGGGCCGCAGGGATGAATGGCTACCTGGCCAAACCCGTCAGCCTGGAGCAACTGGCGAGCGGGGTCGAACAGGTCGTTTCGCTGCAGTTGGCGCGGGGCATCGACCTGGCACCGAACCGCAAGTTGCAGCAACCGCTGTTCAACCTTGCGGACACCTCGCTGCGCGCCAGGTTCTATGAAACGCTGGAGATCGTGCACCGGGATATCGAAGCCGCGTGCCGCAAACAGGATCGCGCAGGCCTGCTGATACTGCTGCACACGCTCAAGGGGTGTGCCGGCCAGGGCGGACTTGATCGGGTGCACACATGGGCGCAGGACCAGGAGACCCGGGTCAGCCACGGCGAGTGGCTGAGCTGTGAAGACATCGGCTACCTGCGCGGGTTGATTTTGCCGAAGACCCATTAGGCCCGTCACACACCTTCAGTGGATACCCAGGCGGCACGCCCAGTTGACCAGGTCCGCAATGTTATGCGCATCGAGCTTGCGCATGAGGTTCAGGCGGTGGGTTTCGACCGTCTTGATGGTAATCGAGAGTTTTTCGGAAATGTCCCGGTTACGGTCGCCTTCGGCGATGAGCTTGAGTATCTGGCGTTCCCGGGTGGTCAGGTTGCCCTGCCCGCCGACATTCGGGGCACTGGTGACGTGCGCCAGGTTGAGCGCGGGATCGAGGAAGACCTGGCCGGCGATGGCGGTTTGCAAGCCGGCCAACAGTACCTGTTGGGAGCTCTTCTTCAAGATGTAGGCGAGTGCGCCCGCGGCCNGGCGCGGTGCTCGGAGGCGTCAGCGGTGACCACCACTATGGTCAGCTCGGGTCGGCGTCGTTTCAACTGGCGGATGACATCGATGCCGTCCATGCCGGGCAGGCCGAGGTCGAGCAGTACCACGTCGGGCTTGAGCTCCTGGCAGGCCGCGTACACGTTCAGGCCGTCGACGATTTCACCGACGACCTCGTAGCAGGGCATCGCTGAAAGCAGAATCTTGATGCCGTAGATGAGCAAGTAATGATCTTCGACGATCAGGATCCGTTGTGGGGCAGGCGTAGTTTGCAGATAGGACAGCATGATCAAAAACCTGACTTTTTTAGGGGCTGGGGCGCGAAGGCTATAGGGTTCAGGTCATTACCGGATTCAGAAATTTTCCAAAACTGACAAAATCGTGCAATTCCCTTCATCGATAACGCTATGAATTTTCCATCTTCCCTGGCTGGACTTGAAACCATTCGCATGCAGTCGAGAGTGGGGCAGCGTTGGCACATGACCCTGTCCGGTGTCCGCGGATGGTGCTGGGAATACCCTTTGGGGCTGTGCGTTGCCTTGGCGATCGAATGCCCATCCATCGATGACGAGTGGCTGGTTCGCACCAGTTTGTGGCTGGCATCGATACCAGAGAGCCTGGACGACAGTCTGTTACTGGACGGTGAGGAAGTTTTCCTGATTCGCCGCCATGACAGCCAGTGCCCACCCTGGGAACTGGAGGCGCGCCTGCAACAGCAGTTGTCCATCGCCTGCTGGTTCGCCACCCAGGGCGCGTCCCCCCCCGCGCCCACCGAGACCCGCACCCTGGGGCGCCTGGCATGAGGTGGCTGAAAGGCTGCCTGGCGGGAATGGCGGTCTTGTGCGTAACCCCGGGTGCCAACGGCGCGATTGCGCCCCAGGACGCCCCCGCTTTCTTCTTGAACACCCGTGGCGCCAAGCTGGCCGATGTCTTGCGCGACTTGGGGGCCAACTATCGGGTTCCGGTGATCGTCAGCCCGCAGATAGGCGAATCCTTTATTGGCCGTCTGGACGGCGGCACGCCCGAACAGACGCTCGAACACCTGGCGCAGCTCTATCAGCTTGCCTGGTACTACGACGGGCAAACGATTCATGTCTACAAGGCGCAGGAGGTGGGCAGCCGATTGCTGACACCGGCGTATCTGCCGGTACAGACCTTGATGGCCCAGTTGCAGTCCACCGGCATCCTGGATAAGCGTTACTGCCGGGTACGCAGTGTCCCGAGCTCCAATGCCCTGGAAGTGCAGGGTGTCCCCGCCTGCATGGAGCGGGTGGCGCGACTGGCCGAAGGGCTCGATCAGCAGAAATTCAATCGCGAGCGTAACCAGGAGGGCATCGAGCTGTTTGCCTTGAAGTACGCCGCCGCCGCCGACACCCAATACACCTATCGCAACCAGCAGGTAGTGGTGCCGGGGGTTGTGTCGGTGCTCAAGGACATGGCGCAGGGACGAACCTTGCCGCTCAAGGAAAATCAGGGTGAACCCTCATCGGATGACCGGAGCCTGCCCATGTTTTCCGCCGACCCGCGACAGAATGCGGTACTGGTGCGCGATCGCCAGCTCAACCTGCCGCTGTATGCCGACCTGATTACCCAGCTTGATCACAAGCCATCGCTGGTCGAGATTTCGGTGGCGATCATCGACGTCAACTCCCAGGACCTCGGCGCCCTGGGGATCGATTGGTCGGGGGGCGCGCGCATCGGTGGGGTAGGGGTCAGCTTGAACACGGGGGAAGGCTTTGATGCCGGCAATTTTTCTACGGTGATCGCCAATACCGGCAACTTCATGATCCGCCTCAATGCCCTGGAGCAGAACGCCAAGGCGCGCATTTTGTCGCGCCCTTCGGTGGTCACGTTGAACAACATGCAGGCCGTGCTTGATCGCAACATCACCTTCTACACCAAGCTGGTGGCGGAAAATGTCGCCAAGCTGGAGTCCATATCGGCCGGATCGCTACTGCGCGTGACCCCGCGAGTGGTGGGTGAAGGGAGCCAACAGGAAGTCATGCTGACCCTGATTATCCAGGACGGGCGACAAACCGACCCGATCAGCCAGAGAGAGCCTTTGCCCCAGACGTTGAATTCGGAAATTTCCACCCATGCCTTGCTCAAGGCCGGCCAAGCCTTGTTGCTGGGTGGTTTCGTCCAGGATGAGGAAAGCGAAAGCGTGCGCAAGATCCCATTGCTGGGGGACATTCCCTTCATTGGCCGGCTCTTCAGATCGACGCAGAAGATCAACCGCCAGACGGTCCGTCTGTTTCTGATCCAAGCTGATCCTTGGCGTCAACCCTGATGGGCCAGTGATGGACCGTACCTACAAACTCAAGTGGCTGAACGGGCCGTTAACTGGCCGTGAGCTGGCATTGCCCGTGGGCGAACTACGGATCGGCGGCCCGGACTCGGACATTGCCCTGTGCCTTGAGCAGGATGCCCAGGCGACCTTGTCGATCGAGGAGGAGGCCATCCGGCTGGCCTGCGCGACGCCTGCCTGGGTCGAAGGGCAGCCCTGGGACCTGGAACAGGCACTGCCGCTGGGCCGGGTGATCGATCTTGCCGGACAGGCTTTTGTACTGGGCCGGTCCGGCGATGAGCTGTCCACGCCGGGGGTGCCTGCGCGCCTGACGCGGCCTGGCCCGGCGCGAGCGTCGGTGTGGCACTGGGGAGCCCTGGCCGCGGTCTGTGGGCTGGGGTTGGCCATGGGGCTGCTGGCCTGGCAACCGACCCTCAGGGTGCCGGTCCCGGACCAGGATGAATGGCTGGCCACGCAATTGAAGGATCCGCAGCTCGCCGGCTTGAGTGTCCAGCGGGGTAACCAGGGTAGCTTCGTCCTTAAGGGCCTGTGCCATTCCTCGTCCAGCGTCGCCGGCTTGCGCGCCAAGCTGCGCGCAAGGGGGCTGCTGGTGTATGACGAGAGCGTTTGCGCCGACAGCCTGTTAGACAGTGTGCGCTCGGTGCTGAGTTTGAACGGTTATCGGGATGTCGAGGTCAAGAGCGGGGAGCGACTGGATCGCGTGGTGATTTTCGGCAATATCGTCGCGGACACCACATGGCAGCGCACCAGCGCCCAGCTGCGGGCGATTCAGGCGCTGGAGGGGTGGCGGGTGGTCAATGACCAGGCGCTGCTGTTCGATGACTTGTTGTCCCGGCTGACGGCGCGCCAAGTGTTGGGCGGCTTGAGTGTCAGGGTGTCCGACAAGGCCTTGCGGGTCAGCGGTCAACTGGATGCCCAGCGCCTGGCCGCCGTGACCGAAGTGCTCGAGGCCTTCAATCGCGACGGTGCCCCACGCTTGCCGGCGGTTTTCCAGAACATTCCGGGAATGGCCTCGGCCGAACGCTACTTGCCCTCATCGATTGTCGGCATTGGCGGCAATGTGGATTCCCCCTATGTCCAACTGGCCAATGGCATGCGCTTGCAGCAAGGCAGTGTGTTGCCAAGCGGCTACCGCATTTATGCGCTCGATCGCTTGTCGATGGCCTTGCTCAAGGATCAAGAGCTGATATCGCTGCCACTGACACTCTGAATCAGCCGATTGAAAAAGGAAGTTGAATGGCCCGTATCACCTATCTGGAAGATGCCTTGTTCGCCGATAGCCAGGGCATATTGCGCCGGCACTTGCTCGACAGCCTGCGACAGGCCGAACACCGGGTGCGCGGACAATTGCGTCAGCCACAACCTGCTGCGCGGTTCCAGGCGCTGGAACAATGCGCCAATGCCTGCGCCAGTGCCGCGCAGGTTATCGAGATCTTGTGGGGGCGGTATCACTCGCCCATGCAAGGCATCGGGGGCGCGCGGTGAAAACCGGTATAAAACCGATAAAGTCGTAAGTTGTCGGGGGGCAATCTGGTGACACTGATACTTGCTGCGAAAGTGCATGAAAACGGAAGACTCTGATCCTCTGACCTGAACCTCGGTAACCACTCATCGTGGGTCGTTATTGAATAACTTCCGAGCCTGGGTCGTTCCGCATCTCTTCATCTCTTTTGCGTGCTCAATCTTGTTGCCAAGGAGTTCCTATGCATATCCATAACGCCCCTGTGCTGTCGCAACAGTCGGTAGCCTCTACTTCCGGTGTCGATGCCGCCCAGGCCCCAAAGGCTTTTTCCGAAGTTTATCCAAAGAGTGAATTCAAGACGGTCCCGTCCAATATCCATATGGTTTGGGTTGGCTCCCAACCGGGCGGCGACCAGGAAAAATACCTGAGGCAATGGGCGGAGAAAAACCCGGGCAGTACGGTCATGTTATGGGTGGACTCGCAACAGTTCGATGCTTACGCCATCAACAAGACCGCCCGACAAGAGGCCGAGAAGGTGTTTCCGGACTATCAGGCCGAGAAACCTTTGCGCGGCTTGTTCAGCCAGCTCAAGACCACCCTGGGCAACACCGATGCGCTGCTGAACCTGGGGGCACAAAAGCAGGCACTGAGCGAACTGAACAAAGAGCTGTCGGCCAAGGGTAACGAGTCCTGGAAAGAGAAGTTGTTGCCGGGCGCCGCCAAGGTGACCCCACAGAATGCGGGTCAAGTGCTGGCGGCATTTCAGCAGCTCACGCGCGGCAATGACGACAAATTCCTGCAAGCCGAATGTGTGATCCTGGACCAGACCGTCAAATCCTGGGACCGCTGTGCGAGCAATCCGCAACGCGATACCGCGAAACTGAGCGCGTTGCAGGAAAAATTCGGTGATGTCAAAAACATCGAGATCCGTGACCTGAGCAATCGCAGTGATATCCAGCTCAAGAACAAGGACGCCTACCAGCATGAAATCATCGGCCGCAATGGCGCCTACCCGGCCGCATCCGACATTGCCCGCTATGAGATCCTGCACGAACACGGTGGCGTATACGCAGACATCGACCTGGAATGCATGCAGCCACTCAATGGCGTACTGCAGGCGCATCCGAACCTGATGCTGGTGGGGCTGGCCGAAGGCAAGAACGAAGCCAGTGGCAGTGCGACGCCATATTTTGCCAACGCGCTGCTGGCCAGCCACCCGGGCAGCCAGATGCTCGCCGACTTTATCGACAAGATCGGTGAGGACTACCAGACGCTGAAGGGCAACGAGTTCCGGGGTGATCGCTATTTCAGCCGCCCGAACAAGAGCACGATCGAAGCGACCGGCCCCAACGGATTGCGCGGGCATGTCGATACCGTGGTGCGCCAGGCTCAGGAACAGCCGCATTTGATGCGCAACGATGTGTTGTCGCTTTCAGAGCGGATCTGGGACAAGGGCCAGCAGCAGAACCAGGACTTCTGGTCCTCGATGGAATCGCACTTCAAGTTCCCGGACGATTACGTGAACTTCGAAACCGAAGAGCAACAAAAAAGTGCGACCAAAGCCATGGGGGGCGTCGCACCGTCAACAGCCTCCGCAGCCCTTGAGGGCACGACTGTAAAAAAGTCTGAAGGCGCGGCCGGGATTGGCGCGCCTCTGCGTCCAGGTACGGTGGTAAGCACCGAAAAAGTCGCAGCGCTCATTCTGGAAAAAATCAACGAGAAGCAGCAGCCCGGCAAACCCATGATCATCTTCATCGCCGGCCCTTCGGCATCCGGCAAGTCGGTGTTGACGGGCGCGCTACAGGAAAAGGCATTGCAGTTCGAGTCGGTCAAGACCGACCACTTCCTGAAATCCTTCTCGGAACTGAGTGCCATACCCGCCAACCGGGGGTTGCCAGTGGCGGAGTGGCCTGTCGTTCACGGCCATGCCGACTCGTTCAATCGTCAACTGACAGAGCAGCTTCTAGAGGCCCTCTCGGCAGGGCGCGAGTTCAGCTATCCGTTGCCGAGCAGCTATCGCGAAGGGGTGATGATTGGCGGCTTTCCACGGGGAGAGCGCGACGCCAGCGGCCCACACAAACAGGTCCAGGTGCCGGTGAGCGAAACCTATCTGATCGAAGGCATTTCCACCCCCCATCTGGTCAAGGATGCCACCCATGTTCTGGTGCGCCTGGATTGCGAATTTGACGAGACCGTCAAGCGCCGGGCCGGTCGTGGACATGACACATCGATTCCGGCAGAGGTCAGGATCGCCGAGGATAAACGCCAGTATGAGACCTTCCAGCAGGCGATGAACCAACTTGGAGAGAGCGTGACTGCCGATATTCATCTGGACTCGTCCGGCATGACGGCGGGGCATTTCCGCTTGTTTTAATGGGGACGACGGGGACTTTTTCATGACCTGAAAAAGTGCCCCTGGAGAACACTTGCGTGGGTAATTCTTCAATTTCGGGAGTATGGGCATGAAGGGTTTGCCGCTCAGTCATATCCAACCCAGCGGTGCCAGCCTGGCATCGCTGAACCAGGCCATAGAAGGCCAAATGGCTCCGGGCCCGGCCGGTTGTCACAGGCCTTCGTCCGAGAGTTTTTCCTGATACTCGAAAAACACCTCGGTAATCATCTTGCGTTGCTCATCATCCTCGAAGCACTCATCCGTCATTAACTTCACCAGCTCGCCCATTTGCCGCACATAAGCGTATTGCCCGCGTGCGTCGGGCACCTGGCGTGAAGTCTGTTGTTCGAGCCAGTCCACATGCATCCAGGACTGCTGGACGATTTCCAGTAATGTGCCGATGACCCCATCGCCATCCAGGCCGTCGATAGCCAGTGTGCGGGCAACGCGGTGACAATGATCTTCCATGCCGAAAAACAGCATGATGCGTTTCAGGTCGGTGATCACCGCGCCCAATTGGGCATCCATGGCCGGACCTTCAGCCGAGAGTTCGAAAGCCAGGGTACGGATCAGCGTTTTCAGTTTGCGCCGGCGATCGTGCAGTTGGCGGAACTCTTCGAACCATTGCACCAGGCGCGTACGACGTGAAGTGGCACGCTGGTAGAGCTGCTTGAGGGCGAGAAAACTGTTTTTGCCGGTGCTGCCGAACTCCAGGCGATTGAAGAGCCTCAAGGTCCATTCGTCATCCTCCATCACCGCGGACAGAGCCTCTTCCAGGCGTTTACGCTGTGCTCCACCGAGGTTTTTCCGCCCGAGCGCCGACCCCAGCAGCAGGGCCATTTCTCCCGCATCGAGCCCTTTATCGCCCATGCATGCCAGGAGGTCCGAGGCTTCATCGATGGCCGCTGTGTGTTTCTGCAGGTCTTCCATTTGCGCCGGGGCGGTTGCCGTGACGTGCTTGACCAGTTGCTGGAGCATGGCGCGGGTACGCGGGCGCTCAGACTTGCCATCGCTTGTCCCGCGACCTGTGGCCTGCCGATAGGAGCCAAGGGCAAACCCCATGTTCTCCAGGGTCTCGGACAATGCATCGCCGGGTACCTCGGTGGGCATGAAATCAAGACCCGTGGCCTGCATATCGAATTCGGTGCGCGCCAGTTCAAGGGCTGATTGCGCTGGGAAGACTTGTGTGGCGCCGGGCAGGGGGAGAGGCGCCGGGTTCTGAATCAGCGTTGTCGGCTTGATGCCGGCGGAGTCGGTCTTGGTAATCATCGGCTGGGGGCTCATGCGGGACCTGCCGCAAACGCGACAGGAGCGATTGAAGGTGGGCGTCGAGATCGATGCGCAGGGTGAACAGCTGCGTTTCCAGCAAGGCCTGAGTCCTCGCCAGCGAAGGGCTGCCGAGTACCTGGACCTGAGGGTAGTCGGCCAGGGTGTGTCGGACGTGCTGCTCGCAATCGGCGCTGACCCGGACAGTCAGAGCGCCCTGGGCAAGAAACGCCAGGAGCCGCTGGCGCACGCGTCGAACCATCAGCTCGACAGCATCCTGCTCACCGATGAACTCCTCCAGGACCTGGGCGACGAGGGCGCGTAGCCGGGTGTCGAGGTGTTGGGCCAGGGTGGCTTCCAGAGCGGTTTCAGCGACATGCCAGTCCAGGGTTTCCTCGATGAGGCGCTGGCGCAAAGCCTCACGTTCGTTGGCCGCCTCGGCAATGCCTTGATCCCGGGCCTGAATGCGAATCTGCCGGGCTTGTTCCTCGGCCTGGGCCAGGCATTCACGGGCCTGCCGTTGCAGCGCTTCGGCTTCTGCGCGGGCCTGGGCAAGCAACGAGGTGGCGTTGAAATATTGCGCCAGCTCTGCGCCAGGAATGACCAGGGCGTGGGGTGTACTGCCCTGCAGGGCAATACAGGGGATATTGAGTGGGTTCATAAAAAACGACCGAGCTTGATCAGCCAGTGGATCGCGTTTTCCCGGACCGATAGCAGGGCATCGGCAACCGGCGGCAAACGCAGGCTGAGCAGATCACTGAGCGGGGCTGGTTCGACATCGCGTAACCACCAGCGGGTACCGGCGTGCAAGGCAGCCTGGCCCAGGGTTTCTGCGGGCAGGGCCGGCTCGGTGTGACTCCAGCCTCGGTGCAAGGCCAGCAGATGCTCGCAGTGTCGTTCATCCAGGTAGGGTTCAAGTGCCTGGCGATGGTCTTTGAGCAGCAAGTGATCGGGACAGTTCAGGGCCACGACCCCGAGGGCGATGACTAGCTGGGGCAAGCGCGGCTCCAGGGCGAGCATGGCCTGCTGCCTGGCGTCGAGGCCGGCGGGCAACGAGGTCCAGGTGATGCCGCGGTGCCGCAGGATCAAGCGGTCGATACTCGGGCGACAGGCCGGGCGACTGTGGTAGACCGCGCGCCAGGGCGCGAGCCCCAGGTGGGACCACCAGCCTTCATGCATCCACTTGCCTGGTTTCCAGCCCCATTGATGCAAGTGCTGCACGCTCTGGTCGATGGCTAGCAGGGTCATTGGCGTCTGGACCGCAGCCATTTGCCAAGCGTGATCGCCAGGATCAGTACCGCCAACGCAGCCAGCAGGAGCATGAGCGGCAGACGATTGCGCTCGAGCCAGGTGAGCGGCGCAGTGCCTGGCCCGGGCTGCTCGGGGAGTGGCTGATAGCGGTAGTCGGCGGCCTGCAGGACGATGCTGATGTTCTCGGTCTGCAGGTTGGGCACGCTGTTGAAGATCAGGCTCTTGATCGCGGTTTCGCTATTGAGCAGATTGCGCTCGGGGCTGTATTTGATGAAGACCGAGGCCGAAGGCTTTGCGGGCTCGCGCGGGTTCTGGCTGATCCCTTCGCCAATCGACACATGGGCGCTGATCACGCCATCCATGGCCTGGAGCATTTTTTCCAGCTGCTGTTCTTTCAGGTAGAGGATCTTCGCGTGTTCCTGAACCGGTGAAGTCACCAGTTGGCCGGAGGGAAACAGGTTCTCCAGGGTCGCGACCTTTTCACGTGGCAGTCCTTCCTGGCGCAACAGTTCGACGGCATTGATGAACTGCGTCTTGTCGACCTTGATCGTGACAAGTCCACCCTTGGCGATTTCCTTGCTGGCATCGATATTGCGGAGTAACAACAGCGCCAGCATCTGGTTGGCGTCGGCCTCGGACAACTCACTGTACAACTCGACCTTGCAGCCACTGAGCATCAGCATCAGCACGCCGATGCAGCCCAGGCGCAACCAGCCCCCGGTCATTGCATGCTCACCAGCTTGTTCACCCCTTGGGCAAGAGAGCCGGCGGTTTTGGCGATCAGGTCGACTTCGACGATGGCGTGCAACATGTTCGACTGGGCAGAGAGCATTTTCAACGGACTGTCGAGCACGCTTTCACGGGCCGTTGCCACGGTGTTACTGAAGGTGCTGGATTGACTCTGCAATTGGCTGATGGCCGATATCTCGGGAGGGTTCTGCGCCTGACCGAACAACGCCTGGTTGAAGGCGGCAATATCGGTCGCTGTGGGGGGCGAGGGCGCGGGATCTTTCGGCGCGTGGAGTGCGGCCATGCGGACAGCTTCGATTTCCATAGGGGAGGTCTCAGGCAAGTTGAGGGGGGTGGGAGGGCTGCGCAGGGAGGGTTGGCGCCTCCAGGGAAGCGCTTTCGATCAAGCGCCGAAGCGTGTTGGCTTCGTCCGAGGCGTCGCCGGCCAACAACGCCAGCGCTTCATGCCTGCGCGATAGACCGATCAGCAAGGTCGCTTGCAGAATCCGCAGGTCCGCAGGTTCGTTCACCAGGTGAGGCAGGGCGCTGCGAATGGTTTCGGCCTGTTCGACAAAACCGTGATTGACCGCCGCCAGGCCGGTCTCACAGACAATGCGGCAGACATCGCGCTCAAGGATGTTCATATCTTCTGGATGATCCCTGAAAGCATGTCCTTGACCGCTTTCATCACCGCGCTCTGATAAGTGACAAAGGTTGAATACTGCTGAATCGCAAACTGCGCCTGGAGCATCCGCGCCGGGTCGTTCATGTCGGCGGCAGTCAGCTTCGACTGGACCTCGTTGCCAGCCTTTTCGACCATTTGCGAAAGCTGGTTATTGACGGTTTCGATGTCCATGATCCGTTATCCCGCATGGCTGATGGCTGGAGTGAGGGCTGCCTGGGCACGCAGGCGATACTGGGTGGGGTTGCAGAGGTAACGTTTGCGAAAGCTTTCGGTGAAATGCCCGTGATTGGAGAAGCCGCATTCAAGGGCGATGTCCAGCACCCGCATCGAGGTGGACAGCAGCAATTCCCGGGCCCGTGTCAGTCGACGTTCCAGCAGCCAGCGCTTTGCGGACAGGCCGTATTTTTCCTGGAACAACAGATTGAACTTGCGCAACGGCATATTGAATTCCAGCGCATAGCGAGCCACCGACCACTGATTCAGAGCGTGTGTTTCGATGAACTCAAAGAAGGGTTCGTCTCCGGTCATGATGTGTTGCAGCAACGCGGAGAAATAACGCCGGTCCACTCCCAGGCAGTAGATATAGGCAAAGCGCAGCAAGGTATCGGGGGCTCCCTTGGCCAAGAGTTCAAGCACGCTGATCACGTCATCCTGCGCCTTCACCATCCTGATCGGCGCTCGCCAAAACAGCGTGCCATGGGTGATAGCGAGCAAATCCACGACATCGGCGTACAGGTGCTTGAAGTCGGCAGGGTAGAAGTCGAAGTACTGAAGGTCGTTGTTTGCACTACAAGGCGCTGCTTCGTTACTCGCCACGACGACAGAGTTTGGCGGTATGAGTTGCACTGCGCCGTCAACATGCACCTTGCCGCCGTACTTTCCGAATAGAAGTCGTACTGCCTGCATCGGTCCTCCCTTCCTGGATCACTGTCTGAGTGAGCGCCATGGTCACGCGAGTACTGAAAAATATGCATCAGGTGATTACCTGAAAGATAAGGTGCAGGAGCCGCCATTTTCATCAGGGATTGACTAAATATGTAAGGCGTCGAGACCTCGGTAAAAATTGGAATGTTTGACGGGAATTCAGAAGAGTCGGATTGGGTGAGTTGTATTCTCGGCGGGTCACTGTGAAAAGAAGTCCAGGGTCCATGATTTCTATTCGTGGTGATAAATGAAGCCTGGTGATATGCCAGTGCGTCGTCATTCAGTCGGCGGGGCACCCCTATATTTGCCATGGTTGAACTTAATACCATTGGGAATACATGTATGAATATGGCGATAACAGCAACCACCCCGAAAAGCTCCCTGGAGGACGTGCGGCCAACGCCACAGTCCGTTGCCAATCCTCAATCGATGTTCAGTAATGGCTTGATGAGCATGCAAAACATCATGTTGCAACTCACTCAGTCGGGTAACGATCTGTTCGCACAGATGAACAAGAAGTCCGAAATTGCCCGTGATGCACAAGAGATGGCCAATCAGGTTGAGGCCGTCATGTCCAGGTTGGTAAAGCCAGGGGACAAGTTGGCGCTGCCGGAAAGTACCGTGGCTTATATGCGCGCCAACAACATTCTGGTGGACGGCAAGACCATTGACGAGTTCATGGGCGAACGCTCGGGCGCTCAGGCCAGCCTGGAAACGCTGATGGCCAAGATTGCCGCATCCGGTCCCGAGGGCATGGAAACCCGTTCATGGCAGGAAGTCATCACCTACATGGATGCGAACGGCATCACCGTTGATGGCAAGAAGGCGTCCGACTATGTCTGGGGACTGCCGGAAGTCAATTTCCAGAGCGGCAAGAAAGTCAGCCTGGAGCACATGAACACCATTCGCCAGGCGCTTGAAGACTCCATGGCCTTCGACAAGGGCGACTTGATGATGGTCAAGTCTTCCCTCGAGTCGGTGGCTGGGCGGGCAACGGACTTCAACCAGCAAAGCCAGTTGAAGTTGCAACAAGTCATGCAGAACTTCAGTACCTCCAATCAGTTGACGCAAAGCATGCAAAGCATGTTGGCCGAGATGACCAAAGGCACCGCGTCGGCGATTCGTTAACCGCAGGTCCGCAATAACTCTTTTAACGATTAACAGGCAAAAAAGTAAGACGTCATCGACTTCCATAAGTGTGGGTAAGGATGACGGGATAATCTGGTTTTGCCCTAGGGATAGAGTGCCGAATGGACGACATGGAAAAACTGAAAGCCATGGTGGTCGAGCTGGGTAAGAACAAGTCGACATTTACCCGCCAGATACTGGAATTCGAAAAGCTGCAGTCGGAAATCGCCGAGCTTCAACAACGGGCGAACTTTGATCCGGCCGCCAGGAGCAAGCTGGACAAGTTGAACGACTATATGAGCCGAGAGGGAAATGACGCGCAGCGCCGATTTGCGGAAAAAATGGCGAAATCTGAAACAAGCCTGAAAAAAGTTGGAGAGCAACTGAACTCGTTGTCTGTTCTGCAACAAGGCTCGTCAGGAAAGGAAGTACCCGCGGTAAACAACACTGCACTGAAAAAACTCAGTCGAAACTTTGCTTGAATCCTTTGGAGAAAACACGATGGATCCTATTGTCAATAAATTTACTCCGGTCAACTCCCTGGGCTCCGTGCCGCCAACCCCGCAGTCGATCGTGAATTCGCAATCGATGTTCAGCAATGGTCTGCAGACCATGCAGAACATCATGTTGCAGTTGACTCAATCGGGTAATGACCTGTTCGCGCAGATGAACAAGAAGTCCGAGATCGCCCGTGACGCACAGGAGAAAGCCAACCTGGTGGAAGGGGTGATGGCCAAGCTGGACAAGCCGGAAAGCAAGGGCGAACTGCCGCCGAGTGTCATTGACTACATGAAGGCCAACAACATTCTGGTCGACGGCAAGACCATCGATGAGTTCATGGAAGGCAAGGGCGGCAAGCTCGATAAGGGCGACCTGATGATGGTCAAGTCTTCGCTGGAAACCGTGGCGGGTCGTGCCACCGACTTCAACCAGCAAAGCCAGTTGAAGTTGCAGCAGGTGATGCAGAACTACAGCACCTCCAACCAACTGACGCAGAGCATGCAAAGCATGCTCGCTGAAATGACCAAGGGCACCGCCTCGGCTATCCGTTGATTGGATAACGTGCTGGCCGCCCGGGTTTTCCGGTGTGGCCAGCCAAGGAGTCATCATGACACAACCTATTTGCAGTGCCGGTCAGGACGACCACGAAGTGCTTCAGCATTTCTTTGCACGCGGTGGCTCGATTCGTATGTTGGCTGATATCACGCAAGCCGATATCGACAAGCTGTATGCCTACGCGACGCAGCTGTTCAACAGCGGAGACATTCAAGCAGCGCGCAATGTCTACTCCTTGCTGGTGCGTATCGACCACTGGAGCTTCGAGTGCTGGTTGGCCCTGGGGCTGTGCAATCAGCGCCTTGGCCTGCATGAAGAGGCCGTCATCAGTTTCGGCCGGTCCGGGATGATTAACGTGGATGATCCACGTTCCGCCTATTTCGCAGGCATCAGCCATAGCCTTCTGGGACAGATCGAGTGTGCCCGCAAAGCCTTCAATGCCGCGATCAAATGGTGCAACCAACAGCCTGAACATGAGGCTATTCAGCACAGTGCCGCGCAATTGCTGGCTCATTGTGCGGTGGAGGTATCGGCATGAGCATCACATTGAATCCGCGGCCGCTGACGGCGCCGCCAACCGAGCAGATGCTCATCCCGGACAACCCGAAAATATCCGCAGAGGCGCAAACCGGGGCCAATGCTTCGCGCGGCCCTTCGACTGTGTTCGGCGATATCAGCCAGCAACATTCGCGGGTAAATACCCCACCGCCCCCCAAACTCCAGGTGTCGCAACTTGAGGCCATGAAGGCCCTGGAGCGGATCTTTGCCAATGTCCCGGCCAAAAACGAAAGTGGTACTCCGATCAGCCTGAAGGATCTCGAGAAGATTCCGATGGACTCGATCATGTTGGCCTCGACACTCCTGTCCAGTGAGATTCTGGGCAGTACGGCCATGGCCAAGTCCAAAGCCCTGGCGATCATGACGGACAAGCAGGAGAGGGTGCGTCAGCAAGAGGTTGCCGACTTCCGCGAGCAGATGGACAAAGCCATCGAGCAGCAGGAGAAGGCCAAAAAGGCAGGCATCTTCGGTGTGATCTTCGATTGGATTATCGCGGCCGTTGAAATTGTCACAGGGGTGGCAAAAATCATCGGCGGGGCGCTGACCGGCAATGTCATGACGGCTGCCGGCGGGGCGATGGACTTGATGGCGGGGCTCGCCGGTGTCGTCAAGGCGGCGGCCAACACCATGGCCCTGATCGATCCCGACAATGCTGAAAAGTACCGGGCGATCGCCGACGTGGCCGGCAAGGTCCAGCTGGGTTTTGAAATTGCCGGGGCGGTGATCGATATCACCAGCGCCGCACGCAATATGTTGATGACCAAGGTCATTCCGAAAGTTGCCGGTACGGTTCTCAAGGAAGGTGCCGAACAGGCCCTGGTGGCCGGTATCAAGGCCGGGAGCAAAAGCGCAATCGACCAGACGGCGAAGATGGTGGGCAAGGAAGTGGCATCGCAGGTTTCCGCCCAGATTGCCCAGAACCTGGGCAAGGTCGCAATGGAGGCGTCCAAGACGGCTGGCAAGGAGGCCGCCCAGAAAATCGTGCAACAGCTCGGTGTAAACCGGATGTTGGAAAAGTTCTCTCAGGAAGCCATCGAACAGTTGGTGACCAACGCAGTGAAGAAGGTCGGGCACGGTGCGATCGACAAAGGGGTAGAGATGACTGCCAAGGAAGTGACCAAGGCGGTGACCAAGGAGATCAATCGCGAAGTGCTGCAGGTTGCGCTAAAGGCTTCGACCTACACCGCAGTCAACGTCACACGAGGTGCGGTGGCCGGCGCCAGCCAGATCACCGCCGGAGCACTGGCAGCGGACCGCGCCAAACTGCAAAAAGAGATCAGTCAACTCATCCTCGATCAGCAATGGCTGCAGTCGCTTTTCACTTTCTATAAAGACGAAAAGGACGCCGCCATGAAGCGGATTGGCGAACTGGTCGAAGGGCAGTCCCAGGTCGTTCAAGACGGCAGTAAGGCCATCGCACAAGCGGGTGCGGTGCAAGTGCAGATTGCCTCGGCAATGGTTTGATACCAGGAGAAGAAAATGACCACTACAGTGAATACCCAACCCTTGGCCGCTTCTTTGCCCGTGCAGGATGCAGGGGATACCCGGACGTTCGACACAGGTGAAAACGCCTTCACCCGCATCAACGAAATTATTATGTTGATGAGGAAAATGAACATCGACATGCGCGATACGTTGCGCGGATTCCACGATGAGATGCAGAAGAATGCGTTCGACAAGCAGCTCACAGCGCTGGCGACCAAGCAAGACGCCATTGAGTCGACATTCAAGGCGGCAATGACCGGGGCGATTGGCCAAATTGTGTCCGGCGTCGTGGGTTTTGGCGGGGCGTTGACCGGCAGCCAACTGGCGTCATCGGCGACCGCTGGCCTGGGCAAAGCCACTGAGGGGCTTGGCGGGGTAGCCGCGGCGGGCGTCAGTCGTGATGCGCAACAGGCTCAATTGCTGGGAGAGTTCCAGGCCAATGCCGCGGAAAACTTTGCGAAAAACGTGGCGGCTACCGCCGATCGTGCCGCCGAGGCTTCCCGGCAATTACGCGATGCAACCCGTGAACTGGTCGGCCTCTATGAGCGGATGGCCAACGCCGTGCAGATGAGAGCGAAGTGAGATGCCTGTTCTCCAGTCTATTGATCCGGTCACACTGTTTCTCAAGTTGCAGGGTTTGCAGCCAGAAGTCGCCTACTTTGAAAAAAGCGATTTTGTCGTGGGGTGGCAGGTTCACTTGGGAGATTTCGAACTGGTTTACCGGTTTGAAGACAACACGCTGACGGTGTGCAACTTCACGGCCATCGAAGGGGCCAAGGGAACGAGCGGAGCGGTTTCCCAATTCATCTTTCTGATTCACCGTATCGAGCGCTATGTCAAAGAGCTTTATTCGGTGCGAGGACGATTCATCGACAGTGTTGCCAACTCGAAAATCAATCAGGTTCGCGAGCGACTGGCGAATGTATTGATGGCCAAAGGTGCATCTTGGCAAGAGATCGATGGAGAGTCCTGGTTGGTTTATCCATTGGCTTCGAAGCTGGCACAGCCGCAATAGCATCGGGTTGAATGGGCCGAGGCCGGGGCCTTGATCGCGGTGGCTGTCAGATCGTATCGCGGGCAAGCCTCGCTCCTACAGAAGCCTGGGTGTCGGGATGATTATCAAAACGCCACCGTCCTGTAGGAGCGAGGCTTGCCCGCGATAAACCTCAACGATAACGCGTCGCCTCTGCATGCCCCTGAATCAAAAGATCCAGGGGCTTTTTTAATGCCTGAACTGGGTGTTTACGACATTGTGCAGGCCAGCAGTGGCGAGCAGGCGTTGGCCTTGATGCAAAGGCCTGGCCCAGCTCGAGTCGAAGGGCTGGCAGGGTAACGAGTCTCGCCAGTACGGCTCCGCGACCCAGACCAACCTGGCCTGGTCCCTCGGCGCGGGCGTTGCCTACGACGTGACGGATCGCCTGGCCCTGGACCTCGGCTATTGCTACGTCGACATGGGCGATACCGAAAGTGGCTGGACCAGCCCCGCCCGGCATCAGGGAGCAACATCCCCAGCTTGGGAAAACTCCTACATACCGGGTTTATCGCGCTCGATAAGCTGGCGGCGCCTCAGCTGATGTTCATAAGGAATCAACGGCACATCCCAATGGCGGTTTCCCACGATGATCAATAAAACCCTGCGGATACTGATCGCTGACGATCAGCATTTCCAGCGCCTGAAAATTGAAAGGATCCTCAACCAGCTGGGGTATTTCCGCATTGCCCCGGTGCACTCGTTCGACGAAATCGAAACCCTGACCTGCGGTTCCTGCAAGCCGTTCGATCTGTTGCTCATCAGCACTGCACTGGTCGCTGCCCTGGATATCGACCTTGAAGCCTTCTGCCGCGACAACCCGCTGATTCGCCACGCCCTGATCTACGACAGCCAGCAGGCGCAGCTGCCATCCATGTCCGAGCCTCTACCGCCAGTGGTGCAGGTCAGCCTGTCGGGCGCGCCGGGGAGCGAGTTGCTCAAGCGCCTGATGGCGATGATCGATCCCCCTCCACAATGCCATGGGTTGCAGGTTTTGCCGTGGTTACGCGGGCTTTCCCGGGGGCGGGTCGGTTAGGGCGGGGTGGTTCGGGATTTTCATTGCCCATGCGATCGCTATCGCGGGCAAGCTCCGCTCCTACAGATAGAGGTCGGGGCGGCTGTTGCAGGCGCCATACGGCACTTGCCATCCGCTTTACGTCAACGTCAAGATGCTCCGGCGCGGTTTTTCCCGTGGCGCAGGTTTTGCTTCTGTAAAGGCAAGGCTGGCCACGGGCCAAACTTCCCTTTACTGCCATCTGAACCGGGTGTAGACATTGGCCTTGGCTTGCGTGCTCCTCGCAATCCAAGGGAATGGACCGGGGAGGGCCGGGCGGACCGATTCGGAGCGCTTGATGACTCTCATAAAAACAACAACGGGCGAGCTGCAGCACCAGGCCGGACTGGCCCGGGCAAAACTCCATCTGGAAGGCGAAGTCCCCGATGGCGTATTGCGTGCGGAAATCGACGCCTCATGGCGGCGCAGCCTCAGCCATGGCGTGCACTTCAATGGCCAGCCGGAGCTGAGCCTGGAATCCGGCGCCAGCCTCGAGGTGCTGCTGGCGAGCAATCGCCTGCTGCTCGACGCGGCGATCCCCGCCATCGACTACCTGGCCGAGCGCCAGGGCCAGGACGGCCTGATCATCCTGGCCAATGCCGACGCCACCATTCTGTCGATCGAAGGCCGGGCCGACCGGCTCAAGGGCAGCGGCGTGCAAGACATCACCCTCGGCGCCTGCTGGAGCGAAGCCACCCGCGGCACCAATGCCCTGGGCACGGCGCTGGTGGAAGCACGCACCACCATGATCGATTGCGGCGAACACTACCTGGATCGCCTGAGCCATTTTTCCTGCACCTCGGTGCCCATCCGTTGCCCCCAGGGCGAGATCCTCGGCGTGCTCGACCTGACCCGCGAAGGTCCGCTGGGGCGCTTCCAGGACAGCTCGGCGCTGCTGGCCATGGCGGTCAGCCAGATCGAGAGCCGGGTGTTCAACGCCTCTTATCCTGAGCAGATCGTCCTGGCGTTCCACAGCCGCCGGCAGTACCTGGAGTCCCCCTGGCAAGGCCTGCTGGCCCTGAGCCTGGGCGGGCAGATCCTCGCGGTCAGCAGCCAGGCCTGCCAGTTGCTCGATGCGCCGCGCTCGGCGCTGGTGGGGCGGCGTTGCGAAGAGTTTCTCGGCGTCGACGGCCTGCAATTGCTGGCGCGCCTGCAACAGGGCGGCATCGGCAGCCTGCAGACCGCCAAGGGCGAGTTCTTCTACAAGACCCTGCGCGCGCCGCAACGCTCGATCAATGTCAGCAGCGTGCCGCGCAGTGCGCCGAAAGATACCGCCAGCCATCCGCAACTCGACAATCTGGCCGGCAACAACAGCCGTTATGCCCGGGCCCTGCGCATGGCCCGCCAGGGCCTGGCCAATGCCTTGCCGGTGTTGCTGCTGGGGGAAACCGGCACCGGCAAGGAGGTGGTTGCCCGCGCCCTGCACCTGGCCGGCAGCCGCGCCGACAAACCCTTTATCGCGGTGAACTGCGCGGCGATCCCCGAGGGCCTGATCGAGTCGGAGCTGTTCGGTTATCGCGAGGGCGCCTTCACCGGTTCGCGCCGTGGCGGCATGATCGGCCGCCTGCAACAGGCCCACGGCGGCACCCTGTTCCTCGATGAAATCGGCGATATGCCGCTGGCCTTGCAGGCGCGCCTGCTGCGGGTGTTGCAGGACCGCAAGGTGGCGCCGCTGGGCGCCGGCGAAGAGCAGGACATCGACATCGCGTTGATCTGCGCCACCCACCGCGACCTCAAGCAACAGGTGGCCGACAAGCAGTTCCGCGAGGACCTGTTCTACCGGGTCAACGGCATCAGCGTGATGCTCCCGGCGCTGCGCGAACGCGAGGACTTCGACGCGCTGCTGGAGGTCCTGCTGGCCAAGCTCGGCAGCCCCGGGGTGCCGCTGGCCGAGGACCTGCGCCAGTTGCTGGCCGGTTATCACTGGCCGGGCAACATCCGCCAGCTGGAGATGGTGCTGCGCACGGCGCTGGCGATGCGCGAGGAGGGCGAAGCGGCCCTGGGCCTGGAGCACCTGCCTGACAGCATGCTCGACGATCTCAACGCCAGCGAGCGGCCGGTCACCGGCAGCATCCGCGAGAACCAGCTGGAACTGATCCGCCAGGCGCTGGACAGTCACCAGGGTAATGTTTCCGCCGCCGCCGATGCCCTGGGCATCAGTCGCGCGACCCTGTATCGCAAGCTCAAGCAGTTGCGCAGCTGATGTCGCGCCTGCTCAGCCGGCTGGTGGACAGCCCCGACCCTGTGGCCCTGCAAGCCGCCTTGCGCTGGCTGTATGGGTTTGTCCGCCCGCAGCGCCTGGCCATCGCCGGGCTGCTGGCGCTGTCGGTCTGCGCCTCGTTGCTGGTGCTGGTGCAGCCCTGGCTGACCAAGCTGCTGATCGACGACGGCCTGCTGGCGCGCAACTTCTCCATGCTGGTGTGGATCGCCGGGCTGATGATCCTCGCCGGGCTGCTGGGCACCGCGCTGTCGGGCATCAACCGCTACCTGCATACGCGCCTGTCGGGGCGGATTCTGTTCGCCCTGCGCGATGACCTGTACCGCCATTTGCAGCGTCTGTCGCCGGGCTTCTATGGGCAGCGGCGGATCGGCGACCTGATGTCGCGGCTCGATGGCGACGTCGCGGAGATCCAGCGTTTTGCCGTCGATTCGCTGTTCTCCGCGGTGTCCAGCGTGATCGGCCTGGTGGTGGCGCTGGCGCTGCTGGTGACCCTGTCCTGGCAGCTGTCGCTGCTGGCGCTGTTGCTGATCCCCCTGGACCTGCTCTGGCTGCGCTGGATGCGGCGCAAGGTCGAGCGCGATGTGCGGCAACTGCGCGAGCGTTCGGCGGACATGTCGTCGTTCATGGTCGAGACCCTGCCGGTGATGAAGTTCATCCAGAGCGCCGGCCAGCAGCAGCGCGAAGCGCAGCGCCTGGAGCGCCTGGGGCAGGGCTACATGAGCCAGTTGCTGCGCCTGCAGGTCAGCGAGTTTTTCACCCAGGCGGTGCCCGGCACCCTGACCTCGCTGTCGCGGGCCTGTGCGTTTTTGATCGGTGGTTATTGGGTGGTGCAAGGCACCTGGCAACTGGGCGCGCTGATCGCCTTTTCCACTTACCTGGGCATGGCCGTGGGGCCGGTGCAGAGCCTGCTGGGGCTGTACGTGGCGATCCAGCGCATGACCGTCAGCCTGGGCCGGGTCATGGAGCTGCGCGGCGAACAACCGAGCGTGACCACGCCGCTGCAACCGCTGCCGATGCCCAGCGGCGGCGAGCTGTATTTCCGTGATCTGCACTTCAGCCACCCGGGGCGGCCGAGCACCCTGCGCGGCATTGAGGCGCGCATTCCCTATGGCTTGAAAGTGGCCCTGGGCGGCGGCTCCGGGGTCGGCAAGTCGACCCTGATCGACCTGCTGCAACGCCACCACGACCCGCAGTCCGGGCAGGTGCTGCTGGACGGTGTCGACCTGCGCCAGCTCGACCTGTTCGAGCTGCGGCGGCGCATTGCCGTGGTCAGCCAGGACATCGTGCTGTTCCGCGGCAGCCTGGCCGACAACCTGGCCTACAGCGTGCCCGACGCACCGCGCGCGGCGGTGGCCGAGGTGGCGCGGCTGGCGCAATTGGACAGCCTGATCGAGTCGCTGCCCGAAGGTTTGGACAGCCCCTTGGGCGAGCGCGGCCAGCAGCTGTCCGGCGGGCAGAAACAACGGATTGCGATTGCCCGCGCACTGCTGCAGGACCCTTTGATCCTGGTGCTGGACGAGGCCACCTCGGCGGTGGACGAAAGCACCGAGCGCGAAGTGATAGAGGCCATCGACCGGCTGTTCGCCGGGCGCACGCGGATCCTGATCAGCCATCGGCCCTCGACCCTGGCCGACGCCGACCTGCGCTTCGAACTGGTGGACGGCGTCTTGCAGTCGGTGAAGGTGGCCCATGAAGCCTGAGCTGCGGATCGGCGTGGTCGACAGCGGACATTCGGCTGCACAACGCCAACGGGTGCTGGCCGGGCGGCGTTTCTATCTGGTGGAGGACGGGGTGGGCGAGGGCGACTTGCGCGAAGACCCCCTCGGCCATGGCAGCGCGATTATCGAGGCGATCGGCGAGCGGGCGCCCAAGGCGCGCTTCTGTGTGGCCCAGGTGTTCGATCAGCGCGGGGTGACCAGCGCTTTGCAGATCGCCAGCGCCCTGGACTGGCTGGTGAGCCAGCAAGTGCGGCTGATCAACCTCAGCCTGGGATTGCGCCAGGACCGCAGCCTGTTGCGCGAAGCCTGCGCCGCGGCCCTGGCCCATGGCGTGCTGTTGTGCGCCTCCACCCCGGCCCAGGGCGAAGGCGTGTTCCCGGCCCGTTACCCCGGCGTGCTGCGGGTGACCGGCGATGCCCGTTGCACCCCCGGCGAATGGTCGTGGCTCGACAGCCAGCAGGCCGATTTCGCCGCCTGTGTGCAGGGCAGCCATCCCGGCCAGTCCGGCGCCAGCCTGGGCTGCGCGGCCTTGAGCGGGCATATCGCCCGTTACCTCGGCGAACACCGCGACGCCGGCAACCCGCAGGTGGTCCAGTGGCTGCAGACCCATGCCCGCTATCACGGCCCCGAACGGCGCGGCTGGACATGAGGCCGCTGCTGATTCTCGGCGCCGGTCCGACGGGTGCCGCGGTGGCCCTGGGCTTGCGGCGCCTGGGCTATGAGGTAGCGCTGGTCAGCGAGTGGCGGCGTTTCCCGGCGCTGGAAGGGGTGTCGCTGCGGGTGCTCGAAGCCCTGCGCGGCGCCGGTCTGGGACGTGCGCTGGAGGCGGGGTTGCAGGCATCCCAGCGTCAGGTGGCATGGAACGGCCAGAGCCATGGGCAGAACGTCGAATACCTGCTGGATCGCCCGCGCTTCGATCGCGGCCTGCGCGAGGATTTGCGCGAGGCCGGGGTCGAGTTGATTGAAGGCCGGGTGCTGGAGGTACAGTCGTCCTTGAGCGGGCATCGGCTACGGATCGAGGGGCAGGCCGAGCGCTTCGCGGATTTTCTGGTGGAGGCCCGCGGGCGCCAGGCGCCGGCATTGAGTAAAGAACTGGGCAAAGGCTTGCGCGGGCCGGAAACCCTCAGCCTGCTCAACCGCTGGCAGGGCGCGCCGGGCACCACCGCCAGCGCCGTGCACAGCCTTGAAGACGGCTGGGCCTGGATGGCACGACAGGCCGACGGCCAGTGTTACTGGCAACTGACGGTGGACGTGGCCAGCGCTGCACTGCCGGGCAAGGCGCAGCTATTGGATTACTGCCGCCAGCGCCGCCAGGGTTCGGCCCTGGCGCGGGAGTTTTTCGCTGACGGGCCGGAGCACGATTTGCAACTGCACGCGCGCAGCAGCACGGCGATTCTCTGCCCGCAGGTGTGTGGCGATAACTGGATTCGTGTGGGCGATGCGGCCATGGCCGTGGACCCGCTGTCGGGCAACGGTATCTTCCAGTCGCTGTCCTCGGCGTTGCAGGCGCCGGCGGTGATCAACACGCTGCTGCAACGGCTCGAACGGGCGGCCCTGGCGCAGCGCTTCCATGCTCAGCGGGTGGAGCAACTGTTCCTGCGCTTCGCCCGCATCGGCCGCGACTTCTACGCCGACGAGCAGCGCTGGGCCGAACGGCCGTTCTGGCAGGCCCGACGGCGGTGGCCGGACCGTGAGCCGGCGCACCCTGAGCCGGACTTTTCCGCCCTGCGCATCGAGCGCGCTCCGGTATTGCGCGATGGCCTGGTGGACCAAGCCGAGGTGGTGATCACCCCGGACCAGCCGCTGGGCATCTGGCATGTGCAAGGGGTGGAGCTGGCGCCGCTGTTGCGCCGCTTGTCCAACGAACCGGCGCAACAAGTGCTGGCGGGGTTGAGCGAGGAACAGGACAGGGCCGTGCGTGGCTGGTTGCTGGGGCAGGGGTACAAGCCTTGAGGTGAAGAGGCTTTTCTGTAGCCGCTGCCGCAGGCTGCGATCGACGGCGCAGCCGGCGTAAGGCTTGGGCGATGGCGGCGCCTGGGCGAATGATCGCGGGCAAGCCTCGCTNCGATCCGCGCAGCGACCATCCAAACCCGTCGTCCCTGACGAAGCACTAACAAGCCGGGGTCCGGACAGCCCCCCGGCTTGCCATGGCTAACGATCAGCTAGCGGGATTGACGTACACCCGGTGGCCACCTTTCCAGGTTTCGCAGACCTTGATGTCCCTGATGCTGGTGGCCGGCACTTTTTCGTCGAGGGGATCCTGCTCGAGAATCACCAGGTCCGCGAAATTGCCGTCCTGCAAGGACCCGGTCCAGCCTTCGGCGTGGCACTGCCAGGCCGCGTCATAGGTGATGGCTTTCAAGGCCTGCTTGCGCGTCAGGCACTCGGCTTCATTGAGGATGGGTTGCAGCCTTGGGTCGCGGACGAACTGCCCCTGGGCATCACGAATGCCTTCCATCTTGCGGGTCACCGCCTGCTCCATGGAGCGCAGCGGCCCCAGGGGCGTTACCGAACAGTCGCTGTGCAGGGTCATTCTCAGGTTGTGGTCCAGGGCCGACTGGCACAGGTCGAGCATCTGTTCGGCCTTGCCTTCGAAGATCGCCTGTTTGAAGGAATAGCCCCAGTAGCCGACATGACCGATCAGGAAGCTCGGTGACAGGCCCAGGCGCTGCAGGGTCTGCAGGGTGTTCGCGGTCAGCAGCGAGCAGTGCTCGATGCGGTGGCGTTTCTCCAGGGCGCTGCCGCCCTGCAAGGCCGCCTCATAGGCTTGCAGGGTGAAGTCGATGGCCCGGTCGCCGTTGGCGTGGATCATCAGCGGCCAGCCGGTTTCGACGGCATTGCGCACCACGGTCTTGTAGGCATCGGGTGTGGTGACCGGGGTGTGGTCCTGGTCGCAGAAATTGAAGTTGCCCACCGGCCGGTCTGTCTCGCAGCAGTAAGGCTGCGCCTGATAACCCGTCAGCCCCTGGTTGGAACCATCGGACACCAGCTTGACCGAGCCCTGATAGAAGCGCTTGGCCTGTTCCCGGCTGACCGGCTGGTAGCGCGGCAGCTTGCCGATGGCCTCGGGCGTGCCATCGCAGGCGGCGGCGTAGCCGATCCGCAGCTTGCGGGGGTGGGTCAGGAAGTAGGCGCCCAGTACCAGCTTCGATTGAGTGTCCATCATCGCGTCGTAGAGCAGGGTGATCCCGCGGCGCGAGGCCTTGTCGAAGTAGTCTTCGAGGTGCTTGAAGATATTCAGTATTTCCAGCTGCTGCCGGAGGGGAATGCTCTTGATGGCGGCCAGCACCTCGGCTTCCTGCAGGACGCCGTTGTCGGCCCTGACGCCGGTCTTCTTGAACACCGCGTCGCTCGCCGCGGTGTTCAGGTAGGCGGTGTGCATGGACGCGCTGATCAGCAGAATCGGATGCTGCTTGTCGATGGTGTCCAGGTTGCCGATGTCATCGCCGGGGCCACAGTGAAAGGTGATGAGTCTGTTCAGGCCGTGGGGGACGACCTGGAAGGGCATCAGCGCCGGATCGACCTGATGGCCGAGGATCCAGGTCGAGTTGTCCTTGGGCAGGTTGCCTTGGATGGTGCTTTTCAACCAGGGCCAGTCATAGGTAGGCCGTAGCCGCTGGTTCTTGTGCTCATCCGGGTTGTCGCTATCGATGGCCCCCAGGTTCAGCCAGCCTTCCATGGCGCAGCTCTGCACGATATGGGCGTGGGGCTCGATCAGGCCGGGCAACAGGGTCTTGCCGTTCAGGGACTGCTTCTTGTAGCTGATGCCCAGGGTGTTCATGCGCGCTTCGACGTCGGCCAGGGTGCCGGATGCGACCACATCGCCGGCGTGGATGCCCAGGGCCTCGACCCGTTCGTCCATGTTGCCGTCGCGCAAGGGGTAGATGGTGCCGTTGGTAAAGATGATGGACTCGCCGGCCGGTTCCCTGGCCAGTTCATTGGCGTCCTGTGGCTGGCTGGCGGTGTGGCTGGCCGGGTCGAGAGTGTCCTTCAGTGCGTTCCAGATCGGGTTGTGGCATCCGCATTGGACGCCGTCGTGATCATGTCCATTTGATCCCATGATGCTTTCCTCAGGTTTTCGGTGGTGATGAGGTGTGGGGTGAAGGTGGCTGAGCCAGGCTCGCAGGGCAGCTGTCGAGCCGGCTCGGGCTCAGCGTAGCAGCCGTTCGGGGCATGGGCCGGGCAGCAGGTCGTCGACCCCGGACCAGTCGTCGGGAGACGCCGGACAAACCCCGGCGCCCCGGTGGAGAAGCGCTTGCGCGAGGGCAAGGCGCTATGGGTTGTCGCGGATCAGAGCTTGATCAACACCGACTTCAGCTCGGTGTAATGCTCGATCGCCGCATACCCCATTTCCCGGCCCACGCCGGACATCTTGTAGCCACCGAACGGCAGCGCCGGGTCCAGGGCGCTGTGGCAGTTGACCCAGACCGAGCCGGACTTGATCCGCGGGATCATCCGGTGCACCGCCGCCAGGTCGTTGGACCAGATGCTCGCGCCCAGGCCGTAGGGGCTGTCGTTGGCCATGCGCAGGGCATCGGCTTCGTCGTCGAAAGGAATGGCCACCAGCACCGGGCCGAAGATCTCTTCCTGTACCAGCGAGTGCTTTTGGTCGACGTCGACTATCACCGTCGGCTTGACGAAATAACCAGGGCCGAACTGCTCGCCGCCGCAGGCGATGGTGGCGCCGCTTTCCCGACCCATTTCGATGTAGCGAGAGACACGTTCCTGCTGCCGGGCGGAGATCAGCGGACCGATGTCGACGCTGGCGTCCAGGCCGCTGCCGAGCTTCATGGCGTTGGCGATGCCGGCGATATCGGCCACCACCTTGTCGAAGTGCTTACGCTGCACATACAGCCTGGAGCCGGCGCAGCAGACCTGGCCCTGGTTGAAGAAGATCGCGCTGGCGGCGCCGGCCGCGGCGCTGCCCAGGTCGGCATCGGCCATGACGATGGTCGGCGACTTGCCGCCCAGTTCCAGGGTGACCCGGGTCATGGAATCCATGGCGATCTTGCCGATTTCCTTGCCCACCGCGGTGGAGCCGGTGAAGGTCAGCTTGTCCACCAGCGGGTTGCGGGTCAGGGCCGCGCCCGCGGTGATGCCGGTGCCGGTGATCACATTGAACACGCCGTCGGGGTAGCCGGCTTCCTGCACCAGCTCGGCGAGCTTCAGCGCGGTCAGCGGGGTTTCGTCGGCCGGCTTGAGCACCACCGTGCAGCCGGTGGCCAGGGCTGGGCCGAGCTTCCAGCAGGCCAGCAGCAGCGGGAAGTTCCAGGCGACGATGGCGCCGACCACGCCGACCGCCTCGCGGCGGATGAAACTGTGGAACTGCTGGTCGGGCATCAGCGGCACTGAGACCTCGACGCTGCTGCCTTCGATCTTGGTCGCCCAGCCGGCCATGTAGCGCAGGAAGTCGATGGCCAGTTGCACGTCCATGACCTGGGCCACCGCGGCGCTCTTGCCGTTGTTCAGGCATTCCAGTTGCGCCAGCAGCTCGGTGTCGCGCTGCATCAGGTCGGCAAGTTTCCACAGCAGGTTCTGCCGTTCCCGCGGGCGGGTGCGGCTCCAGGACGAATCGTCGAAGGCCTGGCGCGCGGCGAGCACCGCGCGATCGACATCGTCCACTGTGGCGCGCGGCACCACGCACAGTTGCTCGCCGGTGGCCGGGTTGCGCAGGGGCATGGTCTGGCCGTCGGCGGCCTCGACCCATTCGGCGCCGATCAGCATGCGCGGGGCGCGCTGGATAAACGCGGTGGTGGCGGGGAGCAGGGTTGCAATAGCCATGACAGAACCTCTTGTTATGCGTGAGGCGAGGGCTTTCGCAATGGCTGTGCCAGTCTGCCCGGGAGGGCTGCAGGGCCGCTATCTCGGGGGCAGACGTTGGCGGGAGGGGGACGACGCGGGGGAGTGGCTGTCGCAATCTGAGACGTGCCTGAGACGGTTTCGCGGAGTCTGGCGGTTTGTCAGGATCGGGATTGACATAGACCTTGCGCCCGCCTTTGTTCGGCGTGGCACTGCCAGGCCGCGTCGTAGGTGATGGCCTTGGGCGCCTGTTTGCGGCTCGGGCACTGGGCTGTATTGTGCTTGCGAGCAGGAAGGGTCATCGGTAATCCAGATACACGGTCATCGCCCCCTTTACCGTTCCCGCTTTGGCGACCGCGTCGGTTCGGATGTAGGACGCCTGCATCGGAATTGCAAACGAACCACCTTCCGCCTTGTTGTATCCATCGACCTTTATCGAAGTACCCATGGTTGCTGGAGCACCCTGGGCGTTTTCGACCCGGATCTTCACACCGCTCGCGGTCGAACCGCTGGCAAGCGGCAACACCCCTGGCGAGTTCGCGATCGCGCCGCCAACCGGGTCAAGGGTATAGCCAATCCGGTTATAGCCCTTCGGGCAATCGTTGATCCTGAGCTGGAAGCTCTGGGTGCCGGTTGTCGAGCCGATGCGGTCCAGGTGGTTCAGCACGGTCGTGGGGAGCTTCACCGTCTGGCTCGGCACCGAGCAGGTGCCGTCGATAGGGGTGACAGTGCCCTTCAGGTAGACTGGGATGTGGAACCCGGTAGAGCCTGCAGCATAGGCGATGTTGTAGTAGCGGGCACCACCAAGGGAGCCTCCTAGATTGGGTCGATTATCGCTGAGTAACTGTATTTCGATTGGCTGGCTGATCCCGTCCCGGATCGGTCCAGTTGCGTGGGCTTTGCCATTGACCAACAAACGGGTCGATATGCCCGAGACATTCGTGGTGATTTCTGTCAAATATGAGGTTGATGCGCCTCCATTTGGGTAGGTGTAAAGATGCGCGGTAGGGCACTTCGATTGGCCGCATATCTGCTGCGGAGTGAAGTACTCTCGAGCCAGTATGGTTCCTATGGCCACGTTCCTCGGGACCGACAGCTCCTGCCCAAATGCATCCAGAGCGCTTGCGGACGGTGACACGGCGATGGCCATAAGGACTATTACGAAAAGTTGCGGTGCGATGAGTAGGGCGCTGACTATTTCTCTTGCTGCGGTCTTCATTGCCTGTTTCTCTCTGATCGACCTTGAATGGAGTTCGTGGATGAATCGTTCTCCCGCATCCTTGGCTCCATTCGTTCGGAAATGATTCTTTTGTTGGATGCAGATCATTGGCGAAGTGTGTGTGGGTTACCAAGAAGTGATATTCAGCCGATGACACGATGCTGGGTTAAGCGATAAGCGAAGGGTTCTGGGCTTGCATATAGGCTCAGATGGAAATGTTGCTCGAGTGCTGAACAGGCATTCCTTTGTTGTCGATGCTCTCGAACTCGATCCTTGTTGTTCCGCCTGGAACCAAGGAGGCCGCCCCCTCGATGGCGAAGTTCAGCGCCAGAATGGACGCTTCCTTCTTCGGCCCGGCCAGTACCGCTCGGGTGCTATCCAATGAGATACCGGCATGGGAGTGCGCGGAAAACAACGATAGACACCCGGCAAGCGTCACACTCATGGCAAGGTGGTTTTTCATGACGTTTCTCGAAAGCAATGAAAGAGACATGGAGGTGCCTCTTCTCCTTGTAGAGTGTTAATAAATCAGTGCAGGTGGTGGTATGGTTTTCGCCGCATGTAATTGCCTGATCATACTAGTGATTTTGGATTTTCTGAGGGATCAGACGAATCTCAAAACGCTACTGACCCACCCAGGGTGCGCGGGCCATCAGGCGGCATCGCGATAGGCGGGAAGAGGCTTTTGGGCCATGGTTCCGGGAACTGCCAAAACGCCGACACGCCAATGCCGTGTCAGGCGCACTGGCGAACAAACGGGCGCGAATCGTGTGGGCGGTATTGGCCCAGGGCGGCCTTCATGGCAAACGGCGCCCCGCGAGTACCGGGCCGTCGTGCTCCGGGTCAGTTCCTCGTTCAATCCGGCCTGAACTTATGGGGCGCGGATTCGTCGTAAAAGGGCATTGAACAAGGAGATGTGCATGAAGACTTCAACGATTCTGGGAACCACCTTGCTGCTGGCGCCGTTTTTCGCCCAGGCCGCGGCGACCCCGGCCGAGCCGGAACTGCCGGCGCACCAGAGCAGCCTGGCCAGCTACCGCTGCGAGGGTGGGGTAGAGGTGCAGGCGGCGTACCTGAATATCGAAAACGGCGCCTCGTTCGCCACCTTGTATTACAAGGGCCAGCTGATCCCGATGCATATCGCCCGTTCCGGCTCCGGCGCGCTGTATGTCGCCGACGACGAGCAGAACAGCTACCGCTGGCACACCAAGGGCGACAGCGGCCTGTTGAGCTTCCTGGAAGCCGACCACACCGCCAAGGAACAGCAGTTGCTCAAGGACTGCAAGGAGCAGAAGGCCGAGGAGCAGTGAGGCAAGGGAGATGAGCCCGCAGGCGGCATTTTAAGACTTGCCTGATAGAGGCTGCCGGTCACTGGATTTATAGTTCCCGCGCTCGCCCGTATAAGGGGCACCTCGGCGCATCCGGGGTGTCGGGCGGGCTTCTTGCCTGCCATGTGCTCGCGCCGTTATTCCAGCGTATTTCCTCCCTCGATCAGCACCTCCCGTTTGCAGCTGAGCTGCCGTTGTCCGCCCAGTACCTGGTCCATTCAGGCCTGGGCTGGCTCACCAGCCTCAGGCCCTGCCAGATAAAAAAACTATCATTGCCCATTGTCAGAATGGCTACGCGCGGATTAATCTTCGCGCCCCTTCCCACACTTCAGCAAAGGAGATCCACCATGAAATACCTGATCGATCTTTGCAGGACGTGCCTGGTTTAAACGCTGTACCCGCTAATACTTAGCACCTCGCTTAACCCGGATTCGACCTGCCACTCCCTGACTCTATTTTTTCGCCAATCAGGAATTGGACATGGACAATTGCATCCGCAATTTGTCGGCCGGCGTATCACTTGTCGCCTCCGACAGCACCTGGATCGAAGATCAAGCGATCCAGCAACTTCAAACAACTGCAAAACTCCAGGGCATGCAACGCGTGGTCGGCATGCCAGATCTGCACCCGGGCCGGGGTTATCCGGTGGGCGCGGCATTCTTCTCTACCGGGATCCTTTACCCCGCGCTGGTGGGAAACGATATCGGCTGCGGCATGGCGCTATGGCAGACGGATATTTCCAGTACCAGGCTGAACCTCGACAAGCTCGAAAAGAAAATCGGCAACATCGACACTGTGCTGGATGAACATTGGCAAGAGGACCTGGCACAACTGGGATTCTTTGCCACCGGCCATGAACATGCCTTGGGAACCATTGGTGGCGGCAATCACTTCGCCGAGCTGCAACAAATCGACGAAGTTCACTCCAGCGAGCTCATGGAGGCGCTGGAGCTGGACCCCAAGTCGCTCCTGCTGCTGGTTCACAGTGGCTCCCGTGGGCTGGGTGAGGCCATTCTGCGTCTACACATCGATCGGCACGGTCATGACGGCATTGCGGTCGACAGTGAAGCCGGGATCGACTATCTGCAACGTCATGACGAAGCCCTGCGCTTTGCACAAGCTAACAGGCGCCTGATCGCCGAACGCATCCTGGTGAATCTGCGGGCTCGAGGCCGCTCGGCCCTGGACATCAACCACAACCTGGTTTCGCCCGCGACAGTCGAAGGTGTCTCGGGCTGGATCCACCGCAAAGGGGCGACCCCTTCCGATCAAGGCGTGGTCGTCATCCCCGGCTCTCGGGGCGACTACAGCTATCTGGTGCAGCCTGTACCACAAGCCGCCAGCTTGTATTCACTGGCCCATGGCGCCGGTCGAAAGTGGATTCGTGGCGATTGCAAGGGGCGCCTGGCTTCACGGTTCAGCTTCGACCAGCTCAAGCGCACGGCACTCGGTAGCCGGGTGATCTGCGAAGACCGTGGGCTCATGTACGAGGAGGCACCCGAGGCCTACAAGAGCATCGACAGTGTGGTCGGCAGCCTGCTTGAGGCCGGCCTGATCAGGATCATCGCTCGCCTCAAACCGATACTGACCTACAAGCGCCGGGGATGCTGCTGATGATTTTGTTACAGCTATCCTCGGCGCAAGGACCGGCGGAGTGTGAACTGGCCGTGGCCAAGGCCTTGCAACGCCTCGATACTGAAGCCGAGGCGGAGCAGGTCAGGATCAGCATCGTTGAAAGCGAGCCCGGGGCCGGCCAGGGCACGTACAAATCGGTGTTGATCGGCCTCAGCGGCGATCAGGCGGCAAGCGTTGCCAGGCGCTGGAGCGGTACGTTGCTCTGGGTCTGCAAGAGCCCTTACCGGCCTGGGCACAAACGCAAGAACTGGTTCTTCGCCGGCCAGGTTTTTACGGCGCCGGAGCAACACCAGGAAAGCCAGATTCGTTTTGAAACCATGCGCGCCTCTGGTCCCGGCGGGCAGCATGTCAACAAGACCGATTCGGCGGTACGCGCGACCCACCTGGCAACCGGCATCAGCGTGAAGGTGCAGTCTGAACGCAGCCAGCACGACAACCGGCGCATGGCGATTTTGCTGATCAATCAGCGCATTGCCGCCATCGAGCAGGCGGCGCGAATGGACATGCGCCTGCAACGCCGTGATTTCCATCATGGCGTCGAGCGCGGAAATCCCCAGAGGTCATTCACAGGCGTCGGTTTCATTCCCCGGAATTGAACCTCGCCCCAGGGGATGGACGCGTCATCCCGCCAAGATACGCCGGGGTACCAAACGGCCTGGATAAAGGCTCCACGTCGATTGGCATGATGCCGTTCACTCAAGGAGAAACGGCGCTTACCCGAGATGGGAAAGCGCCGTTTTATTGGGCCTGAGCGCCGCCTTGAGCATCCCAGGCCTTCGGCTGGTGACTCAGGTGAACTGCATTTTTCTAACCTGGCACAAACCGCCCCGAACCTAAGGGTTGAACCGCTCCACCAGCGAGTACTGGGTGGTGGCGGTCTGGGTCAGTTCCTTGCTCAGTTCGGCCGAGTGATGGGCCTGCTCCGAGGTCTGGTCGGCCAGTTGGGCGATGGTGCTGATATTGCGGCTGATTTCCTCGGCCACAGCGCTTTGCTCTTCGGTGGCGGCGGCGATCTGGGTGGTCATGTCGGTGATGTTGGCCACCGCCTCGCTGATGCCCAGCAGCGCCTGGTCCGCCTCCAGTACCCGGGCCACACCTTCCTCGGCCTGGCGCTGGCCGCTTTGCATGCTCTGCACGGCGTTTTGCGAGGAGCTCTGCAACTGGGTGATCAGCTCATGGATCTGCTGGGTGGATTGCGCGGTGCGCTGGGCCAGCTGGCGCACCTCGTCGGCCACCACGGCGAAACCGCGGCCCATGTCGCCGGCGCGGGCCGCTTCGATGGCGGCGTTGAGCGCCAGCAGGTTGGTCTGGTCGGCGATGCCCTTGATCACATCGACCACGGTGCCGATCTCGTCGCTGTCCCTGGCCAGTTGCGCCACGTTCTGCCCGGTTTCGCCAACCACCTGGGACAGCCGTTCGATGGCTTCACGGGTATCGCGGGCCACTTCGCGCCCGCGCCCGGTCAACTGGTTGGCGGCCTGGGTGGCGTCGGCGGTGCGCTGCACATGGCTGGCCACTTCCTGGGTGGTGGCGGCCATCTGGTTGACCGCGGCGGACACCTGCTCGGTTTCCACGCGCTGGCGGTCCAAGCCACGGGAGCTGTCGCTGGCCAGGGTGTCGGAGCGGCTGGCCAGAGCATTGAGGTGTTCGGCGCTGTCCTGCAGGCGGGTGAGGCAGGTTTTCAGCCGCGCATCCTGGCTGACGAAGGCGGTTTCCAGGCAGGCCTGGGGGCCGTGGGCGTCGCTGTACATCTGCGCGATCAACGGGTCGCAGGTGGACGAGTCGACCAGTTGCAGCAGGCGCCGGGCGGCGTTGTTCTGGCGCTGTATCGCCAGCAGCGCCAGGGGTACGGAGAGCCCGGCGGCCACCGCCAGCGCCAAAGGCGGCGCCAGCCAGAGGCCGCTCAGGCCACCGGCCAGGCCCGTGGCCAGGAAGGGCGCCCAGCCCAGCAGGGCCGGTTGCCAGCGATGCCGGCGGGGGATGGCTGGCTGCTGGCGGTTGAGGCGCTGGTAGAGGTCTTGCGCGCGGCGGATCTGTTCGGCGCTGGGTTTGACCCGGACCGATTCGTAGCCGAGGATCCGGCTGCCCTCGAAAATCGGCGTGACGTAGGCGTTGACCCAGTAGTGGTCGCCGTTTTTCGAGCGGTTCTTGACGATGCCCATCCACGGCTGGCCCTGTTTCAGCGCCGCCCACATATGGGCAAATACCGCGGGGGGGACATCGGGGTGACGGACGATGTTCTGTGGAGCGCCGATCAGGTCATCGCGGTGGAAACCGCTGATATCCACGAAGGCATCGTTGCAGTAGCTGATGACGCCACGGGCGTCGGTGGTGGAGATGAGTTTCTGGTTCGACCCCAGAGCCACTTCACGTTGTGTAACGGGCTGATTGTTTCTCATTTCCAGATTGCTCCCTGTGTCCTACAAAACCCATCGGCACGAGTCAGAACAATCTTAGCTAAATGTTAGAAAATTCCTTGCATAACAATTGGTTGCATTCCCGTCTGCGAGAAATTCTGGATGCTCCCGAGCGGATTTTGCAGATCGTTGAATCTGTTGGGAAAAAGTCTGGCGCTGGAGCAGGCTCGTCGAAGCGAGCCGGTGACGACGCTCATCGGGCATGAACCCGCTTCAGTTGTCGTGGGCGCCGAGGGCGTATTGCAGGACTTGCAGGGCGTGGGTGAGCCGGGCCTTGCGCTTGTCGATGATGCGCGGGTCGCCATAACGCTGCGCGGCGTCCAGTTCCATCTGGCGCAATATCACCTGGTACTCGGCCTGGCGCAGGGGCGGGTTGTGCTCGAAGTGCAGGCCGTCGCAATAGCGGCTGAGGGGTTCCAGCGCCCGTTGCAGGCCGGCCAGCTGGCGGTATTCAGGGTCGGGCAGGAGTTTTTCCAGGCTGCCCTTGATGGCCTCGCCGCGGGTCAGGCAACTGCTGGTGGCTTCCGGCGGGGCCGGTTCGGGGGCTTCCTGGGCGTGGCCCGTGCTGGCTGCAAGGCCAAGCAGGGCCAGCAGGGGGAGGGAGGTGAGGGCGTTCATGAAGGTCCTTGATACGACAGGCGTGCGGGGCGCTATCTTCAAGAGCCAACGCGCGCCGGACCATCAGACACAACTGAAAAAGCCTTAGGTTATTTCTGAGTTGCTCGGTCAGACCGGGCTTAACTCGGTCTCAGCGCGAGCCGAGCATCCGCTCGATCACCGCCCACAGTTGCGGGTCGTTGAAATCCTCGACCACCAGATGGGCGCCGGCGGCCAGCAGGGCCTCGGGGCTCTGGCTGGTGGCCAGGCCGACGGTGAAGATCCCGGCCCCGACCGCGGCAGTCAGGCCGGGGATCGAGTCCTCGAAGGCAATCCCGGCCTCGGCGCAGGCACCCAGGCATTCCAGGCCGGTGAGGTAGGGCAGCGGGTCGGGCTTGGCCCGCGGCAGCTCCTCGGCCACCAGCACGGTGTCGAAGCGATCGCTCAGCCCCAGCACGTCCAGCATGTGCTCGGCGTTGGCCCGTGGCGCATTGGTCACCACGCACACGCCGATGTCGCGTTCCCGGGCGAAATCCAGCAGGCGCAACAGGCCCGGCATCGGCGTCAGCTGCGGCGACAACTGGCGAAAGCGCGCCTCCTTGCGGTCGGCAAAGGCCTCATGCTCGGCCACCGAGCGCTGCGGAAACAGATAGCGGCACATATTGGCGTTGGCCTGGCCACTGACATGGGCCTCGAACTCCTGATGGGTGAACACCCGGCCATCTTCCTCCAGCAACAACTGCTGCAACGCCAGCAGGTGCAGTTGGTCGGTGTCGGTCAGGGTGCCGTCGAGATCGAAAAGCAGGGCATTGAGCATGGCGCGATTCCTGTCAGGGCCGATGGCTGAAGCGGTTAAGCCAGGCATCGTAGCAGGGCGAAGACGCCTTGATCGAGAACAGGGCGGTTCGTGGTGTGGGATTTATTCCTAATGCACCTGAGCTTGGGGTTGCAAACAGGTACAAAGGCCTTGGGGATGTCGTCTGCGTGCTACTTTTGGGCTGCGCTGGAGGTAGTGGCAGGTGACCACATAACGGTACTGGCGCAGCTTAAGGTTTGGCCCTGTCGTGCTTACACTGCCCCAAGCGCTCAGTATCCGTGCCACTTCCTTTGCTTGTGTCAATGTTGCCGTTCAGGTCGAGGTAAATCTTTGTGTTTGGCCACTTGGGCGTGATTCCTACGCAGTGGTCTCTACCCGTCTTGCTCCGCCAGTAAAACATCATAAAAAACTCATCATCAGGAAAAATGAATCCGTTATCTCCAGTGGACTCCCCTGGATGGATGCCCCCCCTATATATCCTGTGCTGTGTATTCCAGATGTATCGAAGCTCCTCTTTTCCGTCTTGGGAGTAATAGACGGACACTGTGGGGGTTGCCACGTACCAAAATGCGACAGGGGCAAGCAGGAGAAGTAAAAGCATTCGCCTGACATACCGAGTTCTAGATTTCTTTACATTTGTGGACAATGGCACCATCCCCCCATTCCTCTGGTGTAATTGCAAGAACTTCATCCATGATCATCTTTGCCGTGATGCCTCCACTAGGGTGTTGGCGATAAAGCTTCATCCCTATGTTGATTGATATACGGTCGGGGACATCGTCCCAAGCCCGAAGCCCATCAATGCCTGCGGATCGCTGCGGCCCCCTGCGTTCATTCCACTTCTGGATCTTTCGCAGTGAATCTGAAACGATTTGCTCAGCTCCGGCCCCATCTAGTAGGGCGCTCTCTGAAAACCCACCCGCCAACCCCACATAGCCATAGTGGATGTTCGACCAAATGTCGTAGTAATAGTCATAGTCCCCTTGCTTATGCCGTACCTCTCCGTCAAATAGTTTTAATAACTTTGGCTTGTGGTCCCAGGGTCGATTCTGTCCGACTCGCTCGGTCCAGATAGCAAAAGCTTTCGCTTTCTTCCCTAGCGCCAAGCTATAGAAGTCAGGAGGCTGGCCGAGCCTCATGTAGAAAGGCAATGCGGCGTATTTGCGGGCTTCCTCTGCCAGGTCAAAGCTATTCAAATCTTTCATTTGGCGTACAGACGGGCTGTTGATGTTGGTATTCATCTCGCCCGCAATATAGGCCGCCAGCTCCTCCATCCTATCGGGATCATTACAGACCTTTTCTTCAGGCGCCTTGGAGGCCGCGCTCGAATCGACCAAGGCATTCGCGGCAGTGGCCTTTTCGATCAGCCTTGGGTCGGCCAACAAGGTTGCCATCTTTTCATCATCGACAGAACCATCAGGCCGAAACACCCCAAGCATTGCAAAGTTGATGATTGCGGCCCCTGGAGTGGGTCCAAAGACGAATCCTCCGAAGGTATCGGGTGATCCACTGATGATCGTCCCGCCGTGGCTGGTAGGGCTGCCCAGGTGAGCCATGGGACGACCGTTCAGAAGAATGGAAGGAAAACCTGTGGTAATGACCGCGCCACAGCCGCACGTGTCGCCGACTCGGGCTGCGCCCATGGAGTTGATGTTTATGTCGCCGGAAGCGGAAGCAATCGGGGTGGTGCCGTGACCGGGAAGAGGGCAGACATGTTTGTCGCCCAGGCGAGCGGAAGAAAGCATGGGGGTACATCATCCTTGTGCGTTGACTGATCCGTGGGGCTATGGCTCGTTGTAGAGCTTCGCGAGCCTATCCAGGCGCACCAAGGCAAGGCTTTAGGATGATTCTGAAACGTGCTGGCGCCATCGCTGCGATGGCTGATTGGTTCCCTCATCGCCGTGTATGTCTCAGAGTGGAACAGTTGTCGCGAAATTAAACGCGGCAGGCCGGCGATTGCCTGGGGGAGGCTTGCTGGAGCTCCAGCAAGCCCTTGATAAAGCAAATCATTTATAAGCTGGCACGCTCTGTGTATTGCTGACCGCAGACGTTTCTCTTGCCTCCATGCCCGGCGCGACGGGCATGGCAGAAACCATAAAAACGACGCACAACAATAAGAAAGCTCCGTGGAGGTCCGACCTTGATCAAGAGAACACTCCGAGCAGGCATGTCCAGCGGCCTGCTGGCGCTGGCGGTCTGCGCCGCCTTGCATGCCCCTCCCAGCCTTGCGGCGCGCGATGCCCAGGCCATCCTCAAGGAAACCTGCCAGGGCTGTCACACCCCGGAAGCGGGGGGAGGCCTGAGCCGGATCAGCCACCAGCGCAAGACCCCGGAAGGCTGGCTGATGAGCATCGCCCGCATGCAGATCATGCATGGCTTGCAGATCAGCGACGACGATCGTCGCACCCTGGTCAAGTACCTGGCCGACACCCAGGGCCTGGCGCCGAGCGAAACCGATGGCGTGCGTTATGCCCTGGAGCGGCGCCTGAACACGGTGGAGAAGTTCGACGAACAAACCAGCCAGATGTGCGGCCGCTGCCACTCCGGCGCGCGGGTTGCCCTGCAACGGCGTCCGGCCCAGGAGTGGGAACGCCTGGTGAACTTCCACCTCGGCCAATGGCCGTCCCTGGAATACCAGGCGCTGTCCCGCGATCGCGACTGGTTCGACCTGGCGCGCAAGGAGATGGTGCCGCTGCTGGCCAAGCGGTATCCGCTGGACAACCCGGCCTGGGCAAAATGGCTGAGCACTGCGCCCAAGGCCGAGACCCTGGTGGGCGACTGGAGCTTCAGCGGCCACCTGCCGGGCAAGGGCGAACTGGCCGGGGTGATGAGCGTCAGCGCCGAGGGCAATGACAGCTTCAAGGTCAGCGTCAAGGGCCAGTACGCCGACGGCAGCCCGTTCAACGGCGAGGGCAGCGCGATCCTCTACAGCGGCTACGAATGGCGCGGCAATGTCAGCATCGACGGCGTGAGCATGCGCCAGGTGTTCGCTGCCCAAGGCAATGCATTGCAGGGCCGGATGTTCGAGGCCGAGCACGACGAACGCGGCCTGGACTTTATCGCCGCCAAGCAGGGCAGCAGCCGTTTGCTGGCGGTGCAGCCGGGTTATCTGAAGGCCGGCAGTGAAACCGAAGTCACCCTGATCGGCAGCGGCCTCACTGGCAAGCCGAGCTTTGGCAAAGGCGTGGAGGTGGTCGAAGTCATCGAGCAGAGCCCGCAGCGGATCAAGCTCAAACTCAAGGCGGCGGCCAATGCCCAACCTGGCCTGCGCAACGTCACCCTCGGCACGCTGAAAGGCCCGACGCTGTCGGTCTACAGCACGATCGCCGAAGTCAAGGTCGTGCCTGAGTTCTCGGTGGCGCGCATCGGCGAGGGCGGTGGCTCGACGCCCAAGGTCCAGGGCCGCTTCGATGCCGAAGCCTGGGGCAAGGGCGCCGATGGCAAGCCGTACCGCATCGGCGTGTTCCCGGCGCAGTGGAAGGTCGAGGCCTTCGACGAGCGCGCCAAGGAGGACGAAGACGTCAAGTTTGCCGGCACCATGCAGGCCGACAGCGGCGTGTTCATTCCCGGCGATGCCGGGCCGAACCCGCAACGCAAGATGTCCACCAACAACGCCGGCAACCTCAAGGTGATCGCCGCCGTCGACGACGCAGGAAAGTCCCTGACCGGCGCAGGCCATCTGATCGTCACCGTGCAACGCTGGAACAATCCACCCATCCCGTAAGGCGCGGTCCGCGGCTTGAGACACCCTTTCGGAATGACCGCAGGCCCCCGCGAAAAGAGGGCCGGCACAGGAGGTTTGCAATGGGCGCTATCTTGAATCTGGTCGAACGCAACCTGCACGAAGTGCAGGTCGATGCCGACCGCATGCTGTTCCATATCCCCAGCAGTTCGCTGTTCGCCAGCGACGAGTTGACCGGCACCATCATCGACACCTTGCGCGGCCCCGGCTGCACCCCGGAGGACCTGGTCCAGCGCCTCGGCGCACGGTTCAACGGCGAGGAAATCAACGAAACCCTGCGCGAGCTGATTGCCCTGGAGCTGGTCAGCGACGGCTCGCCATTGACCCCGGAGATCGCCCTCAAGCGGGTCGAGCGCACGGCGATCAACACTGTGGTGCTCAACGTCAACACCGGCTGCAACCTGAGTTGCACCTACTGCTACAAGGAAGACCTGGACAAGCCCTCGGCGGGCAAGAAGATGGACGTCGAGACAGCCATCGCCTCGGTGGAAATGCTGCTCAAGGAATCCCCCGATGAACAGCGTTTCACCGTGGTGTTTTTTGGTGGCGAGCCGCTGAGCAACCGCAAGCTGATCGAGTACATGGTCGACTATTGCGAGAAGCGTTTTCGCGAGGCGGGCAAGTTCGTCGAGTTCGTCATGACCACCAACGCCACCTTGCTCACCGAGGAGACGGTGGACTACCTGAATGCCCACCGCTTTGGTTTGTCGGTGAGCATCGACGGGCCGAAGACCGTGCACGACCGCAACCGCATCACCGTGGGCGGGCAGGGCACCTACGACGTGGTGCGGCGCAAGGCGCAGATGCTGCTGGCGCGCTACGACAGCCGCCCAGTCGGCGCGCGGGTGACCTTGACCACTGGCGTCACCGACGTGGAAACCATCTGGGATCACCTGTTCAACGAGCTGGGGTTCGCCGAGGTCGGCTTTGCCCCGGTGACCTCGGGCGATATCAGCAGCTTCAACCTCACCGGCGAGGAACTGATCGAAGTCTTCGCCAGCATGAAGCGCCTGGGCCGGCGTTACCTGGAGGCAGCCCTGGAACATCGCAATATCGGCTTCTCCAACCTGCACCAGCTGATCACCGATATCCACGAAGGCCACAAGAAGGCGCTGCCCTGTGGCGCCGGGCTGAAGATGCTGGCGGTGGACCACAAGGGCGAGCTGAACCTGTGCCACCGCTTTACCGGCTCAGCGCTGCCGACCTTCGGCAATGTGCGCGACGGCGGGGTCAAGCAGGTGGAGCTCAACGACTTCCTGTCCCAGCGCCTGGACCGTACCAACACCGGCTGCGACAGCTGCCGCATCCGCAACCTGTGTTCCGGCGGCTGCTACCACGAGAGCTATGCCCGCTACGGCGATCCGGCGCACCCGACCTATCACTATTGCGAACTGATGCGTGACTGGGTGGATTTCGGCATCGAGGTCTACAGCCGGATCATGGCCCACAACCCTGGGTTCATCAGCAGCTACATCACTCCGCGCAAGGCTCACTGACATGAAACATCTCAAGCCGATCAATAACAAAGCCCAGAAGCTGGAACAGGCCGCCGACGAGAACCGTATCGAAGAGGTGGTCGCCATGAGTTCGGTGGCCGGTTGTGCCTCGACCACCGACCCGGGTTGGGAAATCGATGCCTTCGGTGGCGTGTCGTCCTTGTGCCAGCCGATGGAGGCCGACCTCTATGGTTGCTCCGACCCGTGCTGGTGGCCGGCCCAGGTGCCGGACATGATGAGCACCTACCCCGACTGGAACAAGGACGCCCAGGCCTCCAACGAGAACTGGCGCAACCTTGGCACCGTGTTCCCAAAAGACAAATGACCGGACAGCAGAAGGATTCCAGCATGCTTCGCAAAAATGCCTGCGGCCTGGCCGCTTCCGCCGTCCTGGGGGCTTGTTCCCTCGGTGTTCTGGCCGACGACAACACCGACAACAAGGCCCTCAACGCTGGCCATGAATACATGGTCACCAGCAACTACCCGAACAACCTGCACGTGATCGACCTGGCCAGCGACACGCTGTACAAGACCTGCAAGATGCCCGACGCCTTCGGCCCCGGCACCGTGCAGCTGGCGCCGGACCGCAAGGTCGCCTACCTGCTGAACAACCATTACGCCGATATCTACGGCGTCGAGCTGGACAGCTGCAAGCAGGTGTTCCACGCCAGCATCACCCAGCAACCGGGGGAGAAGGCGCGCTCGATGTTCGCCTTCACTGTCAGCCACGACGGCAAGGAGCTGTATACCGTGGCCAACCCGACGCTGATGCTCAACGACCGTTATGAGGTCAAGCCGCCGCGGCTGGACGTCTATGCCACCGACGCCGGGCTCAAGGCCAAGCCGGTGCGCAGCTTCCCGGCGCCGCGGCAACTGACCATCATGCAGAGCGGTGACGACGGCACGCTCTATGTGGCTGGGCCGGACGTGTACAAGGTCGATGTCAAGACCGGCAAGTTCGATGTGCTGATCCCCAGCCGCCACTGGAAGCGCCCGAACTACAGCGCGCCGGACGTGCTCTACGTGTGGAACCAGCAGACCTACCGCCATGATTTCTCGCTGCTCTACACCGCCGCCAAGTTCAAGGACAAGAAACAGGACCCGGCCACCGCCGAGTACCTGTACGGCTTGTTCAGCATTGACTTGAAAACCGGCAAGAGCGAAACCACCGACTTCGGCCCGCTGACGGAGATCTACTTCAGCGGCATGCGCTCGCCGAAGGACCCGAACCTGATGTTCGGCGTGCTCAACCGCCTGGCCAAGTACGACATCAAGCAGAAAAAACTGCTCCAGGCCGCCACCCTGGAGCATTCCTACTACTGCATTTCGTTCAACAAGGCGGGCAGCAAGATCTACCTGGCCGGGACCTTCAACGACGTGGCGATCTTCGATGCCGACAGCCTGAAGCAGATCGGCAGCATCAAGCTGCCGGGCGGGGACATGGCGATCACCACGGCCCAGGTGTTCGTGCGCTAGTCGCTGATACCGCCATCGCGAGCAAGCTCGCTCCTACAGGGGGATATGTCATCCCCGACACCGCACTCCAAATGCATGCGGTCCCTTGTAGGAGCGAAGCTTGCTCGCGAAAAATCTCAAGATCGCCGTCGATTTAATTCCCCGGCACCGGACAGCTCAGGTCGCCTTCCTGGCACTTGAGGTAGGTCTTGAACGCCTCGACCCGCGCCTTGGTCAGGTCGGTGGTGCAGTTGCTGTAGATCAACGGATAGACGCTGCCACCGGCAACCCCGGAGGCGGCGAACCCGCACTCCGCATCCCGAAAGGCCACCCAGGCGCGCTGGGCGCTGACCAGCAGCTGCTTGCCCTCCGGGTTGTCCTTCAGGCGCTGGGTGATGCGTTGGTAAAGCGTATTCAATTCCTTGTCGGCGGCCTGGTGCTGCTGGGCGGCGCACTGGTTCATGGCGGTCTGGGTAGTGGCATTGGCACAGTCGACGGCCTGTGCCAGCGGGGTCAGCAGAAGCGGCATCAGGGCCAGGAGCAAGCGTGGGTTCATGGTGATTCTCGCGAGGGGTAATTAATGGGGCATCAAGGCCGTTTTGCGGGCCGCCGGGTTCCGGCAGGCGACTGGTCTTTGGCTTGCATCCTAGCCCCGGTGACGACCGCATATCCGTCTTTGTGGAAAAATGCAACTTAAAGGTTGCTCTTCTGCGAGAGCGAGCTAGGGTTTGATCACTGGAGGTGACCCATGAACTCATCAGATCGCATCGAAAGAAAGATCCTGCTCAAGGCAACCCGTTCCCGTGTCTGGGCCGCGCTGGCCGATGCCGAGGCCTTCGGCAGCTGGTTCGGTGTGGCGCTCGCGGGCCAGCGTTTTGTCGTCGGGCAACGCACCCGGGGGCAGATTACCTACCCCGGGTATGAACACCTGGTCTGGGATGTACTGGTGGAACGGCTGGAGCCCGAGCACCTGTTCGCCTTCAGCTGGCACCCTTATGCGGTGGAGCCTGAAGTCGACTATTCCGCCGAGCCCAGCACCCTGGTGCAATTCGAACTCGAAGACCTGGACGGCGGCACCTTGCTGCGGGTGGTCGAGTCGGGGTTCGACCGCATTCCGCCCGAGCGGCGGCTCAAGGCGTTTCGCATGAATAGCCGCGGCTGGGACGAGCAGATGAGCAATATCGAGACCTACCTTGGCCCCTGATACTTCTTCCACATCCCTGTTGCCGGTGGCGGCATCGCTGGACGGCTCGGCCATGATCTTCGCGGCACTGGGCGACGAGACCCGCCTGCGGCTCGTCGCCATCCTGTGTGGCGGCGGCGCCCTGTCGATCACCCAGTTGACCCTCGGCACCGCCATCAGCCGCCAGGCGGTGACCAAGCATCTGCAGGTGCTGGCGCAGGCCGGGCTGGTGCGCGACGCCAAGCTGGGGCGCGAGCGCCTGTGGGCCTTCGAGCCGGGCCGGCTGGCCGAAGCCCGGCGTTCGCTGGAGGTGATCAGCCAGCAGTGGGATCATGCCCTGGGTCAATTGCAGGCCTTTGTCGAGTCATAACGGAAAGAGTCACGGATGTTCGAGTTTTACCTGAAACGCTGGAACCTGCAGGTCGATGGCGCGCCCATCGTTACGCCTGGCAGCCACTTGTTGCCGGTGCGCCTGGACGACGCGCCGGCCATGCTGAAGATCGCCCTCGACGACGAGGAAAAATACGGCAACCGCCTGATGGTCTGGTGGGCCGGGGAGGGCGCCGCCCGGGTCTACGCGCACCACGGCGATGCCTTGTTGATGGAGCGGGCCATGGGCCAGCGCTCGCTGATGCAGATGGCCCTGGCCGGCGAAGACGACGAGGTCAGCCGGATCGTCTGCGCCAGCCTGGCCCGCCTGCATGCGCCACGCTCGACACCCTTGCCGCCGCTGTTGACCCTGCCGGAATGGTTCAAGGCCCTGCGCCCGGCCGCCCGGCGCGAGGGCGGGATTTTCCTGCGCTGCCTGGCCACCGCCGATGAACTGTTGGCGGCCCCTCGGGAACAGGTGGTGCTGCACGGCGATATCCATCACGACAATGTGTTGGATTTCGAGGCGCGCGGCTGGCTGGCGATCGATCCCAAGCGGGTCATGGGCGAGCGCGGCTTCGATTTCGCCAACCTGATCTGCAACCCGGACCTGCCGACCAGCAGCGATCCGCAGCGCTTCACCCGCCAGGTCGAGGTCATCGCCCAAGCTGCGGGGCTGGAGCGCAAGCGCCTGCTGCAATGGGTGCTGGCCTATACCGGGTTGTCCGCCGCCTGGTTCCTGGAGGATGGCGACGTAGCCAGCGCGGAACACGAACTGCAGGTGGCGGAGTTGGCCATCCAGGCCCTGGAAGGCGCGGCCTAGGGGTTTTGGTAAGTCGGCTTATGGCGAAAGGCTTACATGCACTGCCAGCTTTCTCGTCTGTTGCCGATTGGGCGACAGGCTTAATCTTCATTCACCAACTGCAGCGCAGGACGCGCTCAGGGTCATGGATGACCGACCATGTGCAAGGATGCAGCGACAGGATGTCGTAATGGTCTTGAAAAAAACCCGCTTCGGCGGGTTTTTTTTCGCCTGTGGAAAAGCTAGAGGTGACGGATTTCCTCCGGCACATTCCCCCAGTTGTCATGGCGGCCGTCGGCGTAATGCACCGGGGCCGCCAGCAGCTCCTGCAGGTCGATGTCGTCCAGGGTCATCACTTGCACCGCGACATAGTCGCCGCCGATTTCCTGCACATGGCCACGGCCGAAGGGGCGCACGCCGCAATGCTTGCAGAACAGGTGATGGGTATTGCCGCTGTTGAACTGATAGTCGCTCAGCGCCTGTTCGCCGCTGAGCAGGCGAAAGGCCTTGGGAGCGATGATTGCGTTCCAGTTGCGGGTCTTGCTGCAGATCGAGCAATTGCACTTGTTGGTGCCCTGGCTCAAGTCGATCTCGGCTTCATAGCGCACGGCACCGCAATGACAACTGCCGGTGTAGGTCTTGTGCATTGCAAGGCTCCTGAGGGAAGGCTAGGCCAGAGTGTAGAAGCTACCGGAACACTCTGTCGGCCGGGCGGGAAATGTACGGCGATGCGGAAAAGACCGAAGACTGCAGCCATGGAAGCCGAGTTTCGCGTCAAGATCCCGGACGACGAAGCCGATGCCGGTGATCGACTATGTCCGGCAGGCCAGTGGGCAAGCAGTCCCGGCCTGACGTCGGTTTGTCGAAGAGGCGGCCAGGGCTCAGCTGGCCGATAAGGTTGCCCTAGTCCGCATCTGTCTTTCAGGCCTGCTGCCACTGCGCCACGACCCGGTCGACTATCTCGCCGCGCTGCTTGATGGAATTGGCCGCGAGCCGCTGGGCTTCCTCCACCACCGCTTTGGGCGCTGTCCGTGGGCTACCGGCCGCGAAAGGCGGAGCCGGGGCGTACTCCAGTTGCAACTGCACCCGCTGCGCCGTCGCCTCGCCGAACAGTTCGCCGGCCAGGGTCAGGGCAAAGTCGATCCCGGCGGTAATCCCGCCACCGCTTAACAGATTGCCGTCGCGCACCACACGTTCCTGCACCGCAATCGCCCCCAGCGCCTCCAGCAAATGGTGGTAGGCCCAATGGGTGGTGGCGCGCTTGCCGCGCAGCAGCCCGGCGGCGCCGAGCACCAGGGAACCGGTGCACACCGAGGTGACGTAACGCGCCTGTGCCGCCTGCTGGCGGATGAAGTCGAGGGTCTGCGGGTCTTCCATCAAGGGCCCGACACCGGCGCCACCGGGAATGCAGATCACATCCAGCGGCGGGCAATCGGCGAAGCTGGTGGTCGCCTGCAGCACCAGGCCGGTGCTGGCGGTGACCGGCCCGCGTGCCTTCCAGACCAGATGCACCTGCACGTCCGGCAGCGACGCGAGCACATCGTAGGGGCCGGTCAGGTCGAGTTGCTGGACGTTGGGGAACAACAGGAAACCGATCTGCAGCGTCATGGGGTATCTCCCTGGAGAAGTTCGAAGGTGTCCGCGCTCATGCGGCTGGACGGTTCGACTCTAGCGCCCTAGGCTTTGGCGAATACGCCAACCTGCCCACGATTTACGCCAACCATGCCCCAGACTGCCAGAACCGTTCATGTACTGACTTTCGCCAACGCCCAGGTGCTCGACGTCACGGGCCCGCTGCAGGTGTTTGCTTCGGCCAACGACCTGGCGCGGCATAAAGGCCTGCCGCTGCCCTACGCGGTGAGCGTGATCGCCGCGGGCGACGGGCCGGTGACCACCTCGGCCGGGCTGGTGCTGCTGGCCGAGCCCTTGCCGGCGCCGGGCACGCCCTGCGACACCCTGATCATCGCCGGCGGCTGGGGCGTGTACGCCGCGGCCGAAGACCCGGCGCTGGTGGCCTGGGTCCGCCAGCAGGCAGCGCTGGCACGGCGGGTGGCGTCGGTGTGCACCGGGGCGTTCCTGCTGGCCGCCAGCGGCTGGCTCGACGGCCGTCGGGTGGTCACCCACTGGACCCGCTGCGAGCAACTGGCGCGGCAATATCCGCGCTTGCGGGTGGAGGCCAACCCGATCTTCATCAACGAGGGGCCGGTCTGGACCTCGGCCGGCGTCACCGCCGGGATCGACCTGGCCCTGGCGCTGGTGGAGGCAGATCTGGGGCACGCCATGGCGCTGGACGTGGCCCGACAACTGGTGGTGTTCCTCAAACGCCCGGGTGGCCAGTCGCAATTCAGCGCGACCCTGGCCCTGCAAAAACAGGGCAGCCGTTTCGACGACCTGCACGCCTGGATCGCCGAAAACCTCGGTCGCGACCTGAATATCCCGACACTGGCCGAACAGGCCGGCATGAGCGAACGCAGCTTTGTCCGCCACTACCGCGCCGACACCGGCCAGACCCCGGCCCGGGCCATCGAACAGATCCGTGTGGAAAGCGCCCGGCGCCTGCTCGGCGACAGCGGCGTACCGATCAAGCGCATCGCCGTGCAGTGCGGCTTCGGCAGCGAAGAAACCCTGCGCCGCAGCTTCCTGCGGCTCGTGGGTGTGACGCCGCAGGCGTATCGGGAGCGTTTTTCGCCCGAGGCGGAGTCAGGCTTCCAGTAGTTCCAGCAACGCCTGCAAGGTGGCGTGCGGCGCTTCCTGCGGCACGTTGTGGCCGACCCCGGGCAAGATCCGGCGCTGGTAAGGGCCGGTGAACAGGCCGATGTCTTCATCCTCTTCGCTCGCCGGGCCGACCCCGTCAGCGCCGCCGCACAGCGAGATGGTCGGCACGCGGATCGGCGGTTGCTGCGCGAGGGCCCGCTCGATGTGTTCCAGGCTCGGGTCGCCCGGGGCGTACATGAAGCGATGCCGGTAGGAGTGGATCACCACCGCGACGAAGTCCGGGTTGTCGAACGATGGCGCGCTCAGGCCGTAGAGTTCGCGGCCGCGATCCCAGGTCGGCGACCAGAGTTGCCACAGCAGTTCGCACAGTTCACGGCGGTTGGCGGTCAGGCCGTCCACCCCGCGCTGGGTGTGGAAATAATACTGATACCAGAGCCGGTGCTCGGTCTCGGGCGGCCGCGGCTGGGTCGAGCGGGCGATGTCCTGGATGTTGTAGCCGTCGGCGCTCATCAGGCAACGCACCCGCTCCGGCCACAGGGCCGCGACTATGCAAGCGGCGCGACCGCCCCAGTCGAAACCGGCGAGGGCGGCCTGGGGGATCTCCAGGGCATCCATCAGGTCCAGCAGGTCCTGGGCCAGCGCCGCCTGTTGCCCGGAACGCGGGATGTCCGGGCTGACGAAACGGGTCGGCCCGTAGCCGCGCAGGTACGGCACTATCACTCGGTAACCGCGCGCCGCCAGCTCGGGGGCGATCTCGTCGTAGCCGCGAGGGTCGTAGGGAAAGCCATGCAGCAGGATCACCGGCGCGCCGTCGGCGGGGCCGTGGTGTTCGTAGGCGATATGCAGGCGAGGTGTCTGGATGTACTGGACAGAGAGCGAGCTGTTCATGACGGACCCGGCGACAGGGAAAGCAGCAACCTTAGCTCAATCTGCGTGCCTGGCCAGTGTCGCGCCAGGACTTCATCCCTGACGGCATCAAGCGCTGACGAATGCTTCACATCTCAGTCTGGGGCTACAGGAAGGTGAGCTCGGCGCTGGTAGTGATGTGCTTGAAATGATGCTGCCACAGCCGCCCACCGAGCTGGCCGCTGCGGTCCAGCGACGAGCCCACCGTCAGGTCGGTGATCAGCGTCGGTTGCAGGCCGGCGTCGAACAGGGCGAAGCCGGCGGCGAGCACGCAGGTGTCGGTCTGGATGCCACAGACCAGCACGCGTTCGGGGGCCAGGCTGCGCAGGTAGGCGATGGTTTCCGGCGTGGGGGCGTAACCGTGCTTGATGAAGATGCGGTCGGCGGCGACCAGGCTGTGGTCATCGGCGGCGGGGTGCCAGCCGAGCTGGCGGAAGAAGGGGGTCTGGCTTTCGTCATGGCGCTCGACGGTGGCCACCGAGGGCAGCTGGCCGAGCAGGGCGTTGATGTCGTTCACCAGCCACTCCGGCGGGTTGAACGAGGGTTGTACATCGATGATCAGCAGTACCTGGCGCATGGGAATCCTTGAGGGGCCGGGCGGCCTATTCTGCCCGCAAACCGCCGTTGCCGCGAACGGCTCGTCTTCTGTAGGAGCGAGGCTTGCCCGCGATGACCTATGACGCNGCAATGCACCAGACATTCCGCGTCGCCCCTATCGCGGGCAAGCCTCGCTCCTACGGGATGGTGGGGTGCTTGCGTGGGCTTCTGTAGGAGCGCAGCTTGCGCGCGATGAAGGATGACGCGGTGCGCCTGACATTCCGCGTCGCCTCTATCGCGGGCAAGCCTCGCTCCTACGGGGGCAAGCTCAGCGCACCCGTAAGCCCTGCAGCAGCACCTCCAGCCCGGCCAGCGCCTGCTGCAATCGTTGCCCCGGATGCTCGTCCCGGGCGATCCACAGCGAGGCATCGAGCAGGCTGCCGTTGATCAGGCGCGCCAGGGCTTCGCTGGGGGCGTTGACCACCAGGCCGGCCTGCATCAATTCATCCAGCAGGCCGCTCAAGGACAGTACGCACTGCTCCTCGCTGGCGTTGGTCAGGTCCCCGAGTACCGCGCGCGCATCCTGCAGGACGATGCGCTGGATCTCCGCTTCCTGGGCCATTTCCAGGTAGGTGCGGCAGCGCTGGACGAAGGCGCCCCAGAGGTCGTCGGTGCCGCGCGAGATCGCCTCCAGGCGCTGGTCCATTTCCGCGTCGAGCTGTTCCACCACCGCTGCCAGCAGGCCTTTCTTGTCGCCAAAATGGTGATACAAGGCACCACGGGTCAGGCCCGCCTCGGCCGTCAGGTCGTCCATCGAGGTGTTGGCATAACCCAGGCTGCCAAAGGCCTGGCGGGCACTGGCGATGAGTTTGCTGCGGGTTTCTTCGATCATCTCGGCGCGTTGACGCGGGCTCATGGCGGGCACTCACACAGCTGATACATGGATTGACATACGCCGCGTATGTTCTCATGCTTTCTCACATACGCGCCGTATGTATTTTTCCTCCATGGTGCATTTCTGGCAAGCCTCAAACAAGGTGTAATGACGATGGCAAACCCTTACCGCGAACTGTTCAAAGCCCCCGGCAGTCGCGCTTTCGTGGTGGCGGGGATGATTGCGCGGATGCCGATGTCGATGACCGGCATCGGCCTGATCACCATGCTGGCCCAGCTCAAGGGCGGTTACGCCCTGGCCGGTGCGGTGGCGGCGACCTTCGCCCTGGCCACGGCCTTCTGCGCGCCCCAGGTGTCGCGCATGGTCGACCGTTTCGGCCAGGGCCGGGTGCTGCCGATCGCCGCCGGCCTGGGCGGCGGGGCGCTGCTGGCGTTGCTGCTGTGCACCCGTTTGCAGGCGCCGCACTGGACGCTGTTCCTGTTCGCTGCCCTGGCCGGCTGCATGCCGAGCATACCGGCCATGGTCCGTGCCCGCTGGACCGAGCTGTACCGCGGCCAGCCACAGTTGCAGACCGCCTATGCCTTGGAATCGGTGCTCGATGAGGTGTGCTTTATCCTCGGCCCGCCGTTGTCGGTGGGGCTGTGCGTGGCAGCCTTCCCCGAGGCCGGGCCGCTGGCGGCGCTGTTGATGCTGGCGATCGGCGTCACCGCGCTGGTGGCGCAACGGGCCACCGAGCCACCGGTGCATCCCCATGAGGCCCGGCACGACGCGTCGATCATCCGTTCGCTGGAGTTGCAGCTGCTGGTGTTGCTGATGATCGCCATGGGCATGATCGTCGGCGTGGTGGACGTGGTCAGCGTGGCCTTCGCCCAGCAGCAGGGGCAACCCGCGGCGGCGAGCATCGTGCTGTCGGTGTACGCCATCGGTTCCTGCCTGGCGGGTATCGCCTTCGGCGCGCTGAAACTGAATATCCCGCTGCCGCGACTGTTCATGTACGGCGGCATCGCCACCGCCGTGACCACCCTGCCATTGCTGATGGCGAGCAATATCCTTGGCCTGTCCCTGGCGGTGTTCGTCTCCGGCCTGTTCTTCGCCCCGACCCTGATCGTCGCCATGGCCCTGGTCGAGAGCATAGTTCCGCCGGCCAAGCTCACCGAGGGCCTGACCTGGCTGGTCACCGGGGTGAGCATCGGCGTGGCCATCGGCGCGGCCAGTTCCGGCTGGCTGGTGGATGCCTTTGGCGCGCGCAGCGGCTTCTGGGTGGCGCTGGCGGCGGGAGTGGTGGTGCTGGGGGCGGCGGTGCAGAGTTGCCGCCGGCTGACCCGCGGCCAGCCGGCGGTCGCCTGAGCCTTACCGGCCGCGCCCGGAGTTGATCCGGAAATTCACCGACAGCCAGGTGGACACAGAATGCTCTGCACGTCCACGGCGATCTCTCTTGTTGGTTGGTTTGATCTGCCAATGGAACGAAGGTTGTGCCGGGAAATTTATGGGGACGGGTGGCGTGATCCTCTGTAGGAGCGAAGCTTGCTCGCGATGGTCGTTAACGATACCGATGTATTGGCTGGATNTAAACGCGGCGCTCTCAGGTTTATCGCGAGCAAGCTTCGCTCCTACAGGTCGGTGGTGGTGTGGCTACTAATTTGCCGGCCAGGTGGCTCGTCCAGTCTTTACCATCACTTTTTTCAAGGGGAACACAGTGACCCAGCTGACGCTGCTGTGCCTGCCGTATTCCGGCGCCAGCGCCATGGTCTATAGCCGCTGGCGGCACAAACTGCCCGACTGGCTGAAGTTGCAGCCGGTGGAACTGCCGGGGCGGGGCGCGCGTTTTGGCGAAGCCTTGCAGACCGATCTGGCGGGATTGGCGCGGCAGCTGGCCAGGGAACACTTGCCCACATTGCAGGCGCCTTACGCCTTGTTCGGCCACAGCCTGGGGGCGTTGCTGGCGTGTGAGATGGCCTATGCCCTGCGCCAGCTGGGAGGCCCGGAGCCGGTGGCGCTGTTCGCCTCGGGCACCGCGGCGCCGAGCATGCGCAGCGAATACGACCGCGACCTGGCCGAGCCGAAAACCGATGCCCAACTGATCGAACAGTTGCGCACCTTCAATGGCACCAGTGAAGAGGTGCTGGCCAACCAGGAGTTGATGAGCCTGACCCTGCCGGTGCTGCGCGCCGACTTCCTGCTGTGCGGCAGTTTCCGTCCGCAGCAGCGCGCCCCGCTCAAGTGCCCGGTGCATGTGCTGGGCGGCAAGGACGACCGGGCCAGCACCGAGCAGTTGATGGCCTGGCGTCGGGAAACCAGCGGCAGCTTCTCCGTGGACATGCTGTCCGGTGGGCACTTCTTCATTCATGAGCACGAAGCCAAGGTGCTGCGCATGATCAAGGATCACCTCGAGCCCCATCGGCGTCGGCATGCCCAGCGGGTGGCGCTGACGGGTTGAAAGGGCGGTATCGCGACCATCGAGACCCAACGCCTGGCGTTGGGTCTTTGCGTGTGTAGAGGCGCTTATTCCAGCGAACGGCCCAGGCGCCAGTAGCCCATCAGCGCCAGGTTGCGGCGTTCCAGGCCGCGCTCGTTGATCAGGTGCCGGCGGATCTTCATGACCGTGCCCGATTCGCCGGCGATCCAGGCATAAAAGCTGTTGTCCGCCGGTGTGGCCGAATCCCAGGGGCGCAGGTCATCGCTGTTTTCCTGGGGTTTCAGGGCGCGCTGGTGTTTGCTCGGCGCGGGCAGCTCGGCCAGTTCCCGGGCGGCGTGCAGCAGTGCCTCGCCATGGCTGGCGCCCAGCACGTCGCGGGGCAGCCAGCTCAGGCGGGTCTGGTGGTTGTGGCGCAGCGCCAGGCAATCGCTTTCGTGGGGCACTTCGATGAATGCCTGGACGTCGGGCGGCGTCGGGTACTCCATCAAGTCTTCGAGAATCCCGGCGATGGCCGGCAGCGCGGTTTCGTCGCCGATCAGCAGGACCTTGCGGATGTCGGCCGGTGGCTGCCATTCATAGCCGCCGGGGTCGCCGCTGAAGGCTTTATTGGGCACGGCCATTTGCAGGCGGTCGCCGACCTTGGCGTGAGTCGCCCAGCGCGACGCCGGGCCGCTGACCCCGTGCAGCACGAAGTCCACTTCCAGCTCGGCGGGTTCGGCGCGCAGGGCGCGGATGGTGTAGGTGCGCATCGGCGGCTGTTGTGCCGCCGGCAGCTTGCGCCGGGCCGCGTGCCAGTCACCGATGCGCGGCAATTCGGGCGGCAGGCCGTCGGCGGCGGGAAACAGCAGCTTGATGCGCTGGTCCGGCGCCAGGGTGCGGGTGTGGGCGACGTCCTCGCCGCTAAACACGAAGCGCGCCATGCAGGGGCTGAGATTGATCCGTTGCTTGAGCTGGACATTGATCAGGCGGTAGGCGCGCGGCTGGTTGCTGCCCGCGCCGACCAGTTTGCGCAAGCCGTTTGCCAGCGAGCTGGCCAGTGAGGTTGCAGAGGACATGATCGCGACCTTGTGTGGAAAGTGATGGTCCTCTTTTGACGAGTCGCCATCCGGGGAATTTAACGGCGGGCCGCGGTCTGGCGCGCTGCCGCGGGGGTTAATTTTTCCCCCGGCCCATCCGTTCCGTAGGGATAGCCGAGCCAATGCTCGATACCCAACATGTACGGATGAAGCCTGATGAATGCTGAAAAGTCCCTGAAACTCGCCAGTCGATTTATCGAGCTGCCGCTGGAAAAGCGGCGGTTGTTCCTCGATGGTCTGCGGGCGGAAAACATCGACTTTTCGTTGTTTCCGATTCCGGCCGGGATCGCCGCCGAGGATCGCCAGGCGCTGTCCTATGCCCAGCGCCGCATGTGGTTCCTCTGGCAGATGGACCCCCATAGCGGCGCCTATAACCTGCCGGGCGCGGTGCGCCTGCGTGGCGCCCTGAGCCTGGCGGCCCTGGAGCAGGCGTTCGCCAGCCTGGTGGCGCGCCACGAAACCCTGCGCACGGTGTTCAAACGCCATGCCGACGAGCGCCTGGAGCAAGTGGCGGTCGAGACCGCGGTGCCCGTGGAATCGGTGGACCTGAGTGTCCTGGCGCCCGACGCGCGCGAGCGGGCGGTCGCGGACGAGGCGCAGCGCCAGTCGCTGCTGCCCTTCGACCTGGGCAGCGGGCCGCTGCTGCGGGTCAAGCTGCTGAAGCTGGCGGCCGAGGAACATGTGCTGCTGTTGACCTTGCACCACATCGTTTCCGACGGCTGGTCGATGAATGTGCTGATCGACGAGTTCATCCGTTTCTACGACGCCCATGAGCGGCAGGAAGCGCCGCAATTGCCGGCCTTGCCAATCCAGTACAGCGACTACGCCCTGTGGCAGCGCCGCTGGCTGGAAGCCGGGGAGCAGGCGCGGCAGCTGGAGTACTGGCAGGCGCAATTGGGCGACGAGCACCCGGTGCTGGAATTGCCCACCGACCATCCGCGCCCGGCGCTGCCCAGCTATCGCGGCACCCGCTATGACTTCGCCATCGAGCCGGCCCTGGCCGAGCAACTGCGCGCCACCGCCAGGCAGCACAACGTGACCCTGTTCATGCTGCTGCTCGGGGCCTTCAACGTGCTGCTGCACCGCTATACCGGGCAGGGCGACATCCGCGTCGGCGTGCCGATCGCCAACCGCAACCGCGCGGAAGTCGAAGGGCTGATCGGCTTCTTCGTCAACACCCAGGTGCTGCGTACCCAGCTGGACGGGCAGACACCGGTCAGCGAGTTGCTGCAACAGGTCAAGGAAGCGGCCCTCGGCGCCCAGGCCCATCAGGACCTGCCGTTCGAGCAACTGGTGGAGGCGCTCAAACTGGAGCGCAGCCTGAGCCATACCCCACTGTTCCAGGTGATGTACAACCACCAGCCGCAAGTCGCCGACATCAGCGCGGTCAGTACCGCCTCGGGCCTGGAACTGGGCCTGGTGGAGTGGCAGAGCCGCACCACCCAGTTCGACCTCACCCTGGACACCTTCGAGAAGTCCGGCAAGCTGCAGGCCGCGCTGACCTACGCCAACGACCTGTTCGACGCCGCCACCATCGAGCGTATGGCGCAGCACTGGACCCGCCTGTTGCAGGCGATGGTCGCCGATACCGCGCAACGGGTCGGCGAGCTGCCGATGCTGGCCGCCGCCGAACAACAGCAACTGCTGCTGGAATGGAACCAGACCGAGGTTCGTTACCCGGTCGAGCACTGCCTTCACCAGTTGATCGAAGCGCAGGTGCAACGCACGCCGCAGGCACCGGCCCTGGTGTTCGCCGAGCGCGAACTGAGCTACGCCCAGCTCGACGCCCGCGCCAACCAACTGGCGCACCTGCTGCGCGAGCAGGGCGTGGGCCCGGATGTGCTGGTGGGTATCTGTGTCGAGCGTTCGATCGACATGGTGGTCGGCCTGCTGGCGATCCTCAAGGCCGGCGGCGCCTATGTGCCGCTGGACCCGGAATACCCGCTGGACCGCCTGGCCTACATGATCGAAGACAGCGGCATCGCCCTGTTGCTCACGCAAAGCGCGTTGCTGCCGGTGCTGCCGACCGAGGCGGTCAAGGTCATGATCCTCGATCAGGACCAGGACTGGCTGGACGGCTACAGCGAAGCGCCGCTGGCTCCGATCACCGGGCCGTTGAACCTGGCCTACGTGATCTACACCTCGGGCTCCACCGGCAAGCCCAAAGGCGCCGGCAACAGCCACGCCGCGCTGGTCAACCGCCTGTGCTGGATGCAGGACGCCTATGGGCTTAACGGCAGCGACTCGGTGCTGCAAAAGACCCCGTTCAGCTTCGACGTGTCGGTCTGGGAGTTCTTCTGGCCGCTGCTGACCGGCGCGCGCCTGGTGGTGGCCGCGCCGGGCGCCCATCGCGAGCCGGCGCTGCTGATCGAAACCATCGTCAAGCACGGCATCAGCACCCTGCACTTTGTGCCGTCGATGCTCCAGGCATTCATCCACGAGCCGGGCGTGCAGGCCTGCGCCAGCCTCAAGCGCATTGTCTGCAGCGGCGAAGCCTTGCCCCTGGACGCCCAGCAGCAGGTGTTCGCCAAGCTGCCTGCTGCCTGCCTGTACAACCTCTATGGCCCGACCGAAGCGGCCATCGACGTGACCCACTGGACCTGTGTCGACGAGGGCGCCCAGAGCGTGCCCATCGGCCGTCCGATCGCCAACCTGCGCACCTATGTGCTGGACGCCGAGCTGTCGCCGGTGCCGGCCGGTGTCGCCGGCGAGCTGTACCTCGGTGGCGCCGGCCTGGCCCGCAGTTACCATCGCCGGCCGGGGCTGACGGCCGAGCGTTTCGTCACCAGCCCGTTCGAGGCCGGCACGCGCCTGTATCGCACCGGCGACCGGGTGCGCCAGCGCGCCGACGGGGTCATCGAATACCTCGGCCGCCTCGATCACCAGGTCAAGTTGCGTGGGCTGCGCATCGAACTGGGCGAAATCGAGACCCGGCTGATGCAGCACCCGCTGGTGCGCGAAGCCGTGGTGCTGGTGCAGGGCGGCAAGCAGTTGGTGGGCTATCTGGTGCTGGAAGATGCCGCGCCGGCCGCCACCTGGCAGCAGGAGCTCAAGGCCTGGCTGCTGGGCAGCCTGCCGGAATACATGGTGCCGGCGTACCTGATGCCCTTGGCGAAACTGCCGGTCACCGCCAACGGCAAGCTCGATCGCAAGGCGCTGCCGCTGCCCGAAGCTGCATCGCAGCAAGCCTTCATCGCTCCCGAAGATGCGACGCAGAAAGCCCTGGCGGCGATCTGGTGCGACGTCCTGGGCCTGGAGCAGGTCGGCCTGGAAGACAACTTCTTCGAACTGGGCGGCGATTCGATCATCTCGATCCAGGTGGTCAGCCGCGCCCGCCAGGCCGGCATCCGCCTCAGCCCGCGGGACCTGTTCCAGTACCAGACGGTGCGCAGCCTGGCGCTGGCGGCGGTGTTCGAGAGCCAGAGCGTGATCGACCAGGGCCCGGCCAGCGGCGAGCTGGCGTTGACCCCGGTGCAGCACTGGTTCATGGAGCAACCGGTGCCCCAGCGGCATCACTGGAACCAGTCGCTGTTGCTGCAGGCCCGCCAGCCGCTGGATGGCGAACGCCTGGCCGAGGCGCTGACGCGTCTGGCGACCCATCACGACGCCTTGCGCCTGCGGGTGCGGCAGACAGGGAACGGCTGGCAACAGGCTTATGCCGAGGCGGTGGACGATCTGCTGTGGCAGCGCGAAGCGGCCAATGCGGAGCAACTGAGCGAGCTCTGCGAAGCCGCGCAACGCAGCCTGGACCTGGAACAGGGCCCGCTGCTGCGCGGCTTGCTGGTCAACCTGGCCGACGGCAGCCAGCGCCTGTTGCTGGTGATCCATCACTGGGCGGTGGATGGCGTGTCCTGGCGCGTGCTGCTGGAAGACCTGCAGCAGCTGTACACCCAGCCCGAGCAGGCGCTGGCCCCGCGCACCAGTTCCTACCAGGCCTGGTCCGCGCACCTGCATGACGCCGCTGCCGAGCGCGGCGCCGAACTGGATTACTGGCAGGCGCAGATCCCGACCCAGGTCGCCGAGCTGCCCGCCGACCGCCCAGGCGCTGCCCTGGAAAACCGTCACGAGCAGAAAATCACCCTGACCCTGGATGCCGAGCGCACCGGGCAGTTGCTGCAACAGGCTCCAGCCGCCTACCGCACCCAGATCAACGACCTGCTGCTCACCGCGCTGGCCCGTACCCTGGGGCGCTGGACCGGCGCCGAAGGCACGCTGGTGCAACTGGAAGGCCACGGCCGCGAAACCCTGGGCAGCGACCTCGACCTGAGCCGCAGCGTCGGCTGGTTCACCAGCCTGTTTCCGGTTTACCTGCGCCCGGCTACAGAACCCGGCGCGGCGATCAAGGCGATCAAGGAACAACTGCGCGCGGTGCCGGACAAGGGCCTGGGCTTCGGCCTGCTGCGTTACCTTGGTGCTGACGCCAGTCGTGAGGCCATGGCGCAACTGGCGCAGCCGCGCGTCACCTTCAACTACCTGGGGCAGTTCGACCGTCAGTTCGATGCCGAGGCCTTGCTGGTGCCGGCGACCGAGAAGGCCGGGCAGACCCAGGACCCCCTGGCGCCACTGGCCAACTGGCTGGTGATCGAAGGGCAGGTCTACGGCGGCCAATTGAGCCTGAGCTGGGGCTTCAGCCGCGAGATGTTCGAGACGGCGACCATCCAGCGCCTGGTGGACGACTACCGCCAGGAACTGCTGGCGCTGATCGAGCACTGCCTCGACCCGCGCCATGGCGGCCTGACCCCGGCCGATGTCAGCCTGGCGCGCCTGACCCAGCAGCAGCTGGACGATCTGGCGCTGCCGTCCCGCGAGGTGCAGGACCTGTACCCGCTGTCGCCGATGCAGCAGGGCATGCTGTTCCACAGCCTGTACCAACAGGATCAGGGCGACGTTTACGTCAGCCAGTTGCGCGCCGATGTCCAGGGCCTGGACGTAGCGCAGTTCCAGCGCGCCTGGGAACAGGTGCTGGCGCGGCATGACATGCTGCGCACCGGCTTTGTCTGGCAGGACGACCAGGGCCAGGCCCTGCAGGTGGTCCACCGCCAGGTGACGCTGCCTTTCATCGAGTACGACTGGCGTGAACGCCAGGACCTGGAGGCGGCCCTCGATGCCCTGGCGGTCGAGCAGCATCGGCAGGGCTTCGAGCTGGCGCGCCCGCCGTTGCTGCGGGTGGTGCTGGTGCGCACCGCCGAGGACCGCTGGCACCTGCTGTACACCAGCCATCACATCCTGATGGATGGCTGGAGCAACGCCCTGGTGCTCAACGAGGTGCTGCAAGCCTGCAAGGGCCAGGCATTGCCGCCGGTGGGGGCGGGCTTTTCCCAGCATATCGCCTGGCTGCAACGGCAGGACCCAGCCGTGGGCGAGGCCTTCTGGCGCGGGCGCCTGGCGCAGCTGGACGAGCCGTCGCACCTGGCCCGCAGCGTGGCCAAGGGGCCCGCGCAGCCGGCGCTGGGTGAGCACGGCGAGTGGCTCTGCGAACTGGATGAAGCCCAGACCGCTCGCCTCAACGCCTTTGCCCGTGCCCATCAAGTGACGCTCAACAGCCTGGTGCAATCGGCGTGGCTCCTGCTGCTGCAACGCTACACCGGCCAGGCCAGCGTGGCCTGCGGGGTCACGGTGTCCGGGCGTCCGGCGGAACTGGCGGACGTCGAGCAACAGGTCGGCCTGTTCATCAACACCTTGCCGCTGATCGTCAGTGCCCCGCCGTCCCAGAGCGTCAGTGCCTGGGTGCGGACGGTGCAGGCCCTGAACCTGGAAATGCGCGAACACGAACACACGCCGCTGTTCGATATCCAGCGCTGGGCGGGCTCCGCCGGCGAGGCGCTGTTCGACACCCTGGTGGTGTTCGAGAACTTCCCGGTGGCCAAGAGCCTGGAACAGGCCAGCGAAGCCGGCCTGCGCTTCAGCGGGGTCAGCAGCCAGGAACGCACCAACTACCCGCTGACCCTCACCGTGCACGGCGGGCAGCGCCTGAGCCTGAACCTGGAATACCTGCGGGCGGACTTCGACGAAGCCGCGGTGCAGCGGCTGGCGGCTTATCTGCTGGCGCTGCTGCAGCGTTTCGTCGAAGCGCCGGAGCAGGCCCTGGGCGCATTGCCGCTGCTGCTGGAACACGAACAGCAGCGCATGCTCGCAGACTGGAACCCGGCCCATGCCTCGCAGACGGCCCAGGCCAGCGTCTTGCAGCGCTTCGAGCAGCAGGCCGCGGCCCAGCCGGAGAACATTGCCCTGATCCTCGATCAGCGGCGCATGAGCTACGCCGAACTCAACCTGCGGGCCAACCGCCTGGCCCATCGCCTGATCGAGCTGGGCGTCGGCCCGGACACCCTGGTGGGGGTGGCGGTGGACCGCTCGCTGGAAATGATCGTCGGCCTGCTGGCGGTGCTCAAGGCCGGCGGCGCCTATGTGCCGCTGGACCCGCAATACCCCCGCGAGCGCCTGCAATGCATGATCGAAGACAGCGGCCTGCGACTGCTGCTGACCCAACAGGCGCTGCTGGAGCAGCTGCCGATCAGCCAGGACCTGAGCCTGGTGTGCCTGGAGCAGGATCCGCACTGGCTGGCCGACTACAGCGGGCAGAACCCGGCGCCCCGCGCACAGCCGGGCAACCTGGCCTATGTGATGTTCACCTCCGGTTCCACCGGCCGTCCAAAGGGCGTCGGCATCGACCAGGCTTCCCTGGCGCGGCATGTCGAGGTGGTGATCGAGCTGTTCGAACTCAAGGCCCATGACCGGGCGTTGCAGTTCGGCACCTTCAACTTCGACGGTTTTGTCGAACAGCTGTACCCGGCCCTGTGCTGTGGCGCCGGGGTGGTGGTGCGCGGCGGCGAGCTGTGGGACAGCGACACCTTCTACCAGCAACTGATCGAGCACCAGATCTCGGTGCTCGACCTGACCACCGCCTACTGGTACCTGCTGGTGCGCGACTTCGCCGACCGTGGCCCGCGGGACTACGGGCGCCTGCGCCAGGTGCACATCGGTGGCGAAGCCATGCCGCCGGAAGGCCTCAACGCCTGGCGCGACGCCGGCCTGGGCCATGTGCGCCTGCTCAATACCTATGGCCCCACCGAGACCACCGTCACCGCCACCGCGCTGGACTGCGCCGGTTACGTCGACGGCAGCGAGCCGTTGCCGCCGGTGATGCCGATCGGCCGGGTATTGGACGGGCGCGCCATCTACCTGCTGGATGCCAACCTCAATCCGGTGCCGGTGGGCGTAGCCGGCGAACTGGTGATCGGCGGGCCGCTGCTGGCCCGGGGGTACTTCAACCGTCCCGACCTCACCGCGCACCGTTTCATTCCCGACCCCTTTGCCGCCGACGGCGCCGGGCGCCTGTACCGCACCGGCGACCTGGCGCGTTATCGCGCCGACGGGGTGATCGAGTACATCGGGCGGATCGACCATCAGGTCAAGGTCCGTGGCTTCCGCATCGAGCTGGGGGAAATCGAAGCGCGCCTGCTGGCCCAGGCCAGCGTCCGCGAAGCCCTGGTGATCGCCGCCGACAACCAGCTGGTGAGCTATGTGGTGGCCAGCCAGCCGCTGCCGGAGGCGGAGCAGGGCGGGCTGCGCGAGCAGCTCAAGGCGACCCTGCGCGAGGAGTTGCCGGACTACATGGTGCCGGCGCATATCCTGTTCCTCGACCATCTGCCCCTGAGCCCCAACGGCAAGCTGGACCGCTCGGCGCTGCCCAAGCCCGATGCCAGCCAGTCCCTGGCCGACTGGGTCGCCCCGGTTAGCGAGCGGGAGCAGCAGGTCGCGGCCATCTGGTCCGAGGTGCTGGGGGCCGAGCGGGTCGGCCTCAACGATCAGTTCTTCGAGATGGGCGGCCACTCGCTGCTGGCCACGCAGATGGTTTCCCGGGTGCGCCATGGGCTGGGCATCGAGGTGGCACTCAAGACCCTGTTCGAGCAGCCGGTACTGGCTGATTTCGTCCGTGCCCTGGGCTCCGTCGGGGCCTCGGCGCCGGCGATTTCGCCGGTGGATCGCCAACAGCCGCTGGCACTGTCCTATGCCCAGGAACGGCAATGGTTCCTCTGGCAGCTGGACCCGCAGAGCGCGGCCTACCATGTGCCCAGCGCCTTGCGCTTGAAGGGCCGCCTGGACCAGGACGCCTTGCAGCGCAGTTTCGACAGCCTGGTGGCGCGTCACGAAAGCCTGCGCACCCGCCTGTTGCAGGACGGCGAGCGCACGGTGCAGGTGATCGACGCCGAAGGGGCCGTCGCGATCCGCCGGGTCGATGCCGACGAAGCCCGGTTGGAAAGCCTGGTGGACGAGGAAATCGCCCGGCCGTTCGACCTGGAGCAGGGCCCGCTGCTGCGGGTCACCCTGCTGCGCTTGAGCGAGGAGGAGCACGTGCTGGTGCTGGTCCAGCACCATATCGTCTCCGATGGCTGGTCGATGCAGATCATGGTCGGTGAGCTGGTGCAGTTGTACGCCGCTTACAGTGAGGGCCGGGACCTGCAATTGCCGGCGCTGCCGATCCAGTACGCCGACTACGCGCTGTGGCAGCGCAACTGGATGGAAGCGGGGGAGAAGGCGCGCCAGCTGGATTACTGGCAAACCTTGTTGGGTGGCGAGCAGCCGGTGCTGGAATTGCCCCTGGACCGTCCACGCCCGGCGCTGCAGAGCCATCGTGGCGCGCGCCTGGATCTGGCGCTGGAGCCGGAACTGGTACAGCAGCTCAAGGCTCTGGCCCAGCGCGAAGGCGTGACGATGTTCATGCTGTTGCTGGCTGCGTTCCAGACCCTGCTGTACCGCTACAGCGGCCAGGCGGATATTCGTATCGGCGTGCCGATCGCCAACCGCAACCGGGTGGAGACCGAACATCTGCTCGGCTTCTTCGTCAACACCCAGGTGCTCAAGGCCGATATCGACGCGCAGATGACCTTTGCCGGGCTGTTGCGGCAGGTCAAGCAACGCGCGCTGGAGGCCCAGGCCCACCAGGATCTGCCGTTCGAGCAACTGGTAGAGGCGCTGCAACCCGAGCGCAGCCTGAGCCACAACCCGCTGTTCCAGGTGATGTTCAACCATCAGAGCGACGCGCGTAACGCCCGGCAACTGCCTGGCCTGCTGATGGAAGGCCTGCAATGGAACAGCCACACCGCGCAGTTCGACCTCAACCTGGACACCGAGGAGACCGCCGAAGGGCTCTGGGCCTCGCTGACCTATGCCAGCGACCTGTTCGAGGCGGCCACCGCGAAACGCCTGATGCAGCACTGGCAGAACCTGCTGCAGGCCGTGACCACCCAGGCCTCGGCGCGCCTGGATGATTTACCGCTGCTCAGCGAACCGCAGTGGCAGCAGATCGTGCATCACTGGAACGCCACGGCGACCGCTTATCCACAGGACCAGGGCGTGCATCAGCTGTTCGAAGCCCAGGTGCTGGCGCAGCCGCAGGCCATTGCCCTGCACTGCAACGGCGAGGCGCTGACCTATGCCGAGCTGAACCGCCGCGCCAACCGCCTGGCCCATCGCCTGATGGACGCCGGGGTCGGTCCGGACGTGCTGGTGGCGGTGGCGCTGGAGCGCTCGGTGGAGATGGTGGTCGGCCTGCTGGCCACCCTCAAGGCCGGCGGCGCCTATGTGCCGCTCGATCCGCAATACCCGGCCGAGCGCCTGGCCTTCATGCTCGAAGACAGCCGCGCCCAGGTGCTGCTGACCCAGCAGCCTTTGCTTGAACGCCTGCAACTGCCGAGCGGCCCACGGGTGCTGCTGGTGGACGGGCCGCTTGCCGACGCCGGGTTCAGCGACGAGAACCCGAACCTGGTGCTGTCGCCGGAGCATCTGGCGTATGTGATCTACACCTCGGGCTCCACCGGCAAACCCAAGGGCGTGATGATCCGGCATCAGGCGCTGAGCAGTTTCACCAGCGGCATGGCCGACACCCTGAGTATCGGCCGTGACGAGCGGATGCTGTCGCTGACCACCTTCTCCTTCGACATCTTCGCCCTGGAGCTTTATGTACCGCTGAGCGTGGGCGCGACCCTGGTGCTGGGTGACAAGGAACTGGCGCTGGACCCGGAAGCGATCCTCGACCTGCTGCAGGCCCAGGCGGCCAGCGTGGTCCAGGCCACGCCATCGACCTGGCGCATGCTGCTCGACAGCGAGCGTCGTTCCCTGCTGCGCGGCATCAAGTGCCTGTGCGGCGGCGAGGCGCTGCCGAGCGACCTGGCCCAGCGCATGCTCGACCTGCAAGGCACGGTGTGGAACCTCTATGGCCCGACCGAGACCACCATCTGGTCGGCCGCCTATCGTCTGTTCGACGCCCAGCCCTTTGTCGGCCGGCCGATCGCCAATACCTCGCTGTTTATCCTCAATGCCGACCTGGCGCCGTGCCCGGTGGGTGCCGCTGGCGAGCTGCTGATCGGCGGTGTCGGCCTGGCCCGCGGTTACCACGGCCGGGCAGCGCTGACCGCCGAGCGCTTTGTGCCCGATCCGTTCGGCGCGGCGGGTGAACGTGTATACCGCACCGGCGACCTGGCGCGTTATCGCGCCGACGGCGTGGTCGAGTACATCGGCCGGGTCGACCACCAGGTGAAGGTGCGCGGTTTCCGTATCGAGCTGGGTGAAATCGAAAGCTGCCTGCGTGACCAGGCCGAGATCCGCGAAGCGGCGGTGCTGGCCGAGAACGATCGACTGATCGCCTATCTGGTGACTCATGGCGTGACCGCGCAAGCGGACCAGGCGGCGCTGCGCGAGCGGTTCAAGGCTGCCCTGCGCGAATCGTTGCCGGACTACATGGTGCCGGCCTATTTGCTGTTCCTCGAGCGCATGCCGCTGACGCCGAACGGCAAGCTGGACCGCAAGGCCCTGCCAAAACCGGACGCCAGCCTGCTGCAGAAGCGCCATGTACCGGCGGTCAGCGAGAAAGAACAACAGGTGGCGGCGATCTGGGCCGATGTCCTGGGCGCACAGCAGGTCGGCCTGGAAGACCATTTCTTCGAGTTGGGCGGCCATTCGCTGCTGGCCACCCGGGTGGTGTCGCGGGTGCGCCAGGCGCTGGGCATCGAGGTCGCGCTGAAGACCCTGTTCGAACAGCCGCTGCTGGGGGATTTCGTCAACGCACTGGGCAGCGTGGCCAGCGAGGTTCCGGCGATCCTTGAAGTCAGTCGCGAGCAACCGCTGCCGCTGTCCTACGCCCAGGAACGCCAGTGGTTCCTCTGGCAGCTGGAGCCGCAGAGCGCGGCCTACCATATCCCCAGCGCCCTGCGCCTGAAGGGCCGCCTGGACCAGGCCGCGCTGCAGCGCAGCTTCGACACCCTGGTGGCGCGCCATGAAAGCCTGCGCACCCATCTGCAGCAGGATGGCCAGCGCACGGTGCAGGTGATTCGCGCCGAGGCGACTATCAACATCGCCCTGGCGACCACTGACGAGGCCAGCCTCAAGGCCTTGGTGGTGGAAGAGATTTCCCGGCCGTTCGATTTGCAGCAGGGGCCGCTGTTGCGGGTCAAGCTGCTACGCCTGGCCGAGGATGAGCATGTGCTGGTGCTGGTCCAGCACCACATCGTCTCCGATGGCTGGTCGATGCAAGTCATGGTGGAAGAGTTGGTGCGCCTGTACGACGCCTACAGCCAAGGCCAGGATCTGCAATTGCTGGCGCTGCCGATCCAGTACGCGGACTACGCCGTATGGCAACGCCAGTGGATGGAAGCCGGCGAGAAACAGCGCCAGCTGGACTACTGGATGAAACAGCTGGGCGGCGAACAGCCGGTGCTGGAATTGCCGTTCGATTACCCGCGTCCGGCGATCCAGAGCCACCGTGGCGCGCGCCTGGACCTGCGGCTGGAGGCGCAGCTGCTGGCGGACCTGCAGATCCTGGCCCAGGGCGAGGGCGTGACCCTGTTCATGCTGTTGCTGGCTTCGTTCCAGGCCCTGCTGCATCGCTACAGCGGCCAGGAAGACATCCGCGTCGGCGTGCCGATCGCCAACCGCAACCGGGTGGAGACCGAGCAGCTGATCGGCTTCTTCGTCAACACCCAGGTGCTCAAGGCCGATGTCGACGGACAGATGACGGTTGCCCAGCTGTTGCAACAGGTCAAGCAGCGTGCGCTGCAAGCCCAGGCCCACCAGGACCTGCCGTTCGAGCAACTGGTGGAGGCGCTGCAACCCGAGCGCAGCCTGAGCCTCAGCCCGTTGTTCCAAGTGATGTTCAACCACCGCGTGACCTCGGCCGACAGCCAATTGCAGTCCATAGCGCAACTGGAAATCGAGGTGGTGACCTGGGACGAAGGCGTGGCCCAGTTCGACCTGGCCCTGGATATCGAGGAGTCGCCGGCCGAGTTGCGCGCATCCCTGAGTTATGCCACTGACCTGTTCGCGGCCGCGACCATCGAGCGCATGGCCCGGCATTGGCAGAACCTGTTGCAAGGCATGGTCGCCGACCGACAGCAGAGTGTTGCTCAAGTGGTGCTGCTCGACGATAGCGAACAGCAGCAGATCCTGAGCCTGTGGGATCGCACGGACTCCGGCTTCTCGGCCAAGCGCCTGGTGCATGAGCTGGTGTCTGATCGCGCCCGGGAAAACCCGGAAGCGGTGGCGGTGATCTTTGGCGAGCAGCAGCTGACTTACGGCGAGCTGGAGCGCAGCGCCAACCGCCTGGCCCGAGCCCTGATCGCCCGTGGCGTCGGCCCGGAGGTGCGGGTGGCGATTGCCATGCCGCGCAGCGCGGAAATCATGGTGGCCTTCCTCGCGGTACTCAAGGCCGGCGGCGTCTATGTGCCGCTGGATGTGGAATACCCGCGCGATCGCCTGCTGTACATGATGCAGGACAGCCGCGCCAAATTGCTGCTGACCCATACCGCGGTGCAGCAACAGCTGCCGATTCCGGACGGGCTGGACAGTCTGGCGGTGGACCGCACCCAGGACTGGGCAGGGGAGGACGACAGCGCACCGAACGTGGCCCTGGACGGCGACAACCTCGCCTACGTGATCTACACCTCCGGCTCCACCGGCATGCCGAAAGGCGTGGCGGTATCCCACGGTCCGCTGGTGGCGCACATCATCGCCACCGGCGAACGTTATGAAATGACTCCGGCGGATTGCGAGCTGCACTTCATGTCGTTTGCCTTCGATGGTTCCCACGAAGGCTGGATGCACCCACTGATCAACGGTGCCCGGGTACTGATCCGCGACGACAGCCTGTGGCTGCCGGAGCACACCTATGCGCAGATGCATCGCCATGGCGTCACCGTCGGTGTGTTCCCACCGGTGTACCTGCAACAACTGGCCGAGCATGCCGAACGTGACGGCAACCCACCGGCGGTACGGGTGTATTGTTTCGGTGGCGACGCCGTGGCGCAGTCCAGCTATGACCTGGCCTGGCGTGCCTTGCGTCCGACCTACCTGTTCAACGGTTACGGTCCGACCGAAACCGTGGTCACGCCACTGCTGTGGAAAGCCCGCAAAGGCGACCCATGTGGCGCGGCCTATGCACCGATTGGCGAACTGCTGGGCAACCGCAGCGGTTATGTGCTGGACGCCCAATTGAACCTGCAACCGATCGGTGTCGCCGGTGAGCTGTACCTCGGTGGTGAAGGCGTGGCCCGCGGTTACCTGGAGCGTCCGGCGCTGACTGCCGAGCGTTTTGTCCCGGACCCGTTCGGTGCTCCAGGCAGCCGTGTGTACCGCAGCGGCGACCTGACCCGTGGCCGTCCGGACGGTGTGGTGGATTACCTGGGTCGGGTCGACCATCAGGTGAAGATCCGCGGTTTCCGTATCGAACTGGGCGAGATCGAAGCGCGCCTGCGCGAGCAGGATGCGGTACGCGAAGCCGTGGTGGTGGCCCAGGATGGGCCGAGCGGCAAGCAGTTGGTGGGTTACATCGTTGCCCTGGACCCGACAGTGGCCGCGGATAGCGCCGCCCAGGCGACTTGCCGCGAAACCCTGCGCCGGGCGCTGAAGGCCCGCCTGCCGGACTATATGGTGCCGGCGCACCTG